>JAFUJU010000076.1 GCA_017468055.1 Elusimicrobiaceae bacterium
ATTAAGAACAGCAAGCCTGCTTTTAATCCGTTCTCTAAACGTGTTTCCTCCAAGATCGGCAACAACGGCAAGCCCAAAAAGACGTTGTTTGAGCGCACCCGTCGGGACGCTCCGTTCTTTGTAGCGGCTGCCGCGGCATTACTGATGCTGCCTTTCTTGTATAAATACAGCGGCTCGGTGGAAGATGGTGCTATCATCACCCCGGGTACCGATTCTGTGTTTGAACCGGATCGCTCCGGTTTTGACCCTAGTTTTGAAGACCCCTCCGCCCAGATTGCCCAGCTTTCTGTGCGCGATCCTTTGAGCTTAATCAAAGGTTGGGGCGAACCGGAACCCGCTCCGTCTTTGGGTTCTTATGATAATAGAGACGGTTTGGACGATACCTACACGCCGCCTGCGCGTTCGTATCACAACGAAAATAGCTACCGTCAGCAGGCGCCTGCGGCGTCCAGAGCTGCTTTCCAAAGACAAGCTCCTTCCCCGACCAAAGTAAATAAATTGGGTTCTGCGGGCATGAATTTGCGCGGTGGTGGCGGCGGTTTTGGCCGTTTTGGCGGTGCTAATTTGAAGACCGCGGCGAAAGCCTCTTCCGCTCCGACTCCCAAACAAGGCGTAAAGCCGGTTTCTTTACAACCGCTGCGCGCGGCGGGCAATCCGTCCCGCTCTTACTTTGGCCAAGGCGCTGCCGCTCAGGCCAGAGCTTCGCGCGATGCCATGGGTAAAGCAAATGCCTTGCAAGCGTTGAACGACGCTATGTACGACCCCTTGAAAGCCAACCAAGCCCCGTTAGGCGGTCTTGGCGGTGGGGATTTTGTGGGTGGCGCCGGCGCCGGTAAGTGGGACCCGCACTCTGAGTATAAAGGTATTACTCCGTGGTGGTGGGACATGATGAAACAACAGGAAATGGAGAAATGGAAATGGAAATATTTCTTCTGGAAAAAAGGCCTGTTTGAACCCCTGCTGAAAGGGATAGTGGACGGATTCATAGTGCCGTACCTCAATGGTGCTTTGTCCTGTTTGTTCTCCGCTACTGACGACGTATCCATGGGTAATATGGGCCGTATTTCTACAGCTATGGCCGGAAGTCCTGCCGGATGTGAAATGTTGGGTGAGGGAGGAGCTGTTACTCTTGAACAATTTTGCAATCCTGAAGGATCTTTCAAAAATTCAGAAGGTTGGGCATTGGTTTGTGGCGAAGAAATATCTGATAAAGCTAGTGCCTATGAAACATGGTGTAAAGGCGATAAAGATTTGGGATTTGATACGCATGGCGATTGGTCTGATTCTTCTCCTGCCATGAATGAAATGTCTTACTGGGGCCGTGTGCGTCACTGCTTCAACAATGCCTACACCGGAGAAGTGAAAGAATTGTTAGATAGAAATAAACATACGGTAAAAGAACAAAGTGATTGTAAACAGATAGCCAATCATTCTTTTATCTTGAAGCCTCATTCGTATTTTTCTGAAAACGGGTATGACAAGTATTACCACGTTGTCATAGTGAAAAACCAAGAGTTCAATGGTGAGCCGCTTTGTAAACCCAAAACAGAACTGAGAAGTGCTGTTGCAGGTTTCAATGCCGGAAATACTGCCGCGAAAACAAAAGACGGAGGACACGGTAGTGCTCGCATTGTCAACGCTGACAACAATATTAAATATGCAGCGAAAGATAATAGTACAACCGATCAAACTAAAGTGCGTGGCGGTGCTCAAGCATTAGCAAGCGATGTGGAAATCTCTGATTCTAAGTTTGCTAATGAGTGTGTAATATACTGGGCTGAAGGAAGAGAATTCAAGTATAAAAATTACGAAACACTAGTTGATGGCGCACAAAGAGCTACTGTTATTGATGAAACCAACAAAAACTTACATGGTTGGGGGAATCATAAAGGTTCAGTTTATACTTCTGAAGCTAAAGGAGACTCTACGAAAGGTACAGAATGGGATAAACTGAAAATAGATGGTTTGGCAGTTCAACCTTTGGCCATTGAAGGCTACGTGATGAAGAAAGATCCGTTCCCTGGAGATAAAAAAATGGGAAAGATCTTGCCTATGATGTACAAGGACTTCATTGCTGAGTACGTGGCCGGACAAGACGGCGGTCAAGTACTTTGTGAATGGACCAAGTTTAACATCACGGCCAAAAATATTGTCAGCTTAGGAGACATTCATGCAGTGTTGGCTTACGATCCTGAAGTATATGGAAATAAGCCAGAAGAAAGAATTAACGTAACGGTAGAAATTGTGGGAGAAAACTTAACCCCCATTCAGGTTACTGCGACTAGAACCCACTCTACTGAAGAAGATAATGGAGCAGGTGCCTCTGTATTTAGAGCTCCGTTGAGCAAAGAACAGTTGGATGCTTTAACAGCTTATTTTGCCACAGCCACTGCAGAAGCTCCTAAAGAAATAGTCGCTAAGTGGTTGGCAAAAGAAGGCGATCAAGAGTCCAAAGATACGGCTGACTACAGCTCCACCACTCCTAGCGTGGAAATGACTGTGCCGACCGGAATTACTCCGATAAATCCGGAAACTTTGGTGGATAAAACGAAACCGTACTTGTTGTTATCAAGAGAAGTTTCGGCTATTCCTACCGATCTGGAAGGTCACCGTATTTTGGATGTACAAAGCGGTAGTTTTAAAGTCAAAAAGGCGGATGCAGCGAAGTTGTTCCTTAACTTGTCCGACGATAGCAAAGCTCGTTTGGATCAAGCTACTTTGGATACGCGTAGTTCTAATGCGGCTGCTACCTTTATGACTCAGGTAGTAAACGACTTCAATGCCTTGGAAGAGGATAAGAGAAAAGGAACTTTCTTGTTTGACTACTATAATGAAGGAATCTTCTTGGCAGAGTTTGTAGATGCTATGTATATTGCTAAGAATGTACTTCAAAAGAATGAGGTCCCCAGAGCTGCCGTTTGTACTATGATGCGCGGTGTTGCTTTGAGCTCTGAAGATACGAAAGGAAAAGCTGCCGGATTGGAAATGACCAATACCTTCGGTGCGGCTGCTATCTATATCGGTTTGGATTCTGCTTATTACCCGAACCAATATGTGAAAAAAGATGGCAATATGGTTGTAGATCCGCGTTTCTCTAGCGATCCGTATCATTGGGGCAACTATGTTTCCTGCACTAATGGAGGTATCTATCACACACCTAAACAGCAAATAGAAACTGTAAAGGTTAAAGGAAAATACCCCTTGGCCAGTATGGTCAGTGACATTATTTCCCCTATTGCGGTAGAAAACTTGAATTGTTCGCCGACGACAATAGTGGATGATAATCGCAAAAAATATGTAGAAACTTACAATGATATATTGTTTGCCAATGAAGGAAAATGCGATAGTCTGACCGGAAATATGCCTATCCAAGATGCTTTAGATTATGTTTCTAAAGTTGCGGAATTAGGATTAGATTATAAACCGCAGGCTGTTCTCTCTTCTGGAGAGGGTAGTGATGGCGGTAGAATGACCGGAAACTCTCAAAGACGTGCGAGTAGCCGTATATAAATGAAAGTATTTAAAACCCCGAGGCGAAAGCCTCGGGGTTTTTTGTGGAGAAAATTTAGGGTGAAAAGTAAATTTTACTCTTTTTCTTTTCCTCATTCTAACCTTTCTTTTCTTTTGCCGCTTCTTTTAATATTGCTACAATAAATACATGAGATTTTTACTACTGATGGCTTTACTATTATTGGGTGCGTCTGTGACGTGGGGGTTTTTCCCGTTTAATTTTGGCAAAGAAGAAGTAAAGACAGACTATTCCCAAACCGTGTGGGACAGAATTATGCTGGAGCAATCTATGTCCGACATGCGCCGCGGCATGGGGGAAATGGCAGGGGCCAAGTATCAGGCGGCGGCCAATTCTTTTGCCAAGGCCATTATCAAAAATCCGCAAGACCCGTTGCCGCATTTATTATACGGCTCTTCTTTGTACTGGAGCGGAAACGTGGACGGAGCCATGACCGAATACCGCGAGGGCCTGCGCCTAGACCCCCAAAATCCGATGGGTTATCAGCTGTTAGGCATTGCGTGGGGCTGGAAAGGCAATATAGACAAAGCACAGGAAAACTTTTTACACGCGCATCGTCTGGACCCTGCCAAGGCAGACACGCACATGAATCTGGGGTCTACATATGCGGCGCAAAAGAACTTTGAAAAAGCCTTAGACCATTTCCGCCAAGCGGTGGAGCTTGCCCCGCGGGAGGCTTTATACCGTTACCAACTGGGCAATTTGTATGATTTTATGGGGCGCGACGATCAGGCCGAAGCCGCCTACCAAAAGGCTTTAAAACTATTCTTTAAGTATGAAGATGCACAACTGGCTTTGGCGGCATTGTACGAAAAACGGGAAGACTATCCGGCCGCACTCAAATATTATAAAAAAGCCGTCAAAACAAAACAGGGAGATTTTGTGGCGCGTCTGCGTTATGCCTATTTATTGCTAAGACAAGGACAAAAGCAGACAGCGCGCGAAGTGTTGGAAGGGGCTTTCTCCATCGTTCGTTTTAAGGCAGACGGGCTGGCCCTCAATGCCGTTTATCGCGCCAGCGGCAGAGACAAACAAACATTTCAAGAGCAAATAAAAAAATTTAAAGAAAGCCTTTTGAAAGTACCCGTGGGGAAAGATATCCAAGTAGAGGTATCCTTGGATTTTGTACCCCCGCAAGAAACGCAAAAACAAAAGACGCAAAGTAACTTTGCCGAGCAATATCAGGCTTTGCGCGGTAAAAGTGATATAACTGCAGACGGCCTTTCGCCCATTTCTTTTAAGCGCAGTTTTACGCTGAGCGCTGGGGACGAAAAGCTTCGCCTGCAACAAGTACAAGCATTTGCCGATGAGTTAGCCCGCGCGGTAAAGGCAGGCTCTGAAAAATATGATGTCAATATGGCCTTGCAAGGGCGCACGGCGGATTACCGCGCTCCGTCTGCACTTACCCAAAACAGGAGCCATACTCCCAAAGCCGTATATGATCCGCGCATTGTAGGTAATGATATGGGATTGTGGGTCATGGGCAAAAGCTGGGTGCGGTATGTGGAGGAAATAGAAACTGATTTACAAGAAGAAGTGTTGAATAAAAAAGCGCCTGAATACCTGATTTTGCAAGGGTTGGCAGGGTTATTATCCGGTAGTAGTGTGGAGGCAGAAAAGGCCTTCTTAGAGGCTTCTGCGCAAAACCCGCAAGATGTTTTACCTTGGCTCGGCCTTGGCACGGCGGCCGTAATTGACGGGGATGACAGCCGCGCTAAAGCGTATTATCTGCGGGCACTGCAGACAGACCCCGAAAATAAGACAGCTAAGAAAAATTTGAAAGTGTTGGAGGAAGAATGAGAAAATACGGACAACATTTTTTGGTGAGCCAAAATGTGATAGGGGGGATTGTGGCGGCGGTGCCGCCGTCAGCAACAAACGTGGTGGAAATAGGCCCCGGTAAGGGTGCGCTGACGGAACTGCTGGTGCAGAAAAATTTTTCCCGTTTTAGCGCCGTGGAAATTGACCCTGAAATGAAAGCATATTTAGAAGAACATTTTCCCGCTTTGAAAGGGCGTGTGATTTTGCAGAACTTTTTAAAATTTGATTTTAATTTACTTGCCCAAGAGCCTACTTTTTTTGTGAGCAATCTGCCCTATATTGACGCGGCCGAAATTCTGGATAAGGTGCTTGCGTGGCCTTTTTTTGACGGGGCTGTGTTTATGTTCCAAAAAGAACAAGCGCAGCGTATTTTGGCTAAAGTAGGTGCGGACGGATATGGCCCTTTGAGTATTTTGAGTCAAGTGCGCAGTGTTCCTAAACAATTGTTGAAAGTAGGAAAGGCTTGCTTTAATCCTCCACCGAAAGTGGAAAGCATGGTGCTTACTTTTGATAAAAAAGAATGGCCTCTGGAACGGGGGACTGAATATGCCCGTTTGGTGCGTTTGGTGAAAGCGGCTTTTTTGCATCGGCGGAAAACGCTGTTTAATTCTCTTTCTTTATGCGGATATGAAAAAGCAAAAGTGGAAAGTGCTTTGAACGCACTTAATTTAAAACCTACGGTACGTGCGGAGGAAGTGGGTTTAGCGCAATTTTTACAATTAAGTAAGGCTCTCTAAACCGGCTTTGATTTGTAAAATTTGCTCTTGAGCGCAGAAAGGTTTTACTTCACTTAAATTTAATTTATTCGCCGCTATCTCCACAAGGGTAGCGGTGCTTTTTTCTAGCGGATTGAAATAGTGACCGACGGCCAGCAAAGCCTCTAGCGGTATCAGCCCCACCAGTTCGCTACCGGTAACTTGAAGGCCCAGTTTCTGAGCTTCTTGTTGGGCGCGCTGATAAACCAGATGAAGGGGAGCTGCATGAAAATCGGTAATATTACAAGATACTTGCGCCCGTTTAAAATTTTCCATATACCATCCGATGGCTTTAAGTCCTCTCATGCCGCCACTACTTTGGCGGATTCTGGCGGCAATTTGTCGGGCCGGAGCAGGATCCTGCGTGTTTAAATTCAGGTTAAACGCAATCAAAAAATTACGTGCTCCCATGATGCAAGCCCCCGTTCTGGCCACGGAAGGGGTAAACTCTTTCGGTCCGAAATCTGGCGGAAATGTGCGTAGTTTTTCGGGCAGACTTTCATATTCTCCGCGGCGGATAAAAGCCAAATTTTTCCGCTCTTCTGAGGTGGCGGCCGCCTCATATAAATAAACAGGTAAGGGAATTTGCATAGAAACCTGACGCGCTATTTGTTTGGCAAGGTTGGCACATGCTGTCAAAGAAATATGTTGAAGCGGTACCAACGGGCATACGTCCACCGCGCCCAGACGAGGGTGCGCCCCCTGATGAGTGCGCATGTCTATTAAATGGCAGGCCGATGTAATAAATTTAGGCAGGGCCTCGCGCATGGCCTCAGGCGTTGCGATAAACGTAAAAACGGTACGATTGGCAGACGGATTGGGGTCTATACCCAAAAGAGTAATTCCTTTGCAAGCGCGCAACAATTCTTCCAGCGCGTGTAAAACGGCGGGATTTCTTCCCTCGGATATATTTGGTACGGCTTCTATCACTTGCATACATTCACTATAGCAAAAAGATTTCACAAAATCTCATGTGAAAAAGAAAAAGTTATGCTATAATAAGTATAGATACTTATTAAGTTTAGGTATCCGAAATAATTAATACAAGGAAGTAAATAGTAAAATGGCAAACGGAAAAGTGAAGTGGTTTAACGACCAAAAAGGTTATGGTTTCATTACGCCCGAAGACGGTTCTAAAGATCTC
>JAFUJU010000077.1 GCA_017468055.1 Elusimicrobiaceae bacterium
ACGAGCTGGGGCACTTCGATCACAGAATTGTGAGAACGTCTAAGATCTCTTCTGGAACGGGTATGTTTTTTCTTCGGATTAGGCATTGTTGTAACTCCTGTACATTTGACACGTCAAATGATGTTATTTAAATTTTCCTTTTAACGCCGCAAACGGCGATAAAACTTCCGGCTGACACTGACACGGACCTTCGTTCAAATCTTTTCCGCACAAAGAGCAGAGCCCTTTACAATCATCACTGCACAAAAATTGAATATCTTCAGTCAGTGCAAGCGTCTGCCGCACCAGTAACATTATATCAATTATTTCGCTTTGTGCGCTATAGCTTTCCATAAAATTTTCGTCAAACGTCTGAGAAACCTGTTTCAAACAACGGTCACAGCGCACTTGCCGTTGGCCATATACACGGCCGCGGACCGTAATTTCTTTACCCGTGGGCCAAAACTCCAGCTCTACCCGCACTTCAGTAATTTGATTGGGCGGCGTAAAAATATTTTCAAAATACTTGGGCGAGAGCTTGGCAGAACAATTCAGCCCCCCCATCAACATAATATCCGATACACGGAATTTTAAATCTTCCGGTACTTCAAAATTTTTATAAAAATCATTTTCCGTCATATATATTATTGTAGCAAATTCGACACAGAATGACACTGTTGCTTTTAATTCCCAAATAACCTTTTTTTCAGCTTGTGAAAGCAAAAAGTATTTTCTAAAAAAAAGGGAAGAAGTAAATTACCTAGGGGGAGGACATACGTATGAAGAAAATAGTCATGTTGTTGTGCTTAGTTGTATTATCTGCACCTGCCTTTGCCGGTGTAGGAGCCTTCAAGCTCTCTTTGTGGGATCGGGCCGCCATTGCTATACCCAACCACATAGATCATGTCAGAGGGGTAGACTTAGGCTTGGGCTCTACGGCTCATAGTTTATACGGCGTACAGTTTGATATTTTATACGCCAACACAAAGCAGAAAATGATTGGTGCCAGTCACGCTTTGGTGGATTTGGCCGGAGAAGTACGCGGCATACAAGGCGGTTTGTATGCCAGAGCCAACAACGTCAAAGGCGTACAATGGGGCCTTATCAGTATTACTGACGGAGAAATGGCAGGACTCCAATGGGGTATTTATAACCAAGCGGAGGTTGTCAAAGGGGTACAGTTGGGCCTTGTCAACTACGCCAAAAATATCCACGGCTTACAAGTGGGTTTAGTAAATATAGCTGATAACGGAGTCTTTCCGGCTATGATTTTACTTAATGGCCGTTTCTAAAAAACTGACTGTCTTCAGACCCTGCCCCAACGGCAGGGTTTTTTAATTGCACTCAGACAGAAAAAAAAGTTACAATAAAAAAGTCGTTTCAATACTATATGAATAGGAGCACATAGTTACATGAAAAAATTAGTACTCGCGCTGTGCTTGGCTGTGGCTGCCGTTCCTGCCATGGCTTACGGAAACTCCAACATTAAAGTTTCTTTGTGGGGTGACATTGCCGTCGCCGCTCCCAACAACAACATTGATGAAGTAAAAGGTTTAGATTTCGGTTTAGGCTCTGCCGCCAAAGAAATCACCGGTGTTCAATATGATTTCATCTATGCTAACACCTCTGATGAAGTAACCGGTGTCCAATTGGCTTGGATCCATGCCGTTACTCCGGAATTTAAAGGTTGGCAAGGTTCTCTTTATGCCAAATCCAGAGAATTTGTCGGTTTGCAATCCGGTTTAGTTACCCATAACGAACAAACCTTCACCGGTGTTCAATGGGGTTTTGTCAACTTGGCTAACTCCTTTGAAGGCGCCCAATTGGGTTTTGTCAACTACTCCAAAGATGTAACCGGTGTACAGTTGGGTTTTGTCAACTATGCCGAACACATCTATGGTATCCAAATCGGTCTGGCCAACATTGCCCGCAACGGTTTCTTGCCGGCTATGATTTTTGTCAACGGCCGTTTCTAATCGGATAACAACCGTTTTAAAACGCACCCCACAAGGGTGCGTTTTTTTGTATAATAATAATAAGGTTTATAATAATCGGGCGAAAACTGTAGAAAATTAAAGCCTTGGTTTTTATAAATCCCAGGTATTCCACCGCCGGAGAATCCTCTTCTCTAATTTTGGTGTGAAACCTCACAAGGAGATTATAATGAGCAACGTATCCATGAAGTCCATGTTGGAAGCGGGTGTGCACTTTGGTCACCAAACCTCCCGCTGGAACCCCAAAATGAGCCGCTATATTTTTGGCGAACGCAACGGGGTACATATCTTAGACTTACAAAAAACCGCCAAAGAACTGAAAAAAGCCTGCGCTTTTGTAAAAGAAGAATCTAAAAAAGGCGCTAAGTTTTTATTCGTCGGTACCAAAAAACAAGCCCAAGAAGCCATCGCTACCGAAGCTGCCCGCTGCGGTGCTTACTGCATTTGTGAAAAATGGTTGGGTGGAACTTTAACCAACTTCCAAACGGTTAAAAAATCCATCGAACGCATGAACGAATTAGAAAAATGGGAAGCTTCCGGCGTGTTTAAAGCCATTTCCAAAAAAGAAGCCAGCCGTTTAACCAAAGAATTAAACCGCTTGCGAAAACTTTTGGGTGGTATCCGCGATATGAAAGTTTTGCCGGACGTAGTTTTTGTAATTGATCCGGTTGATACCGCCGGTGCCGTGCGCGAATCTCATGTGCTCGGTTTGCCCGTGGTCGCTGTGTGTGACACCAATTCCGATCCGGACTTGATTGACGTGCCCGTACCGGGTAACGATGATGCTGCCCGCTCTATTAAGCTTTTCTGCGGAGCCATTGCAGATGCCGTCTTAGAAGGCCGCGCCGAAGCTGAAGCTGCCAAACAGCCTGCCCAAGCCGCCGCTACCGAAGATGGTGAAGCTGCCCCGGCCAATCCGGCCATGGCCCAAGCTTTCGAAAGCGTCATGTTAGCTGCTGAAAAAGCCGAACAAGAAGCTGAAGCTGCCAAAGCAGAAGAAGTGGTAGAAGTAGTAGAAGTAGAAGTAAAAGAAGAAGTAGTGGCAGAGGCTCCCGTAGCCGAAGAAGCTGCTAAAGAAGTAAAAGCGGAAGAAGTAAAAGAAGAAAAGAAACCCGCCAAAAAAGCAGCCGCCAAAAAAACCACTGCCAAAAAGACCACCACTGCTAAAAAAACGACCGCCAAAAAAACCACGAAAAAAGCGGCCAAAACCGAAGAAAAAGCTGAAAAAGCTGCAGAAGAAGTAAAAGCTGAAGAAGCTAAATAGTCTTTTTGCTCTCTGAAAGCCGCCTCGTGCGGCTTTCAGAAAAAGATTTAATATTAGGAGAAAAAAATGTCTTTAGCTGAAGATATTAAAGTTTTAAGAGAAAAAACCGGCGCCGGTCTGATGGACTGCAAAAAAGCCTTGGAACAAAACAACAATGACATGGAACAAGCCATTGTGTTCTTGCG
>JAFUJU010000002.1 GCA_017468055.1 Elusimicrobiaceae bacterium
CTCTCTTGGTATATATTTTACCCTATTTTATAGACGGGGGTCAACCGAAAATCAAACTCGGGTCTGCTTCACACACCTTAAAGCCCCCGTCAGTTCTTATATATATTAAACCATTTTTAAGGGCTTTTTGGCAAATGCCATAAATGCTAAAATATGACATGGACCCAAGAATAGAGCTTTTACCCCAAAAACCCGGTGTATATATCATGCGCTCCAAAGAGGGCACGGTAATCTATGTGGGAAAAGCCAAAAATTTAGCAGACCGCGTAAAGCAATATTTTCAAGATAGCAATCTCTATTCCCGTGGCTGGAAATTGCCTTGTCTGCTGCCGATGATTTACAAAATTGATTATGTTACCACCGCTTCGGAACGTGATGCTTTGGTACTAGAAGAAAAACTCATCAAAAAATATCAGCCCTTTTTTAACTCTTTAGGTAAAGACGGCAAGCAATACCCTTATTTAAAACTTTCCATGAGTGAAGATTTTCCCCGTCTTAGCTTGGTGCGAAAAAAAACAGCCGGAAAAGATTTATTTTTCGGTCCATATCCCAAATCCAGCATTGTACGCAGTTTGATGCGTTTTTTATGGAAAAGTAAATATGCACCCCTGCGCCCCTGTAAGTGGAATTTCTCACGGGAGAAAGAGCTGGACCATAAAAAAATAAATATGTGTTTATATTTTCACACAGGCCAATGTCCGGCCCCGTGTACGGGCAAAATTTCTTATGAAGAGTACCGGAAAATAGCCCAAAGAATGGCCCTGTTTTTAGATGGAGATTTTAAGGATATTACCGCCCAAATTACCGCACTGATGCAGGCATGCTCTGCCGATATGAAATACGAACAAGCTGCTGTGTACCGCAATTTTTTACAAGCATTGGAGCACATGAAAGAGCGGGTCATCGTAGGCCAATACAAAGATGAAAAGATTGTGCAGTCTATTGCCAATTCGGATAAACTAAAACGTTTGGCACACATTGTGGGGCTCACCCGCTTGCCCGCACACATAGAAGCATTTGACAACTCTCACTTATTCGGCCGCGAGGCGGTGGGCTGTATGGTGTGCTATATCAACGGAGAGAAAAACCATGAGCATTACCGCCGCTTTAAAATCCGCTCCAAACTGCCCGAAAAAGGCGGTAGTGATTTTACCATGATGCAAGAAAGTGTGTACCGCCGTTTGCGCCAAATCAAGCGAGACCCCGCCCAAAAGCCGGATTTAATTTTATTAGACGGCGGCAAAAGTCAAATTACCGCCGCGCTCAATGCGTGTGAAAAAGCGGGGCTTTATATCCCGATGATTTCTTTGGCAGAAACGCATGAAGGCATTTATGTGCCCGGCCAAGAAGAAAGCATCAAACTGCCCATCGGAGACCCGGCCTTAAATATGCTGATGGAAATTCGTGACGAAGTACACCGTTTTGCCGTTACCTACCACCGCAAACTGCGTGATAAAGCCACGCTTTCCAACAGCGGACATTGTTAATCTTGATAATACCACTCGTAATAAGTGCCTTCAGGGTTACTAGGATTAGGATCTTGCGTTTCTTGTTTGCAAATTTTATTTTGATGAGAAGTTAAATCTATATTACGGGCAATACACACTCTTGCACCTGTTTTATTGCTAGAATTTTGAAATCCAACCATATACCCCATATTTGCTGAAGAATTATGGCAAACCACACGATCACCAGCTGGATTTGAGAATAAAGAGCACTTCCCCCAATCAAAAAGACGGTGAGTTGTGTTTCCATCTATATACTCGGTTCCACCGATATCAATATCCAATTCATCAATCCTAGTAGGATATTCACCATTGGCCATATAATATACTTCGGCGGCTTGCGCCACACTATGCACCAATGTTTTTAAGTTGGCATAACGGCTTTTCATCACGGCTTTGGTGTATTGCGGCAACGCCACTGCTGACAAAATACCGATGATTAAGACCACTACTAAGAGTTCTATCAACGTAAAACCTTTTTTCATTTTTCTCTCCTTTTATACGTCCTTAAGCTTAACCAAACAGCCTTTAAGATTCGGATCTGCAAACAACACCGAAATTGTAGCAAAAAAAAAAAAACGTGTCAAGCGGTGCTGCACTTTCCCGACGGGAGAGTGTTACTTTTTTTCATTGCAAAAAAAGTAACCAAAAAAGCTAGCCGAATAATACAAACCAAAATACCTGCTTTTTAGGCTGTTTTGTAAACTCGTAAAAATTTACTCAAACATACAAAACAGTTTTTCCTAAAAAGCAGGTATTTTGACTACGTTTGTAATATCGGCTTTTAACAAGGTTATATCTCGCACAAAGCCCTTGCTGGATGACGAGGGTGGAGGCAATATAGATGGGATAAGAAAAACAGGGTAAAACAAAAGTTTTACCCTGTATCTTTTTTCTGTAAAATAATCTCTTATTTGAAGCTCGTTTGTCCTGTTTTCTGCGTCAAATAGCCTTTCAAACCGGAAGGATCGCTGGTGTGCAAAATCGCTTCTTGGAAAGAAATTCTCTTTTGGATATACAAGTCACCCAAAGTTTGGTTCATGGTCACCATACCAATGCCGGCGTTGGTCTGCATGGTGCTCATAATTTGTTCGGCCTTACCGTCACGAATCAGGTTACGCACGGCCGCATTGGCAATCAGCACTTCGGCTGCCAACACACGTTTTCCGTCCAAACTAGGTAACAACTGCTGAGAAATAATAGCCTCCAACACGAAAGAGAGCTGCGTGCGGACCTGCGGTTGTTGGTTGGCAGGGAAAACGTCAATAATACGGTTGATGGACTGAATAGCATCGTTGGTGTGCAAGGTGGCAAACACCAAGTGACCCGTTTCAGCCAAGGTTAAACAAGCCTCAATGGTTTCAATATCGCGCAACTCACCAACCAGAATAATATCAGGGTCTTCGCGCAGGAAGTGTTTCAAAGCGGCTTGGAAGGAGTGTGTGTCCGCACCCACTTCGCGCTGGTTGACAATACTGCGTTTGTGCGGGTGAACGAATTCAATCGGATCCTCTACCGTGATAATATGGTTGCTTTCGTGCATATTCAAGTAGTTGATCATACTGGCCAAAGAGGTAGATTTACCGGACCCCGTGGCACCGGTCACCAACACCAAGCCCTTTTCTAACTTCATCAAATTGTAGATAACAGAGGGCAACCCCAACTGCTCAAAGCTTTTAAACTCATTAGGAATGGAACGCAAAGCCGCAGCCACACAACCCTTTTGTTTATAAACGTTTACACGCAAACGGCCTAAATTCTTTAATCCGAACGAAAAATCACACTCCAACGTTTCTTCAAATTGTTGCCGTTGGTCATCGGTCATGATAGAGTAAATCAGCTGTTGGGCCACCTCGGGCGTAAGGGCTTCATACTGTCCCAACTGATACAGTTTGCCCTGCACACGCAATACCGGCGGCACACCGACCGTTAGGTGAATATCGGAGGCATTGTTCTTTTTCATAATTTGGAACAAGTCGTCCATGATGATTGTTTTATATTTACCGGTTTCTTCGGTTTGAGTCTGTTGCACGTTTTCTGACATAAAACCCTCTCTTATCTGATCTTACCCACTAAATCCAGTGTAATATTATTTAACGCGCCGGTCAATTTTTTCTTGGCGGTATCTACCTGAAAGATATATACAATCGGCTCTTTGCGCGTCTTGGCCAAACGGTACTTCACTACATACACATCTTTGTGCAAGGGCTCTGCCGACCAAAAGGCCGCATAGCCGCTTTGCAATTCTTTCTGATAACGTTGCTGCAAATAGTTTTCTATCGTTCCCTGTCCGTTTCCCAAAGGATATTGTTGCACCAGTTCTTTAGCCAGTTCTACAGGGTCCTTGGTTTCTTGGGCCTGCATAGCGGCTATTACATCACGGGCAGACACCGAAGATTTAGGGGTAGCAGGTTGTTGCTCTTCCTGAACAGCAGCGTTTTGGGCCGGTGCTTGCTCAGCATCTCCTCCTCCCAACCAGTTGAGTAACACCCCCAACAGTAAAAGCAAAGCCCCAAAAATCATAAAAACAAACTTCCATTTTCCTTCGCTTTTTTGTTTTACCACGCGATCCTGCAAAAAATCTTCTTCCCCATCTGAAACGGCAGGGGCTTGGGCAGGAATGGGTTCTTTAGCTTCTTCAGCCGGAACATCTTTAATCGGTTCGGGAATTTCTCGTCGTTGCGTATCTACTCTTAATGTCCCTTCCAAAATGGTTTTAACCGTGCGGTCATTCGGGTCATCCTCTTGCTCAGGCACAATGACTTCCTGCAAAGTAGGCGGTTCGGTGTTTTCGGGGTCTTGCTCCGGATCTATCTCCGGCGGTTGCGTTACCGGCTCTTCCAACTTAGAAGGCCCCTGACCGGCCACCTTTAACGGGGCGGCCTTTTGTAAGTCCGGCAAAGAGCCCATTAAGCGGGCATGCGTTTCTTGATCGGACTCTACTAAGGTTTTTTCGGAAAAGAGATTTTCATCTATTTCTTCCGGCACGGCTTTGGGGGCAAACTCATCAAAAGGATCTTCTGTTTCCGTGGAAGATTTAATATCGGGCTCCGTTTTCTCAAACTGGTTTTGAAGTGCACGGGCCAAGCTCATATCTGAATTTTCTTTAGGGTCCGGAATCCCTAAAATATTGCCTAAGTCTCCGCTACGCATGGTATTAAAATATTCTTCTAAAGGATTTACTTTAGAAATCGTACGAACTACCGATTCTGCCGGTAGTTCCGGCTCCGCTTGCGGGACCGTTTGCTCTTGTGGAGTTTCCTCTTCCGGCTGCTGCGGTAAAACCGGCATTTGAGAGGTAGGCGCCGGCTTAACAGACTCCTCTACGTGCTTTTGGGCCACAGGCTCCGGATTTTTTTTCATCTCTTCAGAAGCCTGCAACAATAAAGCTGAAATTTTACGGCTGGTTTTTTCGGTAGTAGTCTTTCCGCCGGTTTTGGTAAGGGTCTGGGTTTTTTCTTCCTTCTTGTCCGTTTCTTGCGGCAAGGGGATTTCTTCCTGCTTTTTTTCTTCTTTCTCGGTGGAAGAAGGGACTTCCGGTTCAGTAACCGTTTTATTGTCATCCATCAAAACAGGTTTCTTTTCCCCTACATGAAAAGAGGACAGCTCAGACATTACGCTGTCCATTTCTTTTAAAAACTGCTCTGACTGGGCGGCAGTGGCTGCCTCTGTTTTGGCTTCGGGTGAAACCTCTTGCGGGGCAAAGCCGAACTCTTCATACGCAGACGCCTCTTTCCAGTAGGCTTCTTCATCACTGTACTCATCGGGACAAACAAGACTGTGAGAGCCGAATCCCGCGCGCTTTAATAATTCTTGCGCCGAGAATGGCCCCACCACATCTCCGCCCTCAAAGAGACAGTATTTTCTCATGTTTATTTACAATATTGTTGTGCCGCTTGCAAACGGGCCACCACCGTATCTCTGCCCATATATTCAAGCATTTTAAATAAAGTCGGTCCATGCGTACGGCCGGATACAGACACACGCACCGGATGGAAAACTTGACCGGCCTTGTACCCGTTTTCTTTAGCAAAGCTACGGGCGGCGGCTTCCAAGGCGGCTTCCGTAAAGTCTGGCAATTCGCTGTATGTTTTAGCCATACCTTCCAAAACGGCTTTGGCTTCCGGTTTGGCAAAAACTTTATCCAAAGCTTCCTGCTCAAAAACAGGAGCCTCAAAGAAGAAGCGGATCAAGTCCGGAATTTCAGTTAAAAGTTTATATTTTTCTTGTTCCAGCCCCACAATTCCTTCCAGTTGTTCACGGCTGACTTTGCTGATATCAATGCCCGCTTTTTCAATAAAAGGTAAGGCGTAATCAGTCAATTGGGAAATGGGTGTCTGGCGGATATATTCGCCGTTCATCCAGTTGAGTTTTTCAGGGTCCATGACAGCGGGGCTGGGCTGGCAACCGGAAATATCAAATTTGGCCTCCAATTCTCCCTCAGCAAAAAGCTGTTGGGAATCGCTGGTGGCCCAACCGAGCAATGCCAAATAGTTCTTCAATGCTTCCGGCAGGTAACCCATATTGCGGAATTCCACCACATTGGTGGCCCCGTGACGTTTGGAAAGTTTTTTTCCGTCCGGTCCGTGGATCATGGAAAGATGGGCAAAAATAGGCTCTTTCCACCCTAAGGCGCGGTAAATTTGGATTTGGGCCGGCGTATTGGAGATATGGTCATCCCCGCGGATGACGTGCGTCATGCGCATCAAATGGTCATCCACCACTACAGCAAAGTTATAGGTCGGATAACCGCTGGTTTTTTGAATGACCAAATCATACAAATCTTTGCTGGCAAACTTTACATGACCGCGGATCATATCATCCCATTCCACGTCACCTTCTTCCGGCATGCGGAAACGAATGACGTATTTGCGCCCTTGGGCTTCCAACTCTTGTTGTTGCTCCGGGGTCAGATCACGGCATTTGCCGCTATATTTGGGAGGACGGTGTTCGGCAATGCATTTTTGGCGGTTTTCTTCCAACTCTTCAGCCGTACAGTAGCATTTATACGCTTTTCCCTCAGCAATTAACTGGTCAATGTATTTTTTATAAATCCCTTGGTCAGCACGCATAGCCTGATAATACGGTGTATCCGGCCCTTTGTTGCTGCCGTCCGGCATCGGGCCTTCGTCCCAATTTAATTTCATCCATTGCATACCCTCGAAAATAGCATCGGTAGAAGCTTGGGTGCTTCTTTCTTCGTCCGTATCTTCAATGCGGAGCAAAAACGTGCCGTTATTTCTTTTGGCAAAAAGATAATTAAAAAGCGCGGTGCGCACCCCTCCAATATGTAAAAATCCCGTCGGGGAAGGGGCAAAACGAACTCTGACTGTCATAAATATTTTCCTCGGTAAAAATAAAATATTGTCTATAGATATATTATACTTATTATTGCGAAATTATTTAAAATAAAGAAGAAGAGAATTTTAAATCTAACGGTGGAGTTTTATGGGTTTTTTTGCAGTAGCGGGAACAATTTTGTTTTTCATGCAAATGGTAATAGGATTGTGGGTTTATTTTTGTTTCCCCTCTTTGGGTTGGAAAATGCCCGTTTTACTCTTGCCTGTTCTCTTCTCGTTGCTCATACAGGTAACGCTAGCTTATACCCGTACTCATTACGGACTTTGGGAAAGTGTTGCTTATTTTTGGGCATACAGTTGGGCCGGCTGGGTATTTATGGCCTTCTTTATCGTTTTGGCTTTTGCCGTACTGCAGGCCCTGTGTACCTGTTTTCATCTGCCGACACGCACTTTTTTGACTCAAGCCAGTATGATCGTTTTGGCAATCGTGATCATCGGCTCTTTGATCGGTGGAATTAAACAACCCAAAATCAAACATCTAGATATATCGATATCCCGCGCTCCCGAAATGAAAATAGCCGTCATTTCAGATGCTCATTTGGGGATAGGGGTATCTGTCAAACGCTTTCAAAAAGCTTTAAAAAGAATTGCACAAGAAAAACCGGACGCTGTTTTTGTGTTGGGAGATTTGTTTGAATATGGAGCGCACAGAGAGCAATATGCCCAAGCATTAGCCGGCTTACAAACCAAGTACGGCACGTTTGGTGTATTGGGGAACCATGAATATTATGTAGGATTGGATAAATCGGTTGATTTCTATCAAAAGGCCCGCATTCATCTGTTGGATAACAAAACCTATATTTTGCCCAATGGGGTGGAATTAATAGGGATAAACGATGTCCATACCTCCCGCCTGCAGCCGGAACAACTGGACGCTCTATTACAAACCACGCATCCGACCCACCCACGCATTTTGCTCAGCCACCAACCGCTACTTACGGAGGTAGCCGCACAACACCAAATTCCGCTTATGTTAAGCGGGCACACCCACCGCGGACAAATTTTTCCTTTCAATTTCTTTGTAAAATTAAGGTATAAATATGTTTACGGTTGGTACACAATCGCAAAAAACTCTAAGATTTACGTAACATCAGGTATGTTTTATTGGGGAATGCCTTTACGTTTCTTAACTTCCTCTGAAATACCGTTACTGCACATTCAAGACCATGATTAAAAAACTGATTTTTGCATTGAGTTGTTTTTTCTTTTTCGGATCTTCCTGTTGGTCTGAAGAAATCCGGTTTGAAGATTTGTCATTACAAGAAAAACTGGCCCAAACCCTTACCGTATTTGTGGATATAGACAGCGCAGAAATTTTTCGCCCCGTTATTGAAAGTGGCAAAGTAGGCGGGGTGCTGATACAGTGGGGTAACTACTCCCTGGCCCAAACCCAAGCATTAATTACCAAGTTACAAAGTTGGGCCGCCAAAAGTCCGCATAAAATTCCTTTGCTTATTTCTATTGATTACGAAGGCGGCACCGTGTACACACCGATTACCTTGGGTTTTGATTATTTACCCACCAACATGATGCTTTCCGCCGCCGATGACGAAGAGGGAGCCGCCACGATTGCCTATTTGGCAGGGTTAGAGCTTAAGCGGGCCGGCGTTCATATTAATTTTTCCCCCGTATTAGATGTTAATAGTAACCCGCACAATCCCATTATCGGGGTCCGCTCTTTTGGTTCGGATCCGGCCAATGTTACCAAAATGGGGCTTTCTTTAATGAACGGTTTTAAAGCTGCCGGCATTGTGAGTGTGGTGAAGCATTTTCCCGGCCATGGAGACACATCTGTAGATTCACATTATCAAGTGCCTATAGTTAAAGCCTCTTATCAGGAATTGGAACAAACCCACATTGCCCCCTTTGCACAAGCGGTTAAGCACGGGGTACAAGGGGTGATGACCAGCCATATCATTTATCCGGCATTAGACAGCAAAAATATTGCCACTTTTTCTAAACCCATTGTACAAGACTTATTGCGGGAACAGTTGGGGTATAAAGGGTTGGTAGTGACAGACAGTTTAGACATGAAAGCCGCCACCAACTTTTGCACGATTGCCAACTGTGCCGTACGTGCTTTGAACACCGGATCTGATTTAATCTTACTGGGCAGATATATTAAACCTCAAACCACCGTTTCCCGCATTTACAAAGCCATTTCCGCCAGTAAAGAAAGCATCGCACGGGTCAATAGCGCAGCGGAAAAAATCTTTCGTCTTAAAAAAGAGTTAGGCCTTTTGGACGGCACTTTTACCACGCCGGCCCCTATTGATAAAGCCTATCGGGCCGAATTAGAGAAAATCAGTCAGCGCGCCGTTACATTGGTGCGGGACAGAAAAAATCTGCTCCCTTTTAATCCGCAAGTACAACGCGGAAAAAAACCGACTGCGTGCGCCATTTTCTTCTCCCCGGCCCGCTTTGCAGATCAACTTCCCAGCTTTGCCAAGCCTTTCCTGCAAAAAGGGTGGGAAATACGCACCTACAATGCCGCCTTAACCCCCAAAGCCATCGATGCCAAACGGGCCCGCGAATGCGCCGCCGGAGCAGATTTGCTGATTGTAACAAGCCTGCAATGGACGGACAAAACCAATATTAATCAAAAAAATACTATTCAGGCTCTTTTCAAAGAAAATCCGCGCAATGTGTTCATCTCTACTATGAGCCCTTATGACATTGCCAACTATCCCAACGCTAATACCGTATTGGCAACTTATGGCTTGAATAAATATGTACTGCAAACAGCGGCAGATATTATTTTGGGTAATATAAAACCCCAAGGAAAACTGCCCGTCGCTTTGCCTGTTACGGAATAAAAAACCCCGCTCTAAGCGGGGCTTTTTATTATTTATTTTTTTTAAGTTTTCTTCGCTCTGCCCAAAACTCGTAGATAGCCGGAAGTACTGAAATAACGATAATAGCCACAATCACATAATGGAAATGATTTTGCACTAACGGTAAATCCGCAAACCAATAACCGCCACAAACAAACAATAACACCCACACCAGTCCGCCGATGACGTTATAAGAAATAAAATGCAGATACGTCATTTTACCGATACCGGCCACAAAGGGAGCAAATGTGCGGATAATCGGAATAAAACGGGCCAAAATAATGGTTTTACCGCCGTATTTTTCATAAAAGGCATGGGCTTTGCGCAGGTGATCTTGGTTTAAGAGCCAACTGTCTTTTCGGTTAAAGACTTTCGGTCCCAGCCACTTGCCGATTTCGTAGTTTACGGTGTCACCCAATACTGCAGCCACAAAAATAGCAGGGATCAGCACCCCCAAATTGATAGGGCTTCCCTCCATAGCGGCCAAAGCACCGGACGCAAAAAGCAGGGAATCCCCCGGCAAAAAAGGCGTTACCACCAGCCCCGTTTCACAGAAAATGACCGCAAAAAGCACCACATACAGCCACGGCCCCATCATAGCGGCCCACGCATTGAGGTGCGTATCTAAATGCAAAAAAATATCTATTACTTGAGAAAAAAGTTCCATAGATATATTCTAGCAAAATAAAATTCAGTTTCTCTTCTATTGAGAGAGGCCTTTAAAATCAAAAACCTTATTTTATTTCGTAGCGTGTATATCCATCGGAATTATAATTCAAAGGCGTGGAAGAAAAAGTTTTACAAAATTTTTCTGCCTCGCTACCGGTTAGCGCAGAGCAATAAATTTTACTTTGCAACTCTGATACTCCAGAATCTGCATTCCGCACAGCATATCCTCCTCGAATTTCCCAACCGGACGGAGTATATCGTATGCCAAAAGAAGCCGTTGGATAAAAAGTACAGTAGAATTTATTTGGACATGTATATTCTATATCCAAATCTGTTCCATCTTCGCTATATGTAGAATTGGCCATATAATAACGGTCCTGAGCATCTCTAACGGCACGCACTAGAGGGATAACTGTCGCCGCTCGACTCTTTTCTACTGCTTTGGTATACTGCGGCAAAGCTACGGAAGACAGAATGCCGATAATAAGTACAACAACTAATAGTTCAATCAGCGTGAAACCTGCAGAAAAAGGACCACGCTTGGCCGGGTAGCCAAACTGTTTTTTCAAGTTCATATTTATTCTCCTTGCGATCCTCATTTATGTTCTACCTTAAATGAGCGTAAAAGGCCACTCAACAGCTTAAAACAACAAAAATGACTTTTTACTTAGGAAACGCAG
>JAFUJU010000078.1 GCA_017468055.1 Elusimicrobiaceae bacterium
ACTGACAGGTACGGCGAAGGCAAGGCGGAGTCAAGAAACTTAAATATGGAAAATCGTTTGCCCATAAAGTAACGAAACCCGATATGAGAAATATCGGGTTTCGTACGCTAATCGTTTCAGCTGAATAAGTCTTTTAAAGCTCTTTTAGCTCCACAAGGAAATCTTGGTCACTTTATCCATGCGGCGCACTTTCGGCTCACCCACCAATTCTTGGATATAGGCTTCCGCCACAAAGATTTTGGTACCCGGCAATAAATGCCCGCCAGAGACCTGATACTCTTTATTGGCCAACATTACATGTGCGTGTACACAAGGGCGGTTATCCTGAATGCTGATATTGCCCGTCAAGCTGACAATTTCCAACGGTTCAGCAATGACTTTTTTGTCATATTTCTTCTTAGCTTGGTCAAATACGCTAATCGTCGCATTTTCCACCGCACCGATTACATTTACAACACCACACTTCACTTGATTATCGTGGCAAAAACCTGCCAACGATTCCAATAAGTCTTTTCCTTTTGGAAGTCTGAAAATATAAGTTCTTCCGGTTAAATAAGGTTTTTCTTCTGCCATTTTTTTCTCCTTAATATCTTATTGCCAACGGTCTTGTTTGCGCCGTTTCATATACTCGGAAATAGCGCGCAACTGGCCGGAAGCGTCCATCTGGGCCTCTTCATAGAGTTTGGGGGCTTTGGCACTTCCCAGATATTGTCCGCTCTTATGGGGGTAGAGCGTACAATCGCGGCCTGCATCGCTATGCAGCCAACAATCCACCGTAGGCAATGTAAAGTCTGTAATTGCCATAGCAATCTTTTTCCACGCAGGTGGTGCTAATTTTTCTTGCTCTTGCACGGGCAAGAGTTCAAAGAGTTCACGGCTGGTAACATATATTACCGCCATATTCGGATAGTGTTTTTTAATTTCCGGCAAAACACCTTCCACAAATATCCGCCCCGCACCGGCCCCTTGCACAAAGACAACACCCTCGGCTTCGCCTTGCGGTTTCTGTAAATAATACACCCCTTTCACTGCCTCTAACGCAGGCGCTATGCCCACGACCGCACGGTCTATAAAACTATGCGAAGGGCGAATGACAAACGGACTTAAAATAGCCGGACGAAGCTGAAAGCCGCGCGTTACAAGCGGCCAAATCTCATCTACTTCCAGCGGGGTCAACGTAATTCCTAACCCCTTAGGAAAATTATCCTGCACAAGTTGCAAAGCTTGCGGATCGGCATGTGTAGGGCCGTCTTCTCCCGTAGGCATACCGGCATGACCGTTAAACAAAACCAAGGTATTGCAAGGCACTTTGGCTTCTTGTCCGCTTTGGTATCCAATGGCATGCAAGCGCGCCGCCACGTGAGCAAAGGAAAGGAAAGCCGCATAAGAAGAGCTTACCCCGATATGCCGCCCAAAACTGGATACCCCGCTGCACACACCGGCCAATCCGTCCTCACAAATGCCACCCACGGAAAGGCTGCGGCTATATAGATTGGTCATGGTATTAAAAAATCCTTTCGGAAAATCTTTAGAGGCATTGCCGGCATTGGTAGAGCCATATAAATCGGCAGATCCCGTCAACACCGTCCCCTGTGTTTGCTTGTTTAAATATGCCAACACATTACCCAAAACTCCGCGGGTGGTGTAGCTTTCGCCTGGTTTAAATTCAAACTCAGCCGGCACCTGTGCAGGATCAAAATCCGTATAAATTTTTTGTACGTCCCCCAAATCTGCACGCACTTCCCGACGGTAGGCATTCAGCATGTGCCCGCGCTCTTGCACACGCGCGGCAATAAACTGCGTCAAAGCAGGCTCTTTTTCCAAGGCGGTCCGTACAGTTTGCAATACCTGCCAATAATTCGCTTCTATATTTTCCGGTGTTTTTTCTCCTTCAAAGCGCGGTACGCAGACGCCAAATGCTTGCTCAAATTCCGCCAGTGCCGCATAAAACTCCGGTGAGCAAAATTTATGTCCGGCCCCGTGAGAGGCTTTTCCCTCCAACCCATAGTGCCAGCCTTTAGTAGTACGATAGACAATAGCCGTGGGTTGATGATTGGCAAAAGTTAAAGCCAATTTTTGCGCGGCATACACCTGTTCAAAGTCATGTCCGTCCGGCACATAAATCACATTAAAATCATGAATGCGGAAAAGCTCCACCGGAGTCCATTGGGTATAATCACCGGGGGTTTGGCCTTCGCAAGTAACACAATTAGTCTCAATAGAGGCCTGATTCCAATCTATATGAAAAATAACATTTTTCAGTTGGGCCGTAGCCGCACAAGCCAAGGCTTCGCTCACACGTCCTGCCGTAAGGCCGCCTTCCCCTTCTAAAATATTGACGATGGGGCAATTTTCCCCATATGCATCTGCCGCCGCTAAGGCCAGCCCCACTGCAGAAGCATCTCCTACCCCGCTAGCACCGGTGGTGGTGTAGACAAACGGAGTAACCGGCTCAGGATGACCGCCCAAGGGTTTTACATGAAATTGCTGAAACAAAGGGGTATTTTGGGCTTTATTACGACGAAAACCCAATAAATCTTCCAGACGGAGCTGATTGATTTCTTCCTTAGCCAACAAAGCAGGTTGGGCAAGGCGTACACATTCATTACGTAAAGCCCACATGGCATACATACCCAATGCCTTATGTCCGGCAGCATAGGAAAGAATATCGGCATCATTGCGGTGTGGAACGGCCAACTCATAATCCAACATTTTATAAATCAGACTGCTGACAATACGACCGGAGGAAATACTCCCCCCCGGGTGGCCGGACATCGTGGCAAAATTGTATAAAATAGCCACCAAAGCCCGATAGGCGATGTCCAACTTTTCCAGTTGCTCTTTATCTTGAGCAGGGAGCTGATAATCTATCTGCCCCAAAATCTCTCTTACGTCCGTGTATATACCGCGTTTTTTAGGAAATTCTATATTTTTCATACTATCCCCTTTTTTCTACGCCGTTTTCTAGCACCGCACACAAAAGCGCCACAGTGGCTTCTATATCTTTTTGATGCACCACTTCCACATTGGAATGTATGTTTCTGGTGGGCACAGACAAAGCACAAGAGGCAATCCCCGTGCGAGAACGGTGAATAGCTCCGGCATCATTGCCGCCACGCGGAGCAATGCGCACCTGATGAGAAATATCATGAGCCGCGCTGAGTTTTTTTAATCCCTCAAACAACCAAGTAGGGGTAATGGTGGAAGAATCAATCGCACTAATTGCCACACCACCGCCCAAACGGACGATATAATCTTGCGGGCGGCACAGCGGAATATCTGCCGCACCCGTGGCATCTATGGCTAAAGCCAAATCCGCCTCCAACCCGAAAGCAGCAGTTCCGGCTCCCCGCAAGCCCACTTCCTCTTGAGAGGAAAATACTACATGCACTCCGTATAACGGATTTTTCACCCGTTTTAACGCTTCTAAAATACAAAAGCACCCCACCCGGTCATCAAAAGCCTTGGAGCAAAAACAATTCGGACCGACTTGCTCAAAGGAACGCTCCAAGGTAACAAAATCCCCCAATTGCACTTGTTCAGTTGCTTCTTGACCGGTTAATCCCACATCAATAAACAGCTCCGTCATAGCAACGGCTTTGCCACGTTCGGCCTCTTGGGTGATATGGGCCGGCTTGGTGCCGATCACTCCCCGCAAAACCCCTTGGCTGGTATGTACCCGCACCCGTTGCGCCAGCAACGTGCGCGGATCAATCCCACCCACCGGAACAAAAGACAAGAAACCCTCCGGTGAAATATATTTCACCATGAGGCCTACTTCGTCCATATGAGCGCACAAGATGATGTTTTGGTTCGTGCGGCCCTTTTTAAAAGCAATCAAATTGCCTAAAACATCCGTACGAATATCTTGGACCAAAGAATGCAATTGGTTGGAAATTTCTTGACGGACGGCATCTTCTCTTCCGGATACACCGTCCAGTTGGCACAAGGTTTTTAAGGTTGCAAAATCCATGATTCTCCCGTACACGCGCGTAGAATGTAAATACATTATACTCACAAAAGGCACTTTTGGCAAGTTTTCACACAAGAAAATCCCATTACTCAATGAAAAATTGTAAAATAAAATAGACATATAAAATTTTAGGAGGAGTCTCTCATGACCGTTTCTTACAAAGAACTGGGTTTGGTCAACACCAAACAAATGTTCAAAGACGCTATGGAAGGCGGCTATGCCATTCCGGCTTATAACTTCAACAATATGGAACAATTGCAAGCCATCGTTACCGCTTGTGTACAAACCGGATCTCCGGTAATCTTGCAAGTGTCCTCCGGCGCCCGCAAATATGCCAACGCTACGCTCTTACGCTGGATGGCCCGCGGTGCTGTGGAAATGATGAAAGAATTGGGCAACCCCGTTCCCTTAGCCTTGCACTTAGACCACGGCGATACTTTTGAACTCTGCAAAGACTGCATTGACAATGGTTTCTCCTCTGTCATGATTGACGGCTCTCACTTGCCGTATGAAGAAAACGTTGCCTTGACCAAAAAAGTAGTGGAATATGCCCACGCTCACGACGTAACCGTAGAAGGTGAATTAGGCGTTTTGGCCGGTATTGAAGACGATGTCTGCGCCGATCACCACACCTACACTGATCCTGCCCAAGTGGAAGATTTCGTCACCCGCACCGGTGTGGATTCTTTGGCTATTTCTATCGGCACTTCTCACGGTGCTTACAAATTTAAAGTAAAACCCGGCGAATCTTTGCCCGAACTTCGCTTTGACATCTTGGAAGAAGTTTCCAAACGCTTGCCCGGTTTCCCCATTGTATTGCACGGTTCTTCTTCCGTACCGCAATGGGCTGTTAAACAAATCAACGAATACGGCGGCAAATTGGAAGATACGGCCGGCATTCCGGAAGAACAGCTCCGCAAAGCTGCTGCCATGTCTGTCTGCAAAATCAATGTGGACTCTGACGGCCGCCTCGTGATGACCGCCACCATCCGCAAAGTATTCGCCACCAAACCGGCGGAATTTGACCCGCGCAAATACTTAGGTCCCGCCCGCGAAGAACTTATCAAAATGTATGCCGAAAAGAACGAAAATGTATTTGGTTCCGCCGGCCGCGTAAAATAAGTTAAGCTTTAAACAAAAACCCCCGCTTAATGCGGGGGTTTTGCATGGAGTAGAAATTATTATTTTACTCTATATACATTGTCCTCAACTTTATTCCCTCCAAAAGACTTACAAATCATTTCACCTTTAGAAGAATAGGAACGACAATAAAGAAATCCGTCAGTTCGTGCGCCAATAGAGTAAAAAGTGCTGAAAGGAAGACGATTTGCAACCGCAATAGCCCCCGTAGTATCTGTCAATCCCCCATAAGAAAAATACTTACTTTGCCGGCGAGTAGTTCCGCTTACTATTCCGCCATCTTGTCCGGGAACCCCAATATCTAAATCTTCCAACCTGTTGGAATAAGAGCCATTTGCCATGTAATACACTTGTTGCGCATCGCGAATAGCCCGCACCATACCCAGAGCTTCCGCCGCACGAGCTTTTTCTACCGATTTTTCATATTGTGGCAAAGCCACGGAAGACAATATTCCGATGATCAGCACCACTACCAACAGTTCTATCAACGTGAAACCTTTTTTCATTTTTTTCTCCTTTTACATCTATTTAAGACCCAACAAACAACAATTAAGTTTTGGGTCTGACCGCGACTCCGAAATTGTAGCAAAAAAAAAAACAAGTCAAGCTTTTTATTTTCTCCGTTAGGAAATAACAAAAAAACCGCTTAAAACATTACGTTTTAAGCGGTGTATACAAAACAAATATTCAAAAATCCTTTCACAAACAATTACAATTCCCAAAGAGAAGCTATTTTAGGATTATTAATTTGTTACTTTTATCTTCTTCCATTCTCCTTTGGCAAACCGCCATAACATAATCACCGCGGTCAACGCTGCATAAAACGTCAGCCAACTCCACACCATAAACACACTACCGTGAACTTTGTAAATAATTATCCATGCCCCCGGAATCATCAGACCCCACGCACAAAAAAGCATCACTTTCATAAAAAACTTTGTGTCCCCCGCGCCGCGTATGGCTTCTCCGAAAATCAGATACGTAGCATCAAACAATACAAACGCGCTGACCAGTTTCATCAACGGGTAAGTTTTTTCCGCAATAAGCAGAGCATCGGCAGAATCAGGTGGCACAAACAAAGCTACCAACGGAACTGCCGCAAAAAAGAACAAAAGCCCCACCGCTCCGGCATAGGCATAGCCCAATTTACAGGCATTTTTAACTACCTTTACGGCTAAATCAGAGCGATTAATTCCCTGATACTTACTCACTAAAATCTGAATGCCGATTCCCAACCCCAAAATCACCGTAAATACCACCGGTTGCATAGACATTACTACATTACTGGCTTGCAAGGAAATTACGTCTATATTGCCCACCATAAACGTAAATAAAGTAAAAGACATAATATCCATTAAAAAGCCAAACCCGTTAGGCAAACCAAAACGTAATAAACGGGAAAATACCGGCTTGTAAAAACCCGCCAGTTTTGAAATTTTAAATGTCTTCCGCACGCGCCCTGCAAAAATAAGTCCTCCGAAAATAAACGTCATGGAGACAGCCCCCAACACCGTGGCCCATGCCGCCCCTGTGATGCCCATTTCAGGAAATCCCAATTTTCCAAAAATCATCACATAATCAAGCCCGATATTTACCAAATTCCCGCACAAGGTAACCCACATCGGCACTTTGGTTTGGCCCCGTCCGCTGAAGAAACTGGCCAGCGCATTATTAATCACGGCAAAACCGCCAAATAAATTTAAAATAGAAAAATATTTAATTTCCAGCGGAGTCACACCGGCACCGTGGTCAAACATAGTAATAATGCCATTACCCAGCGGCGTAAGGGAAGCTAATATCAAAGAAGAAATAAGCGCCAGCAAAATCCCCTGCCAAAGAGAAATAGAAACGGAAGCATATTTTTTTTGTGCGTAATACTGGGAAATAAAAACACTGGTATAACTGGCAAGCCCCATAAACATGGCCCCGAACGTCATCGCCAGCACCCCCCCCGGCACACAGGCCGCCAAAGCATCATGGGAATAACGGGCCAAAAACATACGGTCCACAAATTGCATCACTACTTGTGCGGCCATGGTTACAATCAGCGGATAAGATAAAAACCACAGTTCGCCCAAAGAGGCCTGTTCAAAATTTTTCCGTTTCAATTTTTTCTCCTGATTACGCAACTGCTTACCAAAAAAACCCGCTCCCTAGAGAGCGGGTCTTTGTAAAGTCTAAAAAATAAAATTTATTTTTTAACGACTTTTACAGCTTTCGGGCCTTTTTCGGATTCAACAATTTCGAATTCTACTTCTTGGCCTTCGGCTAAGGTTTTGAAACCATCGCCCTGAATTTCTTGGTAGTGCACAAAGAGATCTTTAGAACCGTCTTCGGGCGTAATGAAACCATAACCTTTTTGGTCGTTAAACCACTTCACTTTTCCGTTTGCC
>JAFUJU010000079.1 GCA_017468055.1 Elusimicrobiaceae bacterium
AATAAAAATCTCCGCACTTATATGGGTGCGGAGATAAATGGGTTTAGTAAATGACGGTGCCTACTTCTTCTCCGCACAAGGCTTTTTGGATATTGCCTTTTTTGTGCAGATTAAAGACTTGCACGGGTACTTTGTTTTCTAAACAAAGAGCCAAAGCGGCCGTGTCCATAAATTGTAACTGCTTGGAAATGGCCTCAGCATACGTGATTTTATTAATGAGCTTGGCATCGGGGTTTTTGCGCGGGTCACTGTCATACACACCGTCCACCTGTGTGGCCTTGAGCAAGACATCGGCATTAATTTCAGAAGCGCGCAAAGCCGCGGCACTGTCTGTAGTGAAGAAGGGGTTTCCCGTACCGCCGGCAAAAATTACGATACGGCCTTTTTCCAAATGGCGCAAGGCTTTTCTGCGTACAAAAGGCTCGGCTAATTGGTAAATATTGATAGAAGTGAGTACGCGGGTCGGCACGCCGGCTTCTTCAATGGCAGATTGCAAAGCAATGGCATTAATAACGGTGGCCAACATGCCCATACTATCGGAGTTTACACGGTCAATCACCCCACCGCCATCGCGCACACCGCGCCATACATTTCCTCCGCCGATGACGATAGAAAGCTCACAGTTGCTTTGCTTATAAGCTTCTGCAATTTCAGTGGCAATTTCCTTGAGAGCTTGCGGGTTGATACCGCGGTTTCCTTCCGTAATTAAAGCTTCGCCGGAAAGTTTAAGTAAAACTCTTTTTTTCTTTGTATTTTGACAAGTGGCGGACATGGAATCTCCTTCTTCAAAAAAGTATATTTAAATTATTTTACCACAAATTACATCTCTTTTTCTTCTATTCACATTCGCAGATATGAACACAAAAAAAAGCCCCTCGTTTGAGGGGCTTAAAACTAGAAGCGAACAAAGCGTACAACTTTGAGTTCGCCACCCAAGTTTTTGGATTCTTCTTCCAAATAAGCGGCAACAGTTTTTTTGTTGTCTTTAATGGTCGGTTGTTCCAATAAGCAGGTCTCTTTGGCGAATTTTTTGATTTTGCCCGGAAGCATTTTTTCAATCATTTCGTCAGCTTTGCCTTCGTTTTTGGCTTGGGTGCGGTAGATGTCCAATTCTTTGTCAATATCCGCTTGGGGGATATCTTTGGCTTCTACCCACATGCTTTGCATACCAACGGTGTGCATAGCCAAACCGCGGGCAATTTCTCTCACTTTTTCAACATCGGCACCATTGCCGGCCATTTCCAACAAAGCAGCTTTTTTGTTGTCGGAGTGAGTGTAGGTGGCAATGACGTTGCCTTCGGCAGCGGTCCAGTTGTAAGCACCTTTGAAAGTGGTGTTTTCACCGAATTTCGGGGCTTTTTCTACGATCATGGCTTTGATGTTTTCATCGGCGGTGTAGTCAGCCACTTCGGGGTGTTGCAAGACGTATTCGGCAATGGCATCAGCCAAACCGATAAAATCCGGAGTTTTGGCCACAAAGTCGGTTTCGCAACCCAAGTAGGCCATGGCAAAGTGTTTGCCGTCGGTTTTTACGGATACGCGGCCTTCTTTGGTAGCTCTGTCGGCACGTTTGGCCATATCAGCCAAGCCTTTTTTGCGCAAGAACACAATGGCTTGGTCCATGTCATTGTTGTTTTGTTCCAAGGCTTTTTTGCAGTCCATCAGACCGGCGCCGGTTTTTTCTCTTAAAACTTTAAT
>JAFUJU010000080.1 GCA_017468055.1 Elusimicrobiaceae bacterium
CGTTTGCAAAGGCGCTAAGCACGATCCGGCCCCGATTCCTGAAGAAGGAAAATGGGTAAAAGCCAAACAAATCAGCGATATCAGCGGTCTGACCCACGGTGTGGGTTGGTGTGCCCCGCAACAAGGCGCCTGCAAATTGACTTTGAACGTCAAAGGCGGCGTGATTAAGGAAGCCTTGGTGGAAACCTTGGGCTGCTCCGGTATGACTCACTCTGCTGCTATGGCGGCGGAAATTTTGCCGGGAAAAACCTTGTTGGAGGCTTTGAACTCTGACCTCGTGTGTGATGCTATCAACACCGCCATGCGCGAACTTTTCTTACAAATTGTATATGGCCGCACTCAAAGTGCTTTCTCTGAAGACGGTTTGCCTATCGGCGCCGGTATGGAAGACTTGGGTAAAGGCCACCGCAGCCAAGTAGGCACCATGTACGGTACCGAAGCTAAAGGTCCCCGTTATTTGGAAATGGCCGAAGGCTATGTGTTGGAAATCGGCTTAGATGTTAACAATGAAATTATCGGTTATAAATTTGTCCACCTGGGCAAAATGATGGACGCCATTAAGAAAGGCACCGACGCCAAAACGGCTTTTGAAGAAAATGTCAAAACCTATGGCCGCTTTGAAGACGCCGTTAAGAAAATTGACCCCCGCAAAGAGTAAGCCCAGGAGAGAATTATATGAGCATTACATTTGAAGGATACGAAAGAAGAATTGATAAAATTAATGCCGCTTTGAAAGAAGCCGGTATCAAAGACTTGGAAGAAGCACGCCAAATTTGCTTAGACAAAGGCGTCGACGTAGAAAAAATCGTCAAAGGCATTCAGCCGATCGCTTTTGAAAACGCCGTTTGGGCTTACACCGTAGGTGCTGCCATTGCTTTTAAAGCCGGTGTTAAATCTGCTGCCGAAGCTGCTGAAAAAATCGGTTTGGGCTTGCAAAGTTTCTGTATTCCCGGTTCTGTGGCTGACCAACGTGCCGTAGGGTTGGGACATGGTAACTTGGGTGCGATGCTTTTAAGAGAAGAAACCAAATGTTTCTGCTTCTTAGCCGGACATGAAAGCTTTGCCGCTGCTGAAGGGGCCATCGGTATTGCCCGCACCGCCAACAAAGTGCGCAAAGAACCGTTGCGCGTTATCTTGAACGGTTTGGGTAAAGATGCTGCTTATATTATTTCCCGCATTAATGGTTTTACTTCTGTAGAAACCGAATATGATTATCATACGGGCGAACTCAAAATTGTGAGCGAAAAAGCTTTCTCCGATGGTGACAAAGCCAAAGTGAAATGCTATGGTGCTGACGATGTGAACGAAGGCGTAGCCATCATGCGTCACGAAGGGGTGGACGTGTCCATCACCGGTAACTCCACCAACCCGACCCGCTTCCAACATCCGGTAGCCGGTACCTACAAGAAATGGGCCATTGAAAACGGCAAAAAATATTTCTCCGTTGCTTCCGGTGGCGGTACAGGCCGCACCTTGCATCCGGACAATATGGCTGCCGGTCCTGCCTCTTACGGTATGACGGACACCATGGGTCGTATGCACGGTGATGCCCAATTTGCGGGTTCCTCTTCCGTTCCTGCCCACGTGGAAATGATGGGCTTGATCGGTATGGGAAACAACCCGATGGTAGGGGCGACCGTAGCGGTAGCCTTAGCTGTCAGCCAAGCCAAATAACAACTTTATTGGTTGTTTGGATTTATGAACACAGGAGAAAACGTTTGTTTTCTCCTGTGTTGCTTTCTAATACGACTTTTTCTGATGCTTTTCTTTTTGTGGGTGAGCTATTTTTCATATTTAAGTTTCTTTGAATTGCTTTTCCACTCGCGGTAGCTGAAGAGTACTTGTCTCGGGAAACTGGAAATCTACTTTTTTCTCTTATCATTGCTTGATTAGTATTGTTTTTCTTTTATACTATCTGAAGAGAGGATTTTATGAAAAAATTTTTAATCATCTTATCGTGTCTTTTTTGCTCGGTATCCGGTTTTGCATGGGTATTTACGACCGAGGCAGTGGAACTGGACAGAAAAGCTATTTTGCTGCCCAAACTGCTTTCTGCCCAACCGTTAGGAGTGTGTATCCATGTTAAACATCGTGATGCCGGCGGAGATTGTACGACTAAAAACTGCGCCGATATCCACGCATCTACCCGCGCTGTTTTTGAATCTGCCTATCAAAATTGGTTTGATACTCTGCGTACCAGTATTTTGCATAGCGGCCGCCGCAACGAATTTGCTGATATTTTAGCCATACTTCCTCAGAAATTAAATTTTGTTTATTACAATGGAGCAGAAAATAATTTTGCTTCTTGTGATTATCGTACATTTGGGGAAAAATTTGCTCATTTGGATTTAATTCTTTACCCTTTTGATGTTTTGACCCAATACGGTGCTGCCAATATTGAGGGTGGACATTACAATCACTCCGGTGATCCAACTAGAGCCATGGCTAAACCTATATTGGATTTTCACTACAACAAGGAGGATTTCGGCTTGCTGGGTTATCCTTTGAAAAACGGTCAAAAAAATAAAAAGATGGGTGGAGTAAGCAACCGTAGTACTTACCACATTATGCAGCATGAGTTGGGGCATACTTTGGGCTTGGGGGATTTGTATAAAGAGGCGATTGGTAACTCTTATAACAGCCGTTTATATTCCACTCACCAATATATTCCGGGGCCTAATACTCCGGCTATTATGAGTAGAGAAATAGGTCTTACTTGTGATGATATGGACGGACTGATAAATTTATTGGACCATTACTACGCAGATACAAAACTTAAAAATTCCGTTCGCCGTCAAAAGGGTTGGCTGAGTCTCTGTGCGGATAAAAACATAGCCTATGCCTATGCTTTACCGTTTCGTGTAACAAATGAAGAAAAAAACCAATATCGTTTGTTTGCTTCCCAAGCGTACGGACCTGAAAAACGGCCGTCTATAGCTCCCTGTGCCGATAAAGTGCGCTCTATTTACGAGCAGACGGCTCAAGGCCAACGGGAACGGGAAACGCGACAAGCAATTGCGGATTCGTTGCTTACAGCTCGTGAGTCTGCCGCTCAGGCCTTGCAAGCCAAAGAACAGGCCGAAATGCAGAAGCGCATCTCTGAGCAAAATAAAAACGCACTCACTTGCCCTATCTGCGGTAAAAAAGTGATGTATGACGATGAAAAAAGTTTATACAATGCCAATTTGGGTGGAGTAGGATATCAGGTGCATGTGCATAGCGCTTGTGATGAAACTTTCCGGCAAGGTAAGGTGACGTCTAGCATATTTAAAAAATACGGAAAACCCCTTAAATAGTTTTATACCGGTTAAAAAAGCCGCCTGTGAAAGGCGGCTTTTTTTTAGTCCGATTTTATCTTGCGAAAGTGTGGTAATTAGCCACATCCATGAGGTTGGTATCTTCCGGTTTTTTGAAATTAGCTTCTTCATTAAAAAATTCAATGGTATGATTTTTTAAGTCAAAACAAATTTGCAAGATTTTACCGGTGGGTTTGTGCATGTGGTTGATTACTTCAAACTCAACCCAGATATGTCCGGTATACTTATCTTTCCAAGCGTCTGCCGGTTCCGGGCGGCCTTTTCTGTCGGAGGGATCTTTGATGAATAATTCTTTTACAAAATACAAAGTATGATTATCTACCGTCAGGAAAAAGTGATTCTCCGGTTTTACCAGCACGGCATATTTGTTTTTAAACAAAGGATTTATCCCAATAAATGCTTGCAGATCAGACAAGAGCATCATCTTGTCTAAAAAGGCGGAAAAAACAGCATCTTCGTTGCGGGTTTTGTTTGTTTGGTAGTAGTCGGACTCTACAAGAGATTGAAGCTGTATTCTGGAGGATTTAAAAATCACATCTTTTTGGGTCTTCCAAAAACTTTGCACGGTTTCATCTGCTTTATTTTCCTGTTTGTTTTGTTTTACGATTTCATACAGCCACGGTTCGTAAGTTTTGAAAGTATAGCTTCCTCCCCAGTAAGTGCAACTTCCTTTTTGGGCAAAAGCCGGGCAGGATAACAATAAAAAACCGCCCATACAACATAACATAACTAACAATTTTTTCATTTTTTTTCTCCTATATATAACGCTACATATACTAGGATACTAAAGAAAGAAAAAAGATGACAGAGTCTTTAGACCTAGATCACATCTAGGTCTAAAATTTTAAAAGTAGGAAAAGGAGCGTTCCCCAAAATACCCAACCGCATGCCATGGGCAACAGTTCTATCCATCTAAATTTAGAAGGGGGGATTTCTTTGGGTAAGTTGTTGATATGTTGCTGTAGTGCGTAGGGAGGATAAAGAAAAAAGAAAGCTCCCAATATTCGGCCCCACCAGGGGACCCACGGCAAGCAAGCCACCGTCAGGCCAGCCCACAACGCCGTTCCCCAAAAAAGATGAGACAATCCCTGCGGTTTGTGCATATAAGCGCAGGTGCGGTTCACGATAGCCGTCAATTGGTAAAAAGAAAGTATTCCCCAAAAAGCCCGCCCGAAAGGACCCATTTTTAGCTTCGTTCCGGCTAAATTTTTATATCCGCTTAATACGGCTTGCCACTGTTTAAAAGACCAGTAAAAAAAGAAAAGGCCTCCGCTCAATACATTCAGCACAAGCAGGCGTTGGGGCGGAATAAAAAAGTAACAGGCGGAAAGCCCCTTTTCTTTAAGCTGTTGTTTTTGCTCGTCGCGTTTGGCCTGGGAAGTATAATCCCACTTTTTAAGAAATAAGGCATAAGCTCCGTATAATAAAGCAAAACCGATTAAAATTTTTATCAACTTTTCCATAGGCATATTATAATAAATTTTGAAACTGGGAAAAGGGGGCTCTTTCCGTACGCGCGCGAAAAATGATAAAATATATAACATCTGCAAATGTATTGCGCGGCACAGGGCCGCTACTTCAAACCTCCCGACGGAAAGAGAGGTTGTTTTTTGTGGAAATTTTAAATACGGAAGAAAGTAATTTTATGAACAATGTTCGCAGTGACGTACGCAATGTGGCTATTATCGCTCACGTAGACCATGGCAAAACCACCGTGGTAGATGCCTTGTTGAAATTGGCTGGCCAATTTACGGTAAAAGAGGATCAAGCGCAAGAGACGGTGCTGGACTCCAACCCCTTGGAACGTGAGCGTGGTATCACTATTTTAGCCAAATGTACGTCGGTAAAATATAAAGACCATACCGTGAACATTGTAGATACTCCGGGACACGCGGACTTCGGCAGTGAAGTGGAACGCGTACTTCGTATGGTGGACGGTGCTATTTTGATGGTGGACGCTGTGGAAGGCCCGATGCCGCAGACCCGTTTTGTTTTGCGTAAAGCATTAGCCTTGGGGTTGCGCCCGATTGTGGTGATTAACAAAATGGACCGCGAACATATTCGTCCCAGCGAAGTAGTGGACGAAGTATTCAATTTATTTATGGAATTGGGTGCTACGGATGAGCAGTTGGATTTCCCTATTTTATATGCTTCCGGTCGTGAAGGGTGGGCCAGCCTTGTCATGGAAGAAAAAGGCAAAGATATTGCCCCGTTGTTTGATACTATTTTATCCCATGTTCCTGCGCCGGTGGCTATGCCCGACGAGCCCTTGCAAATGCAAGTGACCATGTTGGACTACAATAATTTCTTGGGCCATGTGGGTATCGGCCGTATTTTAGCCGGTAAAATCAGCCGCGGGCAGAATGTGCTCTTGATGCACCAAAACGGAAAACAAAGCACGGCTAAAGCCGCTAAAATTGAAATGTACGAGGGTTTGGGCAAAAAAGAAGTAGAGAGTGCACAGGCGGGAGACATTGTGTCTGTTGCCGGCTTGGAGGGCGTGGACGTAGGGGATACGGTGTGCCAGCCTGAATTTCCTAAAGCATTGCCGCCCTTGGCAATTGATGAGCCGACCATGTCTATGGACTTTATGGTCAATGACAGCCCTTTCTCCGGACAAGAGGGTAAATTTGTTACCAGCCGCCATCTTAAAAACCGTTTGGAAAAAGAAGCGCAAACCAATGTCGGTTTGAAGGTGGAAGCTTTGGAGGGGGAAGGAAAATTTAAAGTGTACGGCCGCGGTGAGCTGCACTTGACCGTTTTGATTGAAAGTATGCGCCGTGAGGGTTTTGAATTAGCCGTGTCTTCCCCTGAAGTGATTTATAAAGAAGAAAACGGACAAATTTTAGAGCCGATGGAGTATTTAGTCTTGGATATTAAGTCTGAGCATCAAGGGGCCGTATTTACCCTAGTAGGCACGCGGGCGGCTCGCTTGGAAAATATGGTGGCTGAAGGACAAGACCGCTTGCGCTTGGAATATTTGATTCCGTCGCGTGCTTTGATTGGTTTTAAGAATGAGTTTTTGACCGGAACACGTGGTACGGGTATTATGCACCACAGCTTTCACGGCTTTTATCCCAAAGCCAATTTGCCGCCTTTGCGCCATAATGGGGTGTTAGTGGCCAAAGAAGACGGCGTAACCACTGCGTATGCATTATTTGCATTGGAAAACGGGGGGGAACTGTTCTTAAACCCCGGAGAAAAAGTGTATGCGGGCCAAATCGTGGGGGAAAACTCCCGTGATAATGACTTGGTGGTTAATCCCTGCAAAGCTAAACATTTAAGCAATATGCGCAGTTCTTCCAGTGATGAATCTTATACGCTTACACCGCCGCGCCAAATGAGTTTGGAACAAGCGGTGGAATATATTGCCCCTGATGAACTGGTGGAAATTACGCCTACGTCTTTACGCTTGCGCAAGAAGATTTTGGTGCACCATTTGCGCAAACGCGCGGCGATAGCGGAAGAAAAAGCTATGGAAGCGGAAATGGCGTAATTCTTACTTTTTGCCATTGCCCAAAAAGTAAGCAAAAAGGCTAGCCGATTCGGGAAATATAAAAATACCTGTTTGTAGGCTGTTTTGTAAACTCGTGTTAAGAACACTCAAACATACAAAACAGAGCACTCCTAAAAACAGGTTTTTTTATGGACATTTCCAAAATCGGCGAAAACGGCAAGTTATTATTTTTGTTATTATCCGTCGGAAAATAAGAAAAAACTTGACTCATTTTTTTTGATATAATTTCTGTATTGCCTAGAGACTCAACTTTTAAAATTTGTTTTTTAGGCATAAAATACGTGTAAAAGGAGCGAAAAATAAAAAAAGGTTTTACTTTGATAGAACTTTTGGTGGTTGTTTTAATTATTGGTATATTGTCGGCGGTGGCTTTACCGCAATATACCAAATCCGTAACAAAGGCACGCTTTGCCGAAGCTTTTACGAATCTGAAAACGATTGCGGAAGCCGTAAAAGTATGTGAATTGGAAACAGGGACAAATGTGGCCAATGATTCATCTTGTGCAAACGGAGCAAATTTAAGTGTTTCCGTTGGTACGATTAACCAACATGGAGAATTTGAAACTGACAAATTTTTGTATAAACCGGGTCCCGGAACAGGAGATTCAGAGGGGGTTGTAAAAGCAGTTGCGGCATATAAAGACTTAGATGTTTGTATTTGTGCCCATGAAAACGGAACCTTTACGGGAGATCTTGCTAGCGGTTGTTATCCGGTTGATACTCCCACTTTTAATATATTCAAGCTATTAAATATAGAAGAAGGCGCAAATTGTCGTTGTTGCTAATTTAAAAACCCCCGAGAAATCGGGGGTTTTTTTAGTGTTAAATCTAAAAACCAAAAAGTTAAATCTTCATGATTTCTTCTTCTTTGGCTTTGATGACTTGGTCAATTTTGGCAATGGTAGCATCGGTGGCTTTTTGCACGTCGGCTTCATAGCGTTTCAAGTCATCTTCGGTAATTTCGCCGGCTTTTTGGGCTTTTTTGCATTTTTCCAAAACATCACGGCGTTCGTTGCGTACGGCTACCTTGAAATCTTCACTCATTTTGGAAATATTTTTGGCCAGTTGTTTGCGGCGGTCTTCGGTCATGGAAGGCAAGGTAATGCGAATGACTTTACCGTCATTGACAGGGCTGGCACCCAAATCGGCTTTTTGCAAGGCTTTGTCAATATCGTTTAAAGAGCTGATGTCCCACGGTTGTACTTCCAAGGTTTTGGCGTCTAATACATTGATTAAAGCCATTTGTTTAATCGGGGTCGGGGTGCCGTAATAATCTACGCGGATATTTTCCAAAAGGGCCGCGCTGGCACGTCCGGTGCGGATAGTAGC
>JAFUJU010000081.1 GCA_017468055.1 Elusimicrobiaceae bacterium
ATCGTACGTGCCATGCAAAATGCTTGTGATTTAGCAAATTTGGAAAGAGGAACGAATTTAGACTGTCCGCTAGAAAGCTTTGATGAGGCAGTTTTAGATATTCCAGGGAATACTGTGGAATATGGTGGGGGTTCCCCTTCTAAACAAAGTAAAAATTTTATTTACGTGTTAGTAGGAGCAGGAGGATGGCCGGTAGCCTACTATACAAAGAATCTAGAGCCTTGGGGTGACGGGCTTTGTATCTATATCGATGATGAAACAAAAGAATTGAGTTGTGGATATCTAAAAGAAGAAGACAAACAAATTTGCCAGATTTTGGGAATACCTGTGGTGGAAGATCCAGGTATGTGTTGGTAAAATTTAAAGCCGCTCACAAGAGCGGCTTTTTGCTATTTATATCTGTTGTAACTTACACTTTCCGTGAACTCTTTTCTGGGGCGTGGGGCCGGAGTTTCGGCCGGATAGCCTACAGAAATTAAATGCTCAATTTTTTTGCCCTTAGGAAGTTTGAAAAACTTTTCGGCTTTATTTGAGTTTAGCCACCCAATCCAACATGTCCCGAGGCCCAAATCATGCGCGCGCAAAACAAAATGTTCGCCGGAAATGCCTTGGTCCACCAAATAAAATTCCGTCCGGCGGAAAAAATTGCCGATGCGGCTGGTAAAATTGCCGCGGTCCGATACCACCGCTATTAAAACGGGGGCTTTCTCGGCCCATTTACTCATGCTATATACGCCGCTAAACGCTTCTTGGCAGAAGGCTTCTTTTACTTTTGGGTCGTCTATCACAATGTAGTGCCACGGCTGGGAATTGCACGCGCTGGGTGCAAGCAAGGCTGCCTGCAAACAGGCATCTATCTTTTCGCGCTCTACGGGTTTATCTGCATATTTACGTACGCTGCGTCTATCTGAAATCACTTTTTCCAATTCCATATATTTCTCCTATATTCTTAATGGTATCAAAAATAAAATTAATTCAAAAAATATATTTTTTTATCTAAAAATTAATATATAATGTTTTTAAATTACAAAATTAGTGTTAAATAATTATTATCCTTATTTTTGGAGGAAAAAAGATGAAGGAGAAAAAAGAACAAACCACCTCCCAATCTGACACTGTTTCTGCCAGTACATGGGCTGCCTGCAGCATAGGGGAATATTTTAGAGAAAACAATTGGAAAATAGTTTCTTTTTTCCCGAATAGTAAATGTAGCAAAAGGTTTGATAAAAAAAAGAAAACTTCTCCAAAAGTATCCTGTAAGAACCAATCCTTAGAAAATGCCGATAAATAAAAGCCATACCACCGCATAACGGCAGGCTTTGGAAATACTGACCAGAGGCAAGAAGACCCACATTTTTACCTTGCTCATGCCCGCAGCTACCGTAATGGGATCGGCAATAAAGGGAATGCCGCTAAGCAGTAAGGTAGCAGGACCGTGCCTGGCAAAAAGGTTTTCCGCTTTTTCTAAATATTTCTTTTTAACGGGAAACCATTTTTTATTTTCAAATTTCAAAATATATTTCCCCAGATAATAATTTCCTACACTTCCAACTACATTTCCTGCCGTGGTAACCAATACCAGCAGCCACGGGCGGTATTCTCCCGTAGCCAAAACAGCAAAAAGCACCACCTCTGCTTGGGACGGTAAAAAACCGGCGGAAGTAACCCCCACTACAAACAAAATAATAAGTACATGTATTTCAGCCATAAAATCTCCTTTTATTTAGTTTGGACAAAAAATAAGATTTGTACAGGTGAAAAAAAGGATTAGAGAATATAGGTCTTTTTCTAAGGAAAAAATAGGTCCTTTGGCCCTTTTTTTATACGGTCAAAAACGGCACAATATAGGATATAGGGTTATGAAAAAAATATTGTCCGTTTTTATATCATTTTGTTTGTTGTTTTCTTCGCTGATGCCGGCATGGGCAAGCAGAACGGATACTTCCGTTGCCGAAGATTTATTTTCCGTCGCGTTAGAGAGAGCTGCCCTTTCCCAAAAACCCAGCGAAATACGGGTGAGCGAACCTAAGCAAATACAAAATGTGATCCGTTACCAACAGGCAGATCTGTTTGCTTCGTTATATTCTTATCCTCAGAGAGCTCCTTTTTTAATGACGGATTTGTTAGCTCAGTGTCAGCGGACCGCCTCCTCTGCCGCCAAAGGAAAGGATATATGGCAGGCAGAAGTGCAAGTGAACAACTGGTACGTAAACGCCGGGCAATATATGCAAGTTTGTTTGGATATGGCCTTGGAAAAAGGCTGGACTACCTCGCACGTAACACCGGACGCGCGAGCGAAACATTTTCCGAGCGGGCAAAACCGTTTGGTAGTGCAACATATTAAAGAGGCCGGAGTAAGCGAAACAGGTGCCCCGAGAGCATACCGTTATCTGACGGGCCTTTTGAATATAAAATATTTGTGCGATCAGAAAGATACGGATACCAACCGCCGTCCCTATGAATCCCAATGCGAAGTGGCGGCAGAGGCCTTGGAGGGATTGGCTATCATCGGTATGCAATATCCTGCCTACAAAGCCAAAGCGACGGGAAGTATTTACCGTTTTATGGTTGATAAAAACCGCTCCAAAATGGGGCAAGGGGCCGTATATCAAGGGGCTTTGTTGTTATTAGCCATAGGAGCGCATGGACAGCTTCAAAAATTTTTACAAGAGCATGCCCACCAAACGGGCGGCGGGCGTTTTCTGCACGAAATCGGTTATTTATCTTTTGAGGGAATTGCCAAGGCTATTCATGAAAATAAAGACTATACGCTGGGTGAATATCTAAACTCATATACAGCCCGTTATTCTTATTTAGACCGTCAATTGGGAGATGAATTAATTGGAAAAGGGGTATGTGCCGTTTATGCTAATGCCCTCCGTTCCGTACAAAACCAATACCAATGTCCATACGGCAATTTGTACGAAGAATTAGGTATGGCTATTGCCCAAGATAGCAGTAATAAGCAGACGGCCTCTTTGGCCCAATGGATTTGGAGCCGGAACGATTTGCCCGCTCCCTTAATTACAGGTTTATTGATAGGCGGAAACGGAAAATGGACCTATGAAAAAGGCGGAGCGGCCGCCCAAAAGGCTTTATATGGTTTGCTTTCTGCTGATTATACGGACCTCAATGAAGGCAGCCAGCGCCGTTTGAAAATGATGGCCGCGGAAGCCTTGGAATATCATGGGGTTGAAGGGGTAAAAAAATCTGATTATTTGCAACGCGACCAAAGCAAATTTTTCCGTTATTCCCAACAGCAGTGGAACCGTACTATTTTGGGCATGGTGGACTTGACGGCAGCCGTTGTCCTGTTACCGCGTCTTTTGCTTTCTTTGGGAACTTTGGGGCTTAAAGGGCTTTCCGCCCTGTCTAAAATTACCCGTATTCGTAATGTATCCAAATGGGGCGGAAAAATAACACAGTTGGTAGCCCGTTCAAAACCACCGGTTGCTACTCCTACTCCTCCCCGTAATCCTGTTTCTACACAGGCCTCTGCCACTGCGTCTGTTTCGGTAAATACGGCCAAACCTATAGTTGAAATTTCTTTTGTTGCGGAATCAAAAGCCGTTTCACCCGCTCCCTCTATATCTGCTACGGGGGAAGCCTCTATGCAAATGGCTTTAACAGAAGAAAAAGCGGCGGCCAGTATTTCCCGCATGCAAAGTCAGTTGAGCCAGTTTAGTATGGCCGATAAGCAATCCGTATTGAGAGGATTCCGCAGCAATTTGGCACAAGAGTATCAGCTTTCCCGTCAAATGGGCACGAAAGTAACCTTGGTCCAGCGGGAAAATGCTTTATATAAGGCGTTCCAACCGGTATTTCAGGCACAAAAAGAAGCGGTTTATTATGCCGAACTGGACGAATTGGCCCGCGCTTATACGGCCGTTCCGTTTAAAACCGGCCGTGTGATCACACATATTCCGTGGAGAGTGCGCTTCTCAACACAGATGTCTTTTTTGTGGCAAGATCTCAAAGCGGGACTGAAAGGCTCTTTGACCGATCCTCGCGGATTTGGTGCGATGATGGGCATAGTTGGGGTGGGGGACCCTGCTTTTACACTGAGCACCACCATTCCCGGTGCCACTTCCAGAGGGTTGGCGACCCCGATCGTTATGGTGGCTGATTATGCCGGTGGCATGGGTAGTAAATTAACTACCTTGCGCTCTACGGTTGCTCCGGGATTGAATGCTCCCAGAAATTTGGGAATGTCCGTTTGGTCTTCACCGCTTTCCAATAGTGTTGTGTCTCCGTTCAGCAAAGGGACGGTTTCTTTTGTGAGTCAGGTTGGCCCCCGTGTTTTATTTCCGCTTGGTGTAACTTCTTTTTCCGGACAGTTTGATAACTCTGTAGTGGCTGCGGCCTATCAACAAAATGCACCCGCGGCAGACGGTTTATTTGCCTTGCGCGGGCAAGAGACACTTCTGGTCGGAGTAAATCCGTCTGAGCCGAAAAAGTTTGATTCCCAAGCATTTCAAAGCCGTCTTCTGCCTTTACTGCGTACGGGGTTTGTGTTAGGCATGAATGGCTTTTTGGCAAAGTGGACAGAAGAAATCAATACCTTGCGTTTAAGCCAAAAAATTACCGAAGAAGTGGAAAAAACCTATGAACAGGCTTTAGCCAGTGTGCCTAATGGAGACGAAGAAGCGATAGAAAAGCAATTCCGTGAGATTTTACTAGCCAGAATGGCAAAGGGAGACTTTTTAGCGGAACATCAGGCAGAAGTTTTTAAAGTGTTGGGTTGGTCTATGCAAAAAACTTCTTCCCAGCAGGCATCGCAAGCTCAAGCGCAAGAACAAGAAGAATGGCGGAAGAGAATAGAGTCCAATATTTCCCAAAGACAACAGTTAGTGGATAAGTGGAGAGGAGTGATAGGGGAATCGATGGAAAATTTCTTGGCTAATGGTAAGCTGTTGGCGCAGGCCACGCAGGATATAGCTGCCTATTACCATCTGGAGAGAAATATTGCCGGTCTTAAAAAAGAATATTCTTCTAAATACGGGAGCAAAGAGGCTCCTTTGCCTGAAGTAACGATGTATAATGAACCCAGCATTTTCTCTATTACCTACCGCAGTCGCGTGATCAGTGCTTATCATGATTTATTGCAAAAACAAGCGGCCTTAGAAACAGAACTTCCCGAAAGAGAATATTTGGAAAATAAAAGACGGGAAACAATAGAGTTATACGATGAAGTGGTGTACTCTTGGGTTACGTATCCGCAAGATCATGCCCTGAGTGGGGCTCCGGCCTTAAGGCGCCACCTGAAAGAATTGGGAGAAAATGAAGCTTCCTTTTCTGCTCTTCAAAGACAAGAATATGAAGAACTGGAAGAAATTCTCTATTCCCGTATTTTCTTTGAACCTGACGAAAGTATTGCCGTGCAAAACAGAATGGTGATGTTTCCACAAGTGGAAAAAACGGCCCATAGCGTGTTTTTAATTGGGGATGAATTTTCGCCAAAGGATATCTGGGGCCGAAAAACCGCTTTGGGTTTTTTCCATCCGGTATTTGTACAGAATGCTTCCGTAGAAGAGGCATTGAAGCATTTCTTACCCAGTCAGGAAAACGTACTCTTGGTGCATGGTCATGGCGGCATCAATAAACATGACGTTTGGAAAGTTCCTTTAGTGTGGAGCGAAGAGAGTATTCGGCCGGAGCATAGCCTCAGTGCAAGCGAACTGATGAAAGAGCTTGCTCTTACCCCTTCCAAACATACTTCCGTATATATGAATGCTTGTTTTTCAGGTCACTTTTTAGATGAGTTAAAAGCTCCTGCTATGCAAGAGGAGTACGCTGAAACTTTTGCTCATACGGATTTTTATATTACAGCCTCCAGAAACCAGCGGACTATGCCGGAGGATTTGCCTGCGGAATATGTGCAAGGAAATACCCGTCAAATGCTTTTTGGAAAAGTCTTGCAACGCATGCGTTTTAACGGGGACGCATTGGCCGCTCGCGTTTTGGTGGACGGTAAAGAAATCTATCCGCTGGCTGAAAGTGTCAAGCGGTTGGAAAAAGAAGCAAAAGGATTGTTTGCCAGCCGTGAGAAAAAGAAACTGTTACATGCCTTAAAATTATTGCTGAAACTGGCCAATGCCACCTCTCAGGAAGAAGTAATGGAGACTGTTTTTACCATTGAAAAAGAATTTATGGGGCATGTTATTTGGTTTGGGGACAGTCGGGAAGACGGTTTTGCTGCTTACAGTTGGGGAATAGATGAAAAAGACTATGCAGAGCTGGGCTTTGAGTTTCCTTTTATTGTTTTAGAAAAAACGTGGGTAGATTATGTGTTTTCTGTAGCAGAGGAACTGTTTGGACAAGTGGGCAGTATTCCCAGTGTCGCCTCCGTGGAAGAGGAAGAAGTCGTTACTCCGGTACCTTCTTATACTAAGGAAGACTTTAAGTCTACTTTCTATTCGGAAACATCAAAATATGTTTTTGACAGACTGGATTTATCACAACCGTTATTTGCCGTACCCGATTATTTTTCTACCGCACCCGTTTTGTGGCCCGGGGAAGAAAGTATTGCAGCTCTGAAACGTAGCCCTGCCGATTTGGATAAATACTTTGTTTTTAAATCGGAAGTAGAAGCCTTACGCAAAGAAATGTCCACAGCTCTTTATTATGTAAAAAAGAATGTCAATCTTCTGGAGTTTTCAACCCGTTCGGAATTTCAGGACCGCTTGGCGGATTTGCGCTCGGAACTGCACACCTTGCAGCGTTGGGGGTTGGAATTGAACTCGGTGGAAGATTGGTTAAATTTTGCCTTGGAAACACTTACCCCGAAAATAAAAGGCCAATACATGGATTTACCGGTTTTCAGCCGTCCGGACAGAGCATACGACTCTTATAAATTTTTCTTATACAACACAGTTTCCGATGCCTCTTTAAGGCGCACCTCTTTGCAAGCGGAATCTAAGCTTTTTCCGAAGGGACTGCGCGTGGCCGTAATAAACGACACTCCTGAAATCTTGGTCCGTTATAAAAATTTATTTACCCAAACTCCTTTTTTGGAAAGGGAAAACTGGTCTTTTTATACTGGACTGACAGATTTTTCAAAAGCAGTGAATAGAGGAGAAAAGTTTGATTTGATCATTACGGATTTGAACTTTGCCGACGGTGGCGCCAGCTACATTGTGGCCTATTTGCGTAACGAAGGAAATTTTGACGTCACCATCATTGCCGCCAGCAGTATGCCGGAGGCCGGATTGGATGAATTCGGCATTAGCCTGTTTGAAAGAGGCTTTGACGGATATTTATCCAGCATTCATATGTCCCGTGAGGACGGCGGCCTCTATCTGATAACCGCTTTAAATAATTATTTTCGATTCAAAGAGCAAGGTAATTGGGCCCGATAATCTGCAGGGACGGAGCCGAATAATTTATAATAAAAACAGGAGGGATTTTTATGTCTAAATCAAAAGTTTATTTTACTACTATGCGTACTAAGTTGGGGGAGGGACTGACGAAAAAATTAAAAAGGCTGATCCGTCAGGCCGGCATAGAAAAAATTGATTTCAAAAATAAGTTTGTAGCTATTAAAATCCACTTTGGAGAACCGGGCAACTTAGCTTTTTTGCGTCCCAATTATGCCACCGCTGTGGCGGAAGTAATCAAAGAATTAGGTGGCAAACCTTTTTTAACCGATTGTAATACTTTGTATGTGGGCGGCCGTAAAAATGCCTTGGATCATTTGCAATCTGCGGCCTATAACGGATATACCGCACAGACCACAGGTTGCCAGATTATTATTGCGGACGGACTCAAAGGGACCGACGAAAAATGGGTACCGGTGGAGAACGGACAGTATGTCAAAGAAGCCAAAATCGGTCATGCGGTGATGGATGCGGATATTGTGATTTCTTTAAACCATTTCAAAGGGCATGAATGCACCGGCACCGGTGGCGCGCTAAAAAATATCGGCATGGGTTGTGGTTCTCGGGCCGGAAAAATGGAAATGCATAGTGCCGGAAAACCGTATGTACATACGGAAAAATGCATCGGATGCGGCTCTTGCGTGCGTATTTGTGCGCATGATGCGCCCAAAATTACGAATCAAAAAGCCGCCATTGACCCTGCCAAATGTGTAGGCTGTGGCCGTTGTATAGGCGTCTGCCCGACGGACGCAGTAACCGCGCCGAATGATGAATCCAACGATATTTTAAACAAAAAGATTGTGGAATATTCTTGGGCGGTGTTGCATGGGCGCCCGCATTTTCATATCAGTTTGGCTATTGATATTTCGCCGTACTGTGATTGCCACGCGGAAAACGATGCCCCTATTGTGCCGGATATCGGTATGTTTGCTTCTTTTGATCCGGTGGCCTTAGATACCGCTTGCGGTGACGCGGCCAACCGTCAGCCCGTTATGCCGGATAGTTTGCTAGCGGAGCGCAAACATTGCCACGGAGATCACTTTACGGATTTAACCCCCGTGACGAATTGGCGCGTTTGTGTAGATTATGCCCAAAAAATGGGGCTGGGTTCTACAGAATACGAACTTATTGAAATAAAATGAGTATTTGGCAGGAACTATGCTACAGCTTATCGGCGCGGGCGGCACAAGCCCCTGCGCCGTTTGTTGTGGTGATAGACGGCCGTTGTTGCAGCGGAAAAACCTCTTTGGCGGCCTACTTGGGGGAAAAACTAGGTGCGCCCGTTTTGCACATAGATGATTTTTATTTACCGTTTGCTTATCGTACGGCTTTGCGTTTGGATCAAGTGGGCGGACATATCCATGCCGAACGTTTCCGTGAGGAAATCCTAGGCCCCGTTTCTGAAGGAAAAGAAATTATCTACCGCGCTTACCGTGCCCATAGCGATACGTGGGAGCCGGAGCTAACCATACCGCCGCATCCTCTTTACGTGGTGGAGGGCTCTTATGCGCTTTTGCCACTCTTGGAAGAATTTTACCATTACAAGATTTTTCTTACAGTGGATCCCATTACTCAAGAGTCCCGCCTGTTAAAAAGAGAAGGGCCGGAAAAAGCGGCACAGTTTTTATCTCGCTGGATTGTGGCGGAAGAAAAATACTTTGCCGCTTGTGAAGTGCGCTCCCATGCCGATGCCGCCTTTGACACTTCTGACTGTTGGTAATTAAAAATCAGGATTGTATGCCCATTGTAAGAGGGCTTGCCTTTGGCGCGCTCTGCACTCTGTGTGGGAGGGCGGGCAATTTTTGAGGATTTGTGCTTTATGTCGGTAAAAGGCACGCCAACGGGCAATTTGAATACGATCTGTTTCCGGGAGTCTTCTACCCAAATAATATCTGCAATACCATTGAAACCAACCACGCACGTCCGGCCCTAAAATCCAGCCTTTTTGTTGCCATATACTTAGGCCTTGGCGGGATTTAATGCCGAATTGATTGCAGGAA
>JAFUJU010000082.1 GCA_017468055.1 Elusimicrobiaceae bacterium
CCAGCGAAGCGCCGCCAGGCGCTGAGCGTCCGTCCGTTCTCTCCGTCCATCTGTTCTCACCGTGTGGATGTGGTCGAAATAGATCGTTTTCATTCCTCTCTGTTTTATTTTCTTAATATGTATTGTTTTGTTTTTTGCTGATAAGAAATCATTAAATAGCAGGATCACTGCCGATCGTTATCAAACGGGACTCTGCAGGAATACATCGCAAACAGCGACATATCATGTGGTGTATGTTGTTTGTATTTGCAATGACAGTGCTTTGTTCTTTTTATCATTTTATACATCTCTCTTCCACTCTTTCATTCTTAATCTCCCTAACCCGACACCCTAAACCCTAGAGATCTCTTTATCTCTCTTTATCTCTTTTAATCTCTTCATTTTAACCCTCCATAACCCTAACCCGAAACCCTAGAGATCAAGGCGCGATCATGGCAAAATCACACTTTTTGGGAAGGAAAGTAAAAAGGTGTGATTTCCAGCTGAACCGAATGAATAAATGGGTGGGAGTGGACCAAAAATAGACTCCCAACCGGGAAACCGTGGCCGGTGAAGCACCACCAGGCACTGAGAGTCCGTCCGTCCGTCCGTCCGTCTGTTTGTTCTCATTGCAAGGGGGTGTGTGATCGGAATCATTTCGGTTTGTTTCTCTTTCTTTTTTGTTTTTGACCAGGGGGAATACAGGCGAGGACTAAGCCTTTCTTTGACTGAGGTCGGTTGAGGGCAGGTGTTCTCTAAAACTGGCAAATAACGGGGGTTTAATCGCTTCCCCAAATCCCAAAAACGGGAACCGTGGGAGCGAAGCGCCGCCAGGCGCTGAGTGACCATGGTCGGGTCGGAGAGTGTTCTCGGGGACTGTTTCTGGACTGATTCCGGACAGATGAACTCATACATATAGACATCATTTTCGGGTCCCGCAATTTTTACGTAGAAACTGGCTTGAATGGCCACGGACAAAGCGGCTGTTAGTGCGGGACTACGTTGGGAAAGGACACTGGGTGTGCGGAACAGCTAGAACCAGTCATCGGAAATGATCGTAAAAGAAAAGCGGGAGGAAAAGCACGGGGGAAAAAAAGGATCAAATCCCCAAACGGGAACCGTGGGAGCGAAGCGCCGCCAGGCGCTGAGCGTCCTCCCCGTGTCAATCCATGCCTCTCCATCCCATTTCATCCGCAGATCTCTCCAAATTTTGGTCCGCAATTTTTACGTTAAAAATACGGGAAATCTCCGCAATTTTTACGTAGAAATCGCATTTGGATACTGCCAGTAGATCGGCATATAACGACCAATCAGAAGGACAGATCGTGTGACACCGTTGTTAATAGCCACTGCACACAAAACAGGGGGTACACGGACACATTATTTGACTGTTTTTTGGTTTTGTTCAATAGACATCGTCCACCTGGCCGTCAGGAAACAAGTCTCGGACAGAGAAACACAGGGACAAAATGGGAACAGTGCCGAAAACCGGGTCGTAACCGATTATGGTCAGAACAAGGTTGAAACACGGCAAAAACATGCTTTTTGGAAAGGAAAGAAAAAGGGTCAAAAGGTGGCATTTTTCTTTTCAAAGCAAATCAAAGGGATAAAAAAGGTGGGGAATCAATTAAATAAAACTCCCCAAACGTGAAACGCGGCCAGCGAAGCGCCGCCAGGCGCTGAGCGTCCGTCCGTTCTCTCCGTCCATCTGTTCTCACCGTGTGGATGTGGTCGAAATAGATCGTTTTCATTCCTCTCTGTTTTATTTTCTTAATATGTATTGTTTTGTTTTTTGCTGA
>JAFUJU010000083.1 GCA_017468055.1 Elusimicrobiaceae bacterium
CGATTGATAGACGGGACGGAAGATCATCACCGTTTGTTTTTTGCTATTTTCACGACGGTTACAATGATCCCGAGCAGAACCTGTATACCTATGATAGATAACGGGATGAACGTCATGTATTTGCCAATCAAATGAAGCGTGGGATAGGGTGGCAACAAGAAAATGATGCCGAAAACCAAAACAAGAAGCAGGAGCACGGATGCGGTTATCACGATGTTTTTGACGGTGTCCTTGGCTTTTTCGGAGTGTGTCTTGTCGGGGACAAAGACCGTGGCTAATTTGAAGTAAACAGCTGTTGTAACTTCCAAAATGCCTGTGATGAAGATTTCAAAAAATATTTCAAGTAAACACCCCATTATTTCTGCTCCTTAAAGTGACAACAAGCTTTTTGGGCTTTTTTACGGCGTATCTCTCGCAGGATCAGATGCACCGCGATTTCCGCCGCAAAAAATACGGCAACGTTCAAAAACGGCATGATAAACGGCGCAACCGTCACGGGAATGGCATAAAAGGGATCTCGGACAACAAAAAACCAATTGAAAAAGTGCGAATATCCCTCCGATGTTCCGTTATAGATGGCATTGCCCAGCATTGCCCATAGCGTCATACAAACAATGACAGCCAGATCGCGGTAGCTTTTTTTGAGGTCGAATTGACCGTGCTCATATATCAATACAAGAAATCCGTAGATCGTCATCAGGCTATGAAACAGCAGGGTTTGTATGACGCGGTAAGATAGCGGATGCACCGCGTGCCACATCACGCCGGCAGGATAGATCAGATAGACAAGATTTGAAATGAAGCCGAGTAATACAAACGACGTGCGATATTTTTCAAGAAAGCCGTTGTAATGACTCAAAAAGCACGCCACGCACATGGCCGTGCAAGCGTGAAACGGCAATTTTTCAATGTCGATCTCGCCGTAGGCCAACGGCATCAAAAAGAAATCCGCTATGTATAGACCAAAGGCCATGCTTATCACGGATTTGGTAGCTTTTTGCTTTGCGCAGTTTCCCTTATTTTTTAGAAGATAGCAAAGGCCGGCAACGGCAAATAGGGTCAAAACCACGTAGAAAAAATGCCACCCGCCAAACAAGGTGAAAATCTCTCCGCCCTTTTTATCCGACAAAAGATTGTGTAAAAAAGAATACATATTTTTACCGCCTTTCTAAGAGAAGTATAACACATAGCGGCAGAGGTGTCAATCTTGCACCGTTCCCCCAATTGACGTGCGCGGTCACGAAAAACGAGCCAAGCACCCGGGTCGGGGGCTTGGCTCGCGAGTTGATAAGAGCTGCTGCTTATGTTTCGCTTTCAATGTCAATGTTTTTCTTTGCTTCGTCAAGAACTGCGATGATGATGCCGAAACAAATAGTAAGTGTGGGGGAAAAACCGTTTGGAAATCCCGTTATGAAACATATGGCTTCCATCACTACACCAAGCACACCAAAAAACAAAAAGAAACAAATGCAGAATTTTATATATTTCAGGGAAGCGTTGATTCTAACCACCTTGAACCCCAGTCTTAGCGCACCATACATGACAAAGGGCAGGAGGATGGACAGAACAAGAACTCTTACTTTGTCGTCCCCGTTGCCGAAAATCAACGTTAAAATCCAGAGTATCAGCGAAACGGCAGCGCAGATCATCAAAATGATATTTTTCTTTTGAGTGAATTTGTGAAGCATGATAGTTCACCTTTCGGCAATTTGGTTTTTTGCGTTTGGAGTGAGTTGGCAAAAAAGATGTCGGTTATTTCAACAGATAACAAAGCAAAATCATATGAATTGCCAATATCGCTATACCAATGGCAAACTTGAAACAATTTCCTTGCCAATTATCCTTTTTGCGTTGCGTATCGGTTTTACGATAATCAGAGGACACTCTGCCCGTTGAACATTCGGCAAACAAAAGAGTCCATTTGTTTTTTATGGCGTATGCAAACAAAAGGTCAAAGATCAGCCAGGCACATCCGGATATTACGGTGGTTATAAGTGTAGTGGCATTATTGATAACGCAAATAACCAACATTATGAAAGAAATGATCAGTGTAAGAATGAAGCACGTTGAGAACACTGTTTTTTGCCTTTGTTTTTTATATTGTGTTGCTTCTGCGCGTGTTGTTTTAGTTTTCGAAGTTGAGACACAATGTTCACCGCCTTTTCGGGTTTAGTATAGCATAAAAAGCGGCGGAGTGTCAATCCGTTTGCGTTACTGCCCCAGAATTTCGCCTGCGGCGAATATTTGCACGCTTGCCGCTGGAAAATGCCTCGCTGCGCGAGTCGCTTTCCGACGGCTGCGCGGCGAATGCGAACTGGATTCGGCGTACAGGGCGGGGCAAATGAAATAAAGGGATGCAATCCGCTTCCTCCCGAGGGAGAACGCCGAGCCGGTTCGCAAAGGGTGGCG
>JAFUJU010000084.1 GCA_017468055.1 Elusimicrobiaceae bacterium
CCGCTTTTCGGGTTCGGCATAAGTCCGCGGGGACCCAAAATTTTGGCGGCTTTGGCCAAGTCTTTCATCGTGTCCGGAGTGGCAACCAAGACGTCAAAGTCAATTTTGCCTTTGATTACGTCTTCTACGATATCGTCTCCGCCCACGAGGTCAGCGCCCGCTTGTTGGGCTTCTTGGGCCTTTTCGCCTTTGGCGATAACGGCAATGCGTTTGGTTTTACCGGTACCATGCGGCAGCACCACAGTGGTGCGCACTTGTTGGTCGGCTTTTTTGGTGTCAATGCCTAAGCTGACGTGCAATTCTACGGTTTCGTCAAATTTGGCCTTCGCATTGTCTTTTACGATTTGGGCCGCTTCGGCGAAAGTATAGAGCTTGTCTGCGTCAAACGCTTTTTTGGCAGCTTCCATTCTTTTTCCCATCTTTAAAACTCCTTTAAGGTGTTGGCGGGCTTACGCCCTCCCTTAACACAAATTTATTTTACTACGTCTACACCCATGCTGCGGGCGGTGCCTTTTACCATTTCGGCGGCCTGCTTAATATCTTTAGTATTCAGGTCGGGCAATTTTTCAGCGGCGATTTCTTCGCATTGTTGTTGGGTAATCTTACCCACTTTGTCTTTATGCGGGGCGCCGGAGCCTTTAGCCAAGCCCAATTTTTTCACAATGAGCACAGCCATAGGCGGCATTTTGGTGATGAAGGTGAAAGAGCGGTCTTCAAATACAGTGATGACGACCGGAATCTTAATACCTTTTTCCAGTTTAGCGGTTTTGGCGTTAAACTGTTTGCAGAATTCCATGATGTTTACACCATGCTGACCCAAGGCAGGACCTACCGGGGGAGCCGGATTGGCCGCACCTGCAGGGATCTGCAGCTTGATGTAACCTTTAATTTTTTTCTCTTTTGCCATTTTTTACTCCATAATTTATACTGCTAAACAAGCGCCCGCGACACGCGCGGGCCTAAAAAATTAGTTCTTTTCCACTTGCAGAAAATCTACTTCTACCGGGGTGGCACGGTCAAACACCGTTACCATCACTTTAAGTTTGTTTTTCTGCTCGTTTACTTCTTCCACTCTACCGATGAAGTGCTTGAACGGACCTTCCGTAATACGCACGCTTTCACCGCGTTCAAAGGTAATTACGTGTTTAGGCTTGCCGCCTTCTTCAGTCAGTTCCACAATACCGGCAATTTCTTCTTCCGGAAGCGGAACAGGATTCGGATCTCCCAAGAAACCCGTCACACCGGAAACGCCTTTGATAAACCAATAAGATTCGCTGGTCATGTTCATTTGCACAAGCACATAACCGGGGAAGAATTTGCGTTTGCGAAGGATTTTTTTGTTTTGTTTGACTTCCACCACTTCTTCAGTGGGGACGAGTACTTTAAAAACACGGTCTGCAAATCCTTGCACTTCAATTTGCAAGTTGATTTTTTCGCGGACCTTATCCTCATGTCCGGTCTGGGTGTGGACTACGTACCAATTTCTTTCTTCAGACATTAGCGTCCTCCTACCAAAAGACCCAGCACTTTGGTCAGACCGAAGTCAATAATTCCCACATAGGCAGACGTCAAAGCCACTACAATAGCCACTAAAATGGTGGATTGCACTACTTCTCTGCGGCTTAACCAAGTGGATTTCTTCAGCTCAGACACACATTGCTTGAGGAAGTTGATTGCTTTATTCATATAAAATAATCCTTGCGTAAAAATGGCAGGAGCGGAAGGACTCGAACCTTCAGTCCCGGTTTTGGAGACCGGTGGTTTACCAGTTAACCGACGCTCCCACTAA
>JAFUJU010000085.1 GCA_017468055.1 Elusimicrobiaceae bacterium
GCTTCGGCTTTTTTGATCAAGCTGGCTACCGTTTCAGACGGTTTGGCACCATTTTTAATCCAATGGTTTACGCGAGCCATGTCCAATTTGACCTGTTCAGCGGTATCTTTGTTGCACGGGTGATAAATACCCAATACTTCTTTAGCTTCAGAACCGACGGCGGTTTTCTTTTCAATCGCTACGACTCTGTATTGCGGATGGGATTTTTTACCCACTCTTTGTAATCTAATGACGACTGCCATGTTGTTCACTTCTCCTTATTATTCGCCTTTTGCAAGGCGGTGTAATTAAATCGTGGCGGACTTGCGTATTTCTTGCAAGGCCTGTGCTTTGTCTTGCGCGGCAAAAATAGCATTGCCGGCTACGAATGCATCTGCTCCGGCCAAAGCCGCTTCCCGCACGGTTTGGGCATTGATGCCGCCGTCCACTTCTAAATAAACGGGACGGCCGCTTTGGTCTATCAGATCCCGTACGGCTTTGATTTGTGCCGGACTGGTGGGGAGGAAACTTTGCCCTCCAAACCCCGGCTGTACGGTCATCACTAAGACCAAGTCCAAAATATCTAAAAACGGTTCTATGCGTGTGGGCTCGGTGTCAGGTTTGATAGACAAACCGGCTTTAACGCCTAAATTTTTAATAGTTAAAAGAGCTTCTCTTACATCGTCTTGTGCTTCAATATGCACGGTTAAAAAATCGGCTCCGGCTTTAGCAAAAGAAGATACAAACTTTAACGGACGTTGCACCATTAAGTGCACGTCCAAGGGCAGTTGCGCGCGGCCATTTAAACTTTTAACCGTTGCCGGGCCAAAGCTTAAATTAGGCACAAAGTGTCCGTCCATTACGTCTACGTGCAACCAATCCGCGCCGGCCACTCTTACAGCATCTACATCTTTTCCTAAATTCCACAAATCGGCCGACAAAATGGAAGGCGCTATTATTATTTTACCATTTCTTGAGCCGTTTTGGGTAATCATTGTATTTCTCTCTCTCTGACCAAGATTCCATCAGATAAAATACGGAACGTAGCTTTACCGCTGTAAGGAATTTCTAAATCTATTTTGCTGCCGGGAAGTTTAGATTCGTTAATCACTTCTCTTTCACCGTTATCGTCGGTCATGACAATACGGATGCGCATTTGTTTTTTGCCTTGCGGCAGTTCGTAGTGCAAGTGATAGGTCTTTTCATCGTCAGAGGCTTCGCGGCGGCTGACAATAATTTCTAAAGCAGATCCTGCTGCTACTTGGCTATCTGCTGACGGATATTGGGAAGCAATGGTGCCGTAAGGGAAAGGAGATTTGGGGTCTTCTTTCACAGTTAAATTCATATTTTGAGTACTAGCCCAGAGGGTAGCATCAGCCAGTTTTTTATTGCGGAAATCCGGTACCAAAATGACACTGGCCGGCGGTTGACCGTTGGAGAGGGTAAGCACCACTTTATCTCCGCGGGTAAGCATGCTGTCTGCTTTAGGCTTTTGGGAAATAATGAGACCTTTTTCCACCGTTAAAGAGAATGCATTTTCTACCTTTTCTACTTGCAGACCCGCTTGGCGAATGGCCAACTGTGCTGCACGCAAATCCAAACCTTCCACAGAAGGGACAAATACCATTTCATCACCTTGACTGATCCATACGCGAATGACGCGTCCTTCGCGCACGGTGCTTCCGGCGGAGGGAATCTGACGTAAGACAGATCCGGGAGGGACGCCTTCAGCAAATTCTACTCCTGCTTGTTTCAAGGCTAAATTAACAGTGGCCAAAGAATCCAAAGCGGTTGTAACGGGTTTGCCGGAAATATCGGGCACCTGCACTTCTTGACGCGTATGCACCAAAGCACCCAGCACCCAGTCAATGGAAACAAAGATCAGCAAAGCAAAAAAGACAAAAATCACTGCCGCGGCAACCCATCTGACGCGAGAAGTCTTTTTTGTCTTTCCGATAAACTCTTCAAAATTGGTATCAGTATTTTTAGTCATTACAAACGAACACCCCTTCTGCAGGTTTCAGACCCCGTCCGTTGGCAAAGGCCGCGGCGGACATCGGTTTTTTACCGGCAGGGTGCACCTCGGTAATCCAAATATTTCCTTGTTTACATTTTACTAAAAATCCTTTCTTGCTTTCAACGGATAAAATGGCTCCGGCACTCTCTTGGCAGGTATAGCTATTGGTAGGAAGCTCAGTGCGTAAAATTTGTAACAGTTCTTTTTTTCCGTTTAAGCAAAGAGTGGTGCGGGGTTTTGGGCCGCAGGCTAGGCCACGTACTTTATGATGAATTTCTTCCGCGGTCATGGTTTGAAAATTCAGGAAAGCATCTTCTTTACTGATCATGGGGGCAAAGGTAGGCTGGCCTACTTGTTCTGTTTTGGTTATTTGTCCCTTTTCTATTTGGGCAATTGCTTCGCCCAAACCGGCCAGTCCCAACGGAATCAATTTGGTAAACAGTGTTTCTGCATTGTCGGCCGGATCAACAGGAATTTCTTTTTGTAAAAGTAGAGGCCCGTCGTCCATGCCGGGGGCAATCCAAAACACGCTGATGCCGGTGGTTTTGAAATTTTGAAACAAGCTGTGTTGCACCGGCGCGGCTCCGCGCAGTAGAGGAAGCAAAGAAAAATGCACATTGATAATGCCCAGTTTGGGTAAGGCCAAGAAATCAGGACGGAAAATTTTGCCAAAAGCTACGGCCACTCCCAGTTCAAAGGAGGTGTCTTGCACTTCTTCAAAAATATCTTTTAATTTTTCGGGAGAGCGGACAGGCAAGCCCAACTGCAAAGCACGTGTTTTAACGGGGCAAGGAGTCACTACCATGCCGCGTCCACGGGGTTTGTCGGCCTGAGTTACGACCAGTTGCACGTCGGTCAGTTCGTGCAATAATTCCAAATAAGGTACGGAAATTTCAGGTGTACCAAAAAAAATTGTTTTTAATCTAGCCATATTCATATTTTATCAAAATAGCTGGCATCTCAGAATAAATTTTATATACTAAAAGTATGAATACTCACGATAAGAAAAAAGAATTGGCTCATTACTTTGAAGAATGTGCAAAAAAAATAAATACATTCTATCAGACCAACATCTTGGACAGAGTGAAAAATCTAAAACCACCTGTTTTAGTGTCTTATTTTATAGAGGGCGGGATCGTGATTTTTTTTCTTGCGGCGGGATATCTGAAGATAAAATACGATGACAATTTTGCGTTTTCGCAAATGCCTTCCGGTGATAAAACCCTATTTTTTTTAGCTTGGGTAGCTTTTGGAATTTGTTTTATATTGGGCTATATTTATAAACCCTCGTCTTCTATTTCTGAAGAGGAAATAGCACAAAAGGCGGGTACTTTACTAAATCTGCATTTCAAAGCTAAAAAAAATCTGATGCTTCCTAATGCTTTGAAATATGCCCAACAAATAAATTTTTGTTCGGACATGACACCTTTATATGGCTTTTGGGGTGAAAATCAA
>JAFUJU010000086.1 GCA_017468055.1 Elusimicrobiaceae bacterium
AGGACCGTCTGGAAGAACAGCCTCCGGTATCCGTCACATATTTCCGGCCTGACGATAAAAAATCCGGCGGCGCTTTTTTAACGGTCACAGGTAAGGTCAAAAAGCTCGATGAATATGAAGGCATGCTGGTATTTACCGATGGCCAAAAGATCCCCATAGACCGGATATACGCCCTAAAAATTTAAGCGGAGCGACCAAATGTCGTTCCGCTTTCCTCTGTTAAAGATCGTTCAGGTCTGCCGCAGGAATATCGTTTTCCACATTGTCCCGGGCCAGATCGTTGTCGATGACGGGATAGACCTGGGAAACAGGCCGTTCTTTTTTTGCTTTCGCCTCTGCCATTTTGATCACCTCAAGCAGCAGTTTGCCACCAAAAGACGCGAATATGCCGAAAAAAGGCAAAAAAATGAAATGACCCTTGACTACTGCTTCCTGTCTGACTCAAGAAACATTTTTTGTAGTCAAGGGTCATTTCTGTTCACTCTTATTATCTAACATCATTGGTTAACCTCGCTTTCTGCAGTTTGTAACGGTCTGCCTTGCTTCGAAATCCATTCCGCGTCATTCCATAAATCCAAAAAATGATTTTTCAATGCTCGTAAGCGAGCTCCTTCTTATGTGCCGGAACATTTCCCTGTGAAGCATACGGTTGTAAGGCGCTGCTTCAGGCGACCGTTTTTGGCTCCCTGATAAGACATTTCCCTTGTGCTTCAAGTCCTTGCGATCGTTTTGTTAAATCCTCTTATTGACGACTTTTCGACTTGCAATGTTCTTGAATACTTGTTTGTGACTTTTAACAGTTGTTGGTTTTTTACTTCCTTCTTTATATTGTTAAAAGGTCTTGAAACTTTAGCAAAGGAGATGCTTTATCGGTACCTTTTGTTACATGATCATTGGTATCACCCTTTCTGACTATAAAGTAGCACAAATTCTTTTGAAAATCAATATGGAAAGTTGTACAAAATGTACAAGCTGTTTTTGTGCAAAACACAGAATCTCACAGAGCAAGGACAAAAATACTTGACGGACGAAAAAATATATGATATCGTAATCGTGTTGGGGGCTTAAAAAAGCCCCCCAGAGTGTCACTAAAGGCCCAAACCGTCAAAACCTTTTTTGCGGTTTGGGTTTTCCGTGTTTTGGGGAATAAACAAAATAAAAATGTTTTCCAAAATATATAGATAGAGAAAAAGCTTGCTGCGCAAGGGTTTTGACTTACTGCGCAAACGGGCGGACTAACGTACCTATGTACGCCGACGCCGCCCGTTTGCTTGTCTTTGGCCCTTTATTGACCTCTGTCAGCTTATCAAAAAACAAGCATAAGCTGGGGGGGTTAAAAAAGCCCCTCTTTTTTGTGGACTTTTTTGGTGTGCTCATGATATAATCCGTAAAAAGGAAAGGGGAGGGAATTGCCTGTGACAAAACTGCTTTTGCGTTTTATTCCCGCAGATCAAGACAGTGCAGCCTTTCGGGGCGCGGTGGGAAAGCTGTCCGGCCTGACCGGCATCGTTTGCAACTTACTGCTTTTCATCCTGAAGATCATCGTAGGTACTTTAGCGGGGTCCGTGTCCATCACAGCCGACGCCATGAACAACCTGTC
>JAFUJU010000087.1 GCA_017468055.1 Elusimicrobiaceae bacterium
CATACGATTCTCCTTAAATAGTAGTACCGCTTAACGTATATATTATAATAATTTTTATTCTTATTTCCAGCAGTAAAAAAGACCCAATCCATCAAACAAAAGGTCCTACTTTAAAATAGGACCTTTGAATAAAAATAAAAAGCCCCGCTTGTGGCGGGGCTTTCTGTTAAGGCATAAATTACATCATGCCGCCCATTCCGCCCATGCCGGGCATTCCGGCCGGCCCATGGGCATGGCCTTCTTTTTCCGGAGCATCGGCTACCAAGCATTCCGTGAGAAGCACGGTAGCGGCGATGGAGGACGCATTTTCTAAAGCGGTGCGTACCACTTTGGCAGGGTCTACTACGCCGGCTTTCAATAAGTCGCCGTAAGTACCGGTTTCAGCATCAAAGCCGTCGGCATTACCTTTCATGGCCAGTACTTTATCTACTACTACAGCCCCGTCTAAACCGGCATTAACGGCAATTTGTTTCAAAGGAGCCGTCAAGGCTTTGCGCACAATGGAAATACCGGTTTTAATATCTTCATCATCGGTTTTTAAGTTTTCCAAGGCTTTTTGGCTGCGGGCCAAGGCTACACCGCCTCCGGGGACTAAACCTTCTTCCACACCGGCTTTGGTGGCGTTTTTGGCATCTTCCACTTTGGCTTTTTTGGCTTTCATTTCAGTTTCGGTGGCAGCACCTACGCTGATGACGGCTACACCGCCGGAAAGTTTAGCCAAGCGTTCTTGCAATTTTTCTTTGTCATAGTCGCTGGTGGAATTTTCAATTTGTTTGCGGATTTGTTCGGCACGTTGGGCAATAGCTTCTTTGCTTCCTTTTCCGCTGACGATAGTGGCATTTTCTTTATCTACTACGATGCGTTCGGCTTGGCCGAGGAAAGCCAAATCAGCTTTGTCGAGTTTCATACCACGTTCTTCGCTGATTACTTCGCCGCCGGTCAAAATGGCAATGTCTTGCAACATTTCTTTGCGTCTGTCGCCAAAGCCGGGGGCTTTGACAGCGCAACCCTTCAAGGTGCCGCGTAATTTGTTCACTACCAAGGTGGCCAAGGCTTCACCGTCCACATCTTCGGCGATGATTAAGAACGGGCGGCCGCTTTGTACGATTTTTTCCAAAACAGGCAAGAGGTCATTCATGGAAGAAATTTTCTTGTCGGTGATGATGATGTAGGCATTTTCCAACACACATTCCATTCTTTCGGTATCAGTCACGAAATACGGAGAAATGTAACCACGGTCAAATTGCATACCTTCCACGACTTCCAGTTTGGTTTCGGCAGTTTTTCCTTCTTCTACGGTAATAACACCTTCGTGTCCTACTTTTTCCATGGCCTCGGCAATTAGTTCGCCAATGACACGGTCGTTGGAAGAAATGGTGGCAATCTGGGCCTTTTCTTCTTTGGTTTTTACCGGTTTTTGCATGTTGGCCAATTCTTCTTTCACGGCAGAAACAGCCAATTCAATACCTTTTTTTACCATGGTCGGGTTGGCACCGGCGGTAATGTCTTTAATCCCTTCTTTCAGTAAGGCATCGGCCAAAACAGTGGCGGTGGTGGTACCGTCGCCGGCTACGTCGTTGGTTTTGGTGGCTACTTCACGAATGAGCTGGGCACCCATGTTTTCAAATTTATCTTCCAGCTCAATATCTTTAGCAATGGTTACACCGTCATCAATGATGAGCGGAGAGCCGAATTTTTTTTCCAATACTACGCTGCGTCCTTTGGGCCCCAAAGTGACTTTTACGGCATTGGCTACTTTTTCAATACCCGCTTTCATTTTAGCGCGGGCTTCATCTGCAAAAATGACTTGTTTTGCCATATTAATTTATCTCCTCATTTACCCCAAAATACCCAAGATTTCATCTTGGTGAATGATCAAATAGGTTTCATCATCCAATTTGATTTCCGTTCCGGAATATTTTCCGTATAATACTTTGTCCCCCACTTTTACATCCATCGGCGTGCGGTTGCCGTTATTGTCTAATTTTCCCGGTCCGGCAGCCAACACTTCCCCTTCCATCGGTTTTTCTTTGGCTGTATCCGGAATAATGATACCGCCTTTCATGGTTTCGCGTTCAATCGGCTTAACGATTAATCTGTCGCCGAGCGGTTTGATTTTTACTTCGCTCATTTTCACGCACTCCTTGTATAGTATGTTTAGATTTTTACCGAGGAAGTGAATAAATTAGCACTCCCGCGGGATTAATGCTAATTTAGCATAAAAGAAAGATAATTGTCAATATTTTAATGGGGTTGCTAAAAAAGATAAAAAAAGGAAGGTTTTTCTCAGACGAGGAATAAAAATAATCTAATATAAAAAAACCCGCCTAAAAAAGCGGGTTTTTAAGAAAATTATTTGCTTCTGCGAAAGAAACGGCGCATTCGCTGACCGAAGGTCAATTTATGGGCCGGCAAGATTTTGATTAGGACCGCCGAAATATTGTCCTGTCCGTCTTTTTCATTGGACTGGCGAACCAAGTGTTTGCAGGTTTTGACAATCGGAAAGTCTTTGTCTTGAGTTAAAATATCAGCAATGGCCTGCTCTGTCAATCCTTTATACAGACCATCGGAACAAAGCACCATTACATCTCCTTCTTTAATGGGGAATTTTAACAAATCAAACTCTATGTTCTTCTTAATACCCATAGCGCGGGTTAATACGTTTTGTATTTTGCTTTTATCGGCGTCTGCCTTGGATAAAAGCCCGCGGCGCACGTGTTCCATCGCTAAGGAATGGTCCGTGGTAATTTGAATGATTTTTCCGTCACGTAACAGATACAGGCGGGAATCCCCCACATGTACAGCGATGGCGCAATCCTTATCAAACAATACACCCGTCAGAGTAGTGCCCATCATTTTGTAAATTTCGGAAGATTGGGCCGTAGAATAAATGGCCGCGTTAGCCAAGTTGGCCGCCATTAAAAGTTTACGTTCCGTAGGGGCTAATTTCGGAAGAAAAGTTTCCGGAATTTTGAGAGTTTCGGTATTGATTTTACGGATTGTTTCCGCCAAAACGGACACGGCAATACTGCTGGCAATTTCACCGGCACTGTGGCCGCCCATACCATCTGCCACTACTCCTAAGCCCAAATCAGAGGAAATCAATACGTTATCTTCGTTTTTTTCACGGATTTTACCAATATCGGTAACTGCCGCAAATTCTATATCAAAGATGCTCATAAATCGTCCTCTTTAAATAAAATGCCTCCTACACAATTGAGTCCTGCCATAATGAACAACAGCATGACCAAAAAGAAGTAAGCATTGTTGGTTTGTGCATTGCGGTTAAAGTTTTCTACCGGATAGCTGGCGGCATAATCCCATATTTTCATTGCCGTTTTGCTGGGGCCTACTAAATAATAGGTCTTGAGCAATTGAATAAAGAAAGGATATTTTTCTTTTTCAATCAGATCTCCTGCATATTTGTTCAATGCATCATCTAACAAAGCATCTTTTTCTTCTTCTTTCATGTAATTGATGGCTTTGGAAGAGCCAATGGCTTTAAAGACTCCCGGACGGGAAATCTTTAAATATTCTTCTTGTGCTTTGGCTTGTGCTTTTTGCGCAGCATCTGCATCAGGCATAGGAATGGTGCTGACCAGTGTATTAAGTGTCGTTTGGGTTCTGTATGCCAAACCGGAAATATTGTACAACCAGAAACACGAAAGAGCCGCTAAAAAGCAGACTGTCGGCAAAATAATGGCTCTTTCGGCCTTTGCACTTAAATAATATGCGGAAAGTAAGGCAAACAAGATCGCTCCTGTAAACAGGATCTTGGTGGATACGGTTGTTAAGTCCGGCGTAATGGTTAAGGAGGAGGCACAGTATGCCAAAGTGCTGGACAGAACAATCAAAGCCATGCCAAACACCCGTTCCGGAACGGACCGATTCAAACGCCAACACAAAGAAACGGTCCACGCAACGGCTAACACCAAGAAGCATAAGTAGTATTCCGGAGAGAAGATATATTCCATCATACTGCTGGCGTTAAAGAATTTGACATTGGGTGTAAAGACACCAGCCAAATAAGAAGCCGCAGCCAAGGCCAACAGCATCGCTGTGGTTCTGGCATACGCTTTTACCGCAGAAGCAGCAAAAATAGCTGCTACCATGATAAGTGATAAAGCCGTATAAAACAGTTGTCCGGGTAATGTCTTTCCAACTGTAAGCGGAGCCAACACATTGCCGAAAAATCCCATGGAGTCAGATACATAGGCGGAGCAAATTTTACCCAAAGAGAAGAATACATATCCCACAAGGGCAGCAAAGCCTAAAAATAACGGCAAGAGAATCAGCAATTTAAAGATAATTTTTATAGTCGGTTTTGCATCGTGAATAGCCGTTACCGTAGAGGTAGGGGCCGGCACGACGGTGGCCTGTACATTTTTTTCAGGCACCAACTCCATCGTCGGAGCCAAAGGAGGAGCTGATTTCGGCGGTACGGCGGCAGCAGCCCCGCTGGCCAAATCGTCCAATTTTGGCATTTGGGTCTCATTTTTGGAGCGGCCGGGCTGGGTTTGTCTGGCCGTAATAGAACGGTAAAATTCTGTAGCACCCAAATTTTTGGAAGAGGAGCTTAAAGATTCCTGTTCATTAGAAATTTTTAAGGAGCTTTCAATCCCTAAGTCCACCGTTGCGCGGCCTTGCATCTTTTTCACACGCAGTTGTTCTTCCGCGCGCATCTTGGCAAAGTGCGTATAAACTTCTTTGGCCGTTGCGAAACGTTCGTCCGGATTTTTGCTCATTAATTTTTGAAGAGCAAGGCCCAACCAACCGGGTAAATCAGAGCGAAGTTTAACAGGGTTAGGGACGGGTTCGTTAATATGTTTTTGAATAATTTCAATTGTGTTTTTACCATTATAAGGAAAGTGTCCGGTCAAGACATAGTACATGCTGGCACCGATAGAATACAAATCGGCACGAGTATCAATGTCTTTTCCTAATGCTTGTTCGGGAGCGATGAAATAAGCCGTACCGGCCAATTCCGTTGTTTTGGTAGAGCCTTTTTCTTTGTCTACTTTTTTAGCAATACCAAAGTCCACAATCTTTGGTTTGCCTTCGGGGGTAATTAAAATGTTGGACGGTTTGATATCTCTGTGAATGATCCCTTTTTCATGGGCGACGGATAACCCTTTTAAAACCCCTTCAAATAAATCTAACACGCGGCCAATGGGAAGAACACGCTCTTTTTTGAGCATGGACGAAAGAGTCTGTCCTTCAATAAAGGACATAACGATGAAATAATACCCTTGTTCTTTGCCTACATTATAGACGTTGACGATGTTCGGGTGGTCCAGCTCGGCAATAGCGCGGGCCTCGGTTAAGAAGAGAGAAACCGCTTTTTTATCATTGGCGAGAGATGGACTTAAAATTTTAACACAAACAATACGGTTCAACGCTTTATGGCGGGCTTTAAATACCGCCCCCATACCGCCTTCGGCTACTTTGGTGAGTATTTCGCAACCGGAAATTTCTTTTCCTACCAATGATTGTCCGTCTAACATAACATTTCCCCTGTAGCAAAAAATCTAGTACAAAATGGACCTCTTTTTTATTATACAAAAACAACTTGCTTTTGCCGTCAACAAACCGTAAAATATAAACAGGCCAAATTTATCATAGCATATTTTTAGCATTTGGCAAATGGGGTTTTTTCAGGGGAGGCAAAAAATGGCAGAAAGTAGCTTTTCCATATTATCAAATATTGGTGTTATCGGTTTGGACGAAAGTAGTGAAATTCGATTCTCCATAGATGCATACCGCGGTTACCGCTATGCTTCTATCCGTAAGTATTTAACGTCCGGAGGTTATACGGGGGCGACCCGAATTGGTATTACCATGACACCGGAAATGGTAAAGGCTGTGGCCCCGCTGATAGCCGCCTTGCCGGACATCCCTGCAACGGTGATGGAAGCGGAGTTAGGTAAATTTGCCAAAAGACCCGGTATGTCTGTTATAGTGAGGGTAAGCTCTTTTCAAGGGAGCAAAGGGCTGGATTTCCGCCAATGGCAGGAAGATGAGTCTTATAAAGGTTGGACCAAAAAAGGCATTCGTTTGCCGATAGACAAGATAAAAGAAATTAAAACATTGTTTGCCGCTATGGCGCGGTCATTAGAAGAAAAAAATATATAGGAATGATAGATATGAATTTTGGATTTGTGAAAGTGGCAGCTGCCGCACCGAATGTAAAAATAGGAGATTGTGCATTTAATGTAAGCCAAACGCAAGAATTGTTATCCATTGCGGCAAAAGCGGGTGCACAAGCGGTTGTGTTTCCGGACTTGGGATTGACGGGGTGTACTTGCGCGGATTTGTTCGGGCAAAGCTTGCTCTTAGATGAGGCGGAAAAAGCCTTAGTGACATTACTGAAAAATACGGCCAAATGCGCTTGTTTGTGCGCGGTGGGTGTTCCTCTCCGTCTGGAAAATGCGTTGTACAATTGTGCGGTCATATTTCAAAAGGGAAAGATTTTAGGGGTGGTACCCAAGACCTTTTTATCGGATGGGGCAATGGAAGAAAGCCGTTATTTTGCTTCGGCTCTGACTGCTCCGTGCGATGAGATTTACGTGGCCGGACAATGGGTTCCTTTTGGAACGGATTTGCTTTTTGCCTGTCAAGATGCTGTTGTAGCTATAGAGATAGGAAACGATTTTAATGCTCCTCTTCCCCCCTCTTCTCTTGCCGTGATAAACGGAGCCAATATCATCTTAAACCTATCCGCTGCCAATGTAACGGCAGGCAGTCAGACACGTTTGCAAAATGCCCTTCTCCAATACACCCAACGGTGTTGTTGCGGTTATGTGTATGCTTCATCCGGGTTTGGAGAGTCTTCTACCGATTTGGTTTTCACTCCTCATACTTTTGTAGCAGAAAACGGGAAAATACTGGCCGGCAGTGCTTGCGTGGATACCAACGAACAATGGACCATGGCCGAAATAGACACGGAAAAACTGCAATCCCTTCGCAGACGCCAAAAAGCTTTTCATGATGATTCTGCTATGCAATCATACCGAAAGGTTGACGTTACGTTTCCTACTGTGGCTTTGAAAAAATTGAGTTATCTTGTTGATCCGCTTCCTTTTGTGGCTTCAGCGGAAGAAAGAGAGGCTTACTGCGAGGAAATTTTATCTCTTCAGACCTGTGCCTTGGCCCAACGCTTACAACATACTCATGCAAAAACAGTTGTGCTGGGAGTTTCAGGCGGATTAGACAGTACTTTGGCTTTGTTGGTAGCGGTCCGGGCCTTTGATTTACTGGGGCTTGGACGCAAGGGAATTGTAGGGATTACGATGCCTTGTTTCGGTACTACGGGGCGTACGTATCAAAATTCTTTGCGTTTGATGAAAGCCCTTAAAATTACTTCGGAAGAAATTGATATTAAAGATGCTTGTACGCAACATTTAAGAGATTTAAAACACCCGCTTACCTTACATGATGTAACCTATGAAAATGCCCAAGCGCGGGAGCGGACACAGGTGTTGATGGATTTTGCCAATCAGACGGGCGCGTTAGTAATAGGTACTGGGGATATGTCTGAACTGGCTTTAGGTTGGGCTACCTATAATGGAGACCACATGAGTATGTACGGCGTGAACAGTGGCATACCCAAAACCTTGGTCCGCCACTTGGTAAAATATACGGCAAAAACATGTCCGGATACGAAAATGGCAACTGTTTTGGACGATATATTAGACACGCCCGTCAGCCCGGAGCTTTTACCCCCCAGCGGTCAGGATATTTCCCAAAAGACGGAAAATTTGGTGGGTCCGTATGAACTGCATGACTTTTTCTTATATCATTTGTTACGTTTCGGGTTTTCTCCCAAAAAGATTTATTGGTTGGCGTGCCAAGCTTTTGATGCCCGTTATAAAAAAGCTGAAATAAAAAAATGGCTGCACACCTTTACTAAGCGTTTTTTCAGTCAGCAATTTAAGCGTTCTTGCTTGCCGGACGGTCCGCAGGTGTTGGAGGTAAGTTTATCTCCCAGAGGGGGTTGGTGCATGCCCAGCGATGCACAGGCAACGCTGTGGCTGAAAGAATGTGAAACACTGTAAAAAAGTTACTTGTAAAATCTTGACTTAAAGGTTATGCTTAATGTATAGTGAGAAGGAAGGCTTTTCTTAGGAGCTTGAATATGAAAAAAATAATAATTCTTTTTATGTTTGTTTTTGTTTCTGCTGCGGCTTTTGCAGAAAGTATGCAGTTTTTGACGGTGCTTTCCCAACCGGTGGGAAGTTTTGCAAAAATGGAGCTTCTGAACGGAGGTAACATTGATATTTTCCATTTAAATTTTTGTAATACGTCGGTAGATAGCGGGCAGATTAATGTGTCCTATGCTGTCAGTATTGCTAACTTAAGAGTAGAAGGTACAGGTAATAAGTTGACGAGTATGACCCCCCAATACAATACCGGCGGATTGAAAGTAGGTGATGGCGGTACGGCCACAATGGGCGAATTGGCTGAAGCAGGTAGTTTTAGTTTTTCCAGCTCGACCACCGGTTACAACGCCTATTTGCAAGTGGTTGATACGTTGGATACATTCTCCTCTTCTAATCATGCTCAAGCTTTCACTACGCAAGTAGCCTCTTTTAATACGATGAAAATTCCGGGGGTTGCCGTGCTGGGAAGTGCCGCCTCCGGGGACACCTTGAGAGGAGATGATTTCTCTTGGAAAGAAGTGGGAAACAATAAAAGAGTCTTAGTGTCTGAAGTGACCGAGGCTCCCGTTCTTCCTGATTGCCCGAACGGATACCGTGATGACGGTACCTGTAAGCAATGGGTTGCACCTACCTATGGATTTCAAAAGGCCGGTACAGTATCTATAGATGTTGGTGACACTTGCGAAACCGGTTCTTATTCCTCTAAAAGAGTAACCTTAGACGGGTTAAATGCGACAGCTTGTAAAAATATGACCGTCAAAGTGAAGACACAACCGATACCTACTGGATCTCCGTCGTGGGGAGATTGCTCTTTTTCCTCCAAAAATTCTTTGCAACGGTGTATGGGGGGAGGTCAATGCAGTGAAAGCACGTATCAAACCTATTGTATCGACTTGAGCTCAATAGTAGATGCTAATGCCTCAAGCGAAACTTGTACTTATCAAACGTATGTTTGCAGCATCAAGACAGAAGGTTATTATAAATAAAATATTTGCTATTAAAAAATCCCTCGGAAGAAATTCCGAGGGATTTTTTTACGCAAACCGATAAAATTATTGGGCAGAGGACTCTTCTTTTTTACTGCTGTTAAAAAGGCTGCCGATGCTTTTAATGGCACTAACGGTACTGTCTACTGTTTCTTTCACAGCCGCTGCACCGGTATCCACCGTTTTTTCCGCTACTTTTTGGGTAGTGTTGGCCGTGGCTTTAGCAGCTTTGACCGGGGTTTTATAATTAAGTATTCCCCCTACCAAAGATACCGCAGTGGAGGCTACGTCCAACTTTCCGGAAGGGTTGCTCATTGTCCCGCCGATTTTAATAACAATCGGTGTTTGGGACGTGAGAACAGTGGCTGAAACTTTCATATTTAATGCTTCTGTATTAAAGTCCAGTTGTCCGCCGGCTTTCATATCACTCACTGCGGAATTGAAATGTGTTTCTTCCACCGTCATCAAGCCGTTTGTAAATAAATAGCTTCCCGAGCCGGAAGAAAACTTAATTTTTCCTTTATCTGCCGGATCTTTGGCCGGGAAAATTTCTACCCCTAATTTAGAAGTTACTTTATTGACGATGGTCACAGGCAAGAGTAAAATTTTGATAATTTTATTTTCTTTTACAAAGGAGTCCAAATTGGTAATGGCCCCCTCTTGCAATTGAAAAGAAACATTTCCGTTGCTTTTCTTCATGCTGGCGCTGGCTTTTTGGAGATTAGCCGATAAAGAGATGCCCTTCGTGGTAAAATAGGGAATGGTAATTTCGCCTATTTTAATATTCCCTTTCAGGTTGAAGAAAGTTTCGGACGTGTTAGCGATTGTATTTTCTTCCTTGGCAGGGGCCGGTTGGTTTTTTTCTGATGAATTGGCAAAGTCAAAAGACTCTAACGTCAATTTGGCTAAATCAAAATGAAAAATCAAATCCAATACACCGCTTAAATCTTTGTAAGCAAAAGAAGACGTAAATTTTTCCCCGTTTAACAATCCATTCAATGAACTGCAAGAGATATCCGCCAAAGATTTTAAAACAATATCCCCCTGTACTTCAGACAAAGTAAGCGGCGGGTACGCCACTGTGAGGGCGGATAAATTAATTTTTCCATTTACATCTTGTCCGTCTTTTTTATCTGTAGCATGGAGCTGGCCGTCTATCTTTCCCCCCAGCCCAAAACCGTTCATGAGGGTGGACATGCGGGCTATTTGGCCCAAATCCAAATTCAGGCGGGCGTCTATTTGATAGGTGGGATTGGCCCCTCCCCAAGCCATCTGTCCATTGGCTGATAAGCGGGAATCCTGAATGGATAAGGAGAGCTGCTTGATGGTGGCTTTGGCCTGATCCGTCAAAACATCCGCTTGTGCGGAAAGGTGAATGTCTGGCAAAATAAAATCAGGCAAATCTGCGGCTATATCGGACAAAGCTTTATTAGATAAGCCGGAGATTTTACCTTGTAAATTGATAGACGGATTAGCCAGATTTTTAATTTCACCTTTCAGGCTAAAGAAAATATCTTTGTAAGAAAGAGTAAATTGTTTCAGCTCCGCCTCTGCTTTCGGCAAGTCTAGTTGGGCCAAAGAAACAATCCATTGGGCCGCCACCGGAATTTGTATAGTCAGGCCGGTGTCATCTTGATAATCTGTGGTAAAAGAAAAATCCACCGGAAAGGGTTTTTGTAAATCAAACTGGGTAATTTGCAAATTCAATTGGGTAACGGAAGCCTGCATGTTATTTTGCAGGTCTTTATAATAGAGGTCGCAGTCCGTGGCATAAATACGCTCTGCCGTTAAAACAAAAGAAGGATCGTCCGTAGTTTCTTGAGGGGTGGAGTCCTTTTGGGGGGTGGAGTCAGAGGAGGGACTTAAAAAATCATCAAAATTAAATTTTCCGTCTGCCTGTTTAACAACCGTGATATCCAATCCTTCCAATCCGATAGTGGATACTTCTATACGTTTTCTAAGTAGCGGTGCCAAGGCCAGCTTTACTACAGCTTGGTCTGCTTTGGCAAAAGTACCGTTTTGGGCAAAGGTGCCTGCTTCGGAAAGGGCAAAATTATCTAATGTAACCCCAATTAGATTAAAAGAAACACCGGAAAAGGTGATTTCCCGATTGAAATTCTTTTTTGTATAGTCCTGCGCCATGGTTTTTAATTTCTCGGCAGGAAACATGATTTTAAGCGTAATAAACGCCGCAACCAAGAATAAAGCGAAGAGGGCCGCTAATACAGCCAATATTTTAAACAGTTTTTTCATAGTTAAATTATAGCAATTTCATTTTTGCTCTGACAGATGGAAAAAAGGATTATAAAAAAGGCCCCGCTAAGCGGAGCCTTAAAGTTATTTTTTATGGTCTTTGATGTCACCTGCGTCAATCACATTGTCTTTGGGCGGTTTTAAAGAAGTGGCCTGACGATATTTCCCTAAATCTTGTCTGATTAGGGCAAGTATCAAAAAGACAAAAGTGGCATCATCGGTAATGCCCAAGAGGGGCATAATATCCGGCAAAAGATCCACCGGACTGAGCAGGTAAAACATACAAAAAAGCGCGGCGAAAAACGTTTTCCACGGCATGGGGTAGCGGCGCTTTAGCACCGCTGCCAACATAGAGAAAAAGGTTTGAATATCGCGCATATATGCTCCTAAGCGACCGGCTGTTCTGTGGTGGGACTGGGCATGCCGGCAATCGGGTTTCTGTCTTCATAAGAGCCCGTTTTTATGCGCAGTACGCTCTCCGTGACGCGCATGGCATAGTCTCCTATGCGTTCAAAGTTATTTAAAATATCACCGTAAGCCGTAATGGAAGCAGGGCTGACTTTCAGCTCTCCGCTGGAAATGCGCTCATTGCGTTCTGCACGCAAAGATTTACGCAAAGCGTTCAGCTCGTCTTCTTTTTTGACAGCCGTTTCAAACAGTTTGCCTGCATGTTCTTTATCTTGAGTGGCAACATTAGGAAATTGAGCCACCGTGATGCGGGAATGTTTGATCACTTCTTTGGTTTTCTTGGCGATGATTTCCATGTTTACCAAGTCTTTTTCACTGAAAGAGGGAGGCTCGGTTCTGTGGAATTTTTCCAAAATACGGGCAATTTTTTCTCCACAGTCTCCCATGCCTTCAATGCTGTTGGTCAAGTCAAATAAAGCCACCGTTTGCGCCACGGCATGGCGGGAAAGATTCCCGTGGGAAATTTGCGTCAGATAACTGTTGATTTTGTGTTCCAAAACGTCCGTAGTGTGTTCTGCCTCTTTGGCATCGGCAATCAACCGTTCAAACAGTTTATCATCATCGGTTTTGATGGCATAAATCAGTTTGTCCACCAATTTGGATACAAAATGCAACATGCGTTCCACTTCTTTGCGGGCAGCTACGATAGAAAGCTCCGGCGTTTGGTTGAAACGGCTGTTGAGATATACCAGTTCGGTATTTCCTTGTTTGTCTTCCCGTTTGGTTTTCGGAATGATCAAAAGGGTCAGCTTGGCTAACTGTTTCAGTAACGGCAACATGACAATGGTATTGACTACGTTAAACGTAGTATGGAATGCGGAAATATGATACGGAATAGAGCTGTTTAATACTTCCGGCGTGGTGCCGTAAGGGGTACCGGGTATAATCCAATCTACAAAATTGATGAAATGTTTGAAGATCAAGCTTACCCACAAGACCCCTAAGAAGTTAAACAAGAAATGGCCTACCGCAGCGCGGCGGGCATTTTTGTTTGCACCAATGGCTGCCAAGTTGGCGGTAATGGTGGTGCCGATATTTTCGCCCAAACATATGGCACAAGCCGTCGGGAAGTTAATAATGCCTGCAGCGGCACAAGTGAGTGTCATAGCCATAACGGCGCTGGAAGATTGCAAAACAACGGTCAAAATAGTACCCGTGGCAATTAACAGGAGTAGGTTTAAAGCTGTGTCCGGCGTAAATTTAGAGAGCCATTCCACCACAAACGGGCTTTGGGCAAAATCAGCCGGAATAGTGTTCTTCATTAAATCCAATCCTAAGAATAACAGACCAAAACCGATGGCCCCTTCACCCATGCGGCGAATGGCCACCCATCTGGAAGGTAAAAATTGGCTGAAGAAACCAACAGCAATTACCGGCAGGGCGAAAAGCGAAATTTGGATTTTAAAACCGAACAAGCTCACAATCCATGCCGTCATAGTGGTGCCGATATTGGCCCCGAAAATAACCCCCAAGGCCTGATAAAGCGTCAAAAGTCCGGCACTGGTAAAGCCCACTACCATGACTGTCGTAGCGCTGGAAGACTGAATAATAGACGTTACTAATAAGCCGGAAAACAACGCCGCAAAGCGGTTGGTAGTGGCAATAGATAGCATCTGTCTCATCTTAACACCGGCCATCTTTTGCAGGCCGTCGCTCATTAACTGCATACCGTAGAGGAATATAGCTAGTCCCCCTAACAGGTTTAGCGTGAATAATACTGCATTCATTTATTTCTCCTTTTTTATCCTTTATAGAAATTTGATGTAGGTACCTAAGCCTAGCTGATGGGTTGATCCGTTGTAGGAGCGGGCATACCCGAGAGCAGGTTTCTTTCGTTGGAATTTACAATTTTCATGCGTAATACGCTGTCAGATACGCGCATGGCATAATCACCCATGCGCTCAAAGTTATTTAAAATATCCCCGTAGGCCGTAATAGAAGCCGGAGAAGCTTTGAGTATTCCGTCGGAAATACGTTCATTGCGCTCGGCGCGCAGTTCTTTGCGCAAAGCATTGAGCGCTTCTTCATTTTTAACAGCGGTTTCAAACAGTTTGCCGGCACGTTCTTTGTCTTGGGTGGAAATATTCGGGAAACAGGCCACCGTCAGACAGGCTTGTTTGATATTTGCCTTTGTTTTCTTGGCAATCAAATCCATATTCTCTAAATCTTTTTCCGTAAAAGAAGGCGGTTGGGTATTGCGGAATTTTTCTAAAATACGGGCAATTTTTTCCCCACAGTCGCCCATACCTTCAATGCTGTTGGTCAGATCAATTAAAGTCATTACCTGTGCGATGGCATGGCGGGATAAGTTGCCATGTGTCAGTTGGGTTAAATAACTGTTGATTTTATGCTCCAAGACATCGGTTGTATGCTCCATTTCTTTGGCATCAGCAATTAACCGCTCAAAGAGTTTCTCATCGTCCGTTTTAATGGCATAAATGAGTTTATCTACTAATTTAGAAACAAACTTTATCATGCGCTCCACTTCTTTGCGTGCGGTAACAATTGCCAATTCCGGCGTTTGATTCAGACGGGTATTGAGATAGACAAGTTCTGAATCACTATGTTTTTCCTCCCGCTTGGTTTTCGGAATAATTATCATAGTTAGTTTGGCCAATTGTTTCAAGAAGGCTAACATGATCAGTGTATTTAAAATATTAAATACTGTGTGAAAAGCAGAAATATGATACGGAAGTACACTGCTCAGAGACTCCGGATCCATAGAAGCGGGATTGCCGGGAATGAGCCAATCCACAAACTGAACAAAGTGGTTAAAAATTAAACTTATCCATACTACCCCTAAGAAGTTAAATAAGAAGTGTCCTAACGCGGCACGTTGGGCATTTTTACTGGCTCCGATAGCGGCAAAGTTAGCGGTAATGGTGGTGCCGATGTTTTCCCCTAACACCAAGCCACAAGCCGTCGGGAAATTGATAATACCGGCAGCAGCGCAGGTAAGCGTCATAGCCATAACGGCACTGGAGGATTGTAAGATAATGGTTAAAATACTGCCGATCAGAATAATGCCTGCCAAGCTCCAAATCGTATCCGGTGTAAGTTTAGAGAGCCAGTTGACTACAAACGGGCTTTGGGCAAAATCGGCCGGAATGGTGTTCTTCATAATATCTAAACCCAAAAACAAGAACCCAAATCCGATAGCCGCTTCTCCGATACGGCGGATAGAAATCCACTTGGAGGGTAAAAACTGACTAAAAAAGCCAAGGGCAATAACCGGCAAAGCAAAAAGGGAAATTTGAATTTTAAAACCGAACAAACTCACAATCCATGCCGTCATAGTGGTGCCGATATTGGCCCCGAAAATAACCCCTAAAGCTTGGGTTAACGTTAAAAGTCCGGCACTGGTAAATCCTACCACCATTACAGTGGTGGCTCCGGAGGCCTGAATAATGGCCGTAACCAACATACCTGAAAATGTGGCGGCAAAACGGTTGGTCGTGGCGATAGAGAGCATCTGGCGCATCTTAGCACCGGCCATTTTTTGTAAACCGTCGCTCATTAACTTCATGCCATAGAGGAATATCCCCATTCCTCCGAGTAAGTTCAGCGTAAGCAATACTGCTTTCATTTATTTCTCCTTTTAATCCTTTATTTGAAATCTATAAAAAAGGGAGGGCCCTTAACGGGCTCTCCCTAATCAAATCTAAGTATGGCAATTACAGTCGGCAACAAAACCAAACTCGCTCTATGCAGCGTAGTACTAAGTACAAAAGGGCAAGGTTTGGGTTTTTTCATAAAGTTTTGTCAGACATTTTAATGCTGTCCGGCGTATCGTCCTCTTGCTGCTGGGCGCGTTCTTTCCGTTCGCGCATTTGTTTTTCATTTTCGGCTAACTGCTTCATCATATCTTCATCAAACAAAATAGTGGGCATACGGTCTTCATCTTGGTCAATAGCCCTGTCCAAATGTTCTTGCGGATTATAGACTTGCTGTAAATGGCGGACCGTATTTTCGTCCAGAGATTCCGTATGGATGGCCTCCTGCTCTACAGAGACTTGCTTAGGAGCTGCAGTAGCAGGTACCGGCTGCTGTACGGGCTGAGCTGCTGTCGGAATTTCTATAGAGTCCATTTCACGGCTATCCCCAATGCGCAGGCTGTAATCTAAATTTAAAAATAAGGCTGTCAAAAAGGCCTCTGCCACTAAAAAGACAAATACATATAAAGCTGCCGCAATTACCGCCCCTGCAATTAATAAAGGTTTGGAAACAGATGCAAAAGAAGAGCCCAAGTAAAAAGGCAACATTTCATTCGGTACGCGGCTTAGATTTAACAAGAAATCAAACCATTCCGGTTTGGCGGCTTTGACGACACAAAAAACACCTAAGCACAAGATCAAAATACCCGCCGCAATGCTGGCAAATATCAGCAATATGCGCGTGTAAAAGGCAGAGCCCACCTCCCATGCATACTTAATGGCGGAAATGGGGCCTTGTTGGCGCAAGACCAAAGCCGGTTGCAAAAACATAAAGGGAATGTAAGCAAAGAATATAGCCGCATAAACCAATATGATAACCAAAGTAGATTTAGAGAGGCATGCCGCAAACAATACAACCATGGCAGGAACGGACAAAATCAGAGAACTGATAATGGAATAAAAAGCCGGAACGATAGAAGAAGTAAGGGCTTCGGAAGCGCTCATGCCCGTTTTCTCTAATTTAGCGGCTAAAATCTGAATGATTGCCATAGGAAAAAGTAACCCAATAAATGTGAATGCCAAAGAAAGCGGAATTTGCAAAATAACCGGTAAAACAGGGCTGATGAAATATGATAAGAATATAATAGCGGTTAATAAACCACAAAACAGTAGCACCAAGATAATGGCCACTATGACGGAGCCAAAAGCTTGGTTTGCAGCTTGCAAGCTGCCGGATATCAGACGTAAAACAGAAACAGGACCGTTTTTGAGTTCCATAAGATTTCCTCTCCTTTATTATATCAAAAACAAACTATGCGTTTGCAACTTTTTTATTTCTTTTTTAAAGCCTCGGCACACAGGTGGGCACTGGCCCAAGCCCAATGCAAATTAAATCCCCCCAAACGTCCGGTAACGTCTAAGGCTTCCCCAATATAAAATAATCCGGAAATAGTTTTACATTCCATGGTTTGGGGTGAAAACTGGGCACAGCTTACACCGCCGGCGGTTACCTCTGCGCGCGTATATCCCATAGTGCCTGATGGAATAAACTCAAAATTTTGCAGACGTTTTATGACGGCAAAAAGAGTTTCTCTTTTGGCTTCGCAGCTGCGAACATCTAAGTCTTGTAATAGTACTTTTGAAATTTTGGCAGGGATATAATTAGCTAAAATTTTGGAAAAAAGAAAAGGTGCATTTTTGTTTTCACGCAATTTTTCTTCCAGATTAATTTCCGGTAGAAAATTTAAAAATACTTTTTCCCCCTCGTGGTAAAAAAGCGATGTTTGCATAACAGCAGGGCCGCTGATGCCTTCATGCGTGAAAAGCAGTTGGCCTTTTTCCGTATGTTTTTTGGTTTTTATTTCCACAGGTAAACTGTTTCCGGCCAAGCTGGCAAAAATTTCTTTCCATGGTGCGGGTGCTTTAAAGCCTACCAAAGCCGGACGCAAAGGTTCTACCGTCAAGTGGAGGGCCTGGGCTGTTTGAAACGCAAAATTGCCGGATCCCAAAGCCGGATAAGATACACCACCACAGGCCATGACTATATGGTATGCATAAAAAAGACCTTTAGTTGTTTGTACCCTGAAAAAATCTTTTTCTTTTTGTATGGATAAAACCTGTGTTTGATAAGAAAAAGTGGTATTTTGCGCCTGAGCACGCTTGAGCAAAAAGCGGACAACTTCAGGGGCGCTGTGGCTGAATAATTGGCCCTCTTCTTTTTCATAAAAAGGAATTTTTTCTTCTTGAAGTAAATCTATAAAGCGTTGGGGTGGAAATGCGCTGAGGGCACTTTTACAAAAATGTTTGTTGTCAGACACATAATCCTGTGCAGAAACAAACAAATTGGTGAAATTGCATTTTCCGCCTCCGGTGACGGAGAGTTTTTTTCCGGCGCGGTCATTATGTTCCAACACCAGTTTCTGCGCTGAAAAGGAGCCCGCACAAAACAGACCCGATGCCCCAGCTCCTATAATAATGGTATGCCAGATTTCTTGACGTTGATTCTTCATCAAAGGTAGTATAACAAAAAATAACGGTCACTTAAAATGACCGCTATTTTTTTTAATTATTTTTTTTTGTTTTTAATTTTTTCTTGATGTCGGTTCTCAAATTAATATTTCTGGCCGGCCACATA
>JAFUJU010000088.1 GCA_017468055.1 Elusimicrobiaceae bacterium
GCGCGCAATGTATCTTCCACTTCCAAGACGTCCGCTTTTGCTTTTGCCACTTCGGCTTTTCACTTTTCGGCCACAATACATTTGGCCCCTTGTTCAATAACATCATCAATAAAACGGTGTGCATCATGGCTTTGGCCTTTCAAAGCCCAAAAGATATCCCCCTCAGAAACGATGCGGCTATCTGTCACAAAAGACAGTACTTTTTCTTGTTCATTAGCGCAGTGCAAGAGTCCGCCCGTAATAGAGGCCAACTTGGCTAATGTTAAATTTAATTTCATACTTTCTCCTTCTTCTAATTAAACAAAATTACTTGGTATCTGATTTTAAATTTTCCGGTTGATCCGGCGGTATGGCATACATAGCCAATAGGCCCTCTGCCACTTGCTTGAACACCGGTGTAGCGGCTGTTCCGCCAAAAGTATATTTGGCCGGATTATCCAATACAACTAAAATAGTAAAGCGGGGATCTTGAATCGGGGTAAAACCGCAAAAAGATACTACGTGATGCCGCTTGGCATATCCCCCCTCTTTACTCAGTTTTTCTGCTGTACCCGTCTTTCCGGCTACGCCGTAACCCTTTATTTGGGCTCTTTTGCCGGATCCTTCCAAAACGACGTGTTCCAATACTTTTTTCATGGTTTCAACCGTTTCAGGCTTCAATACACGGCGTATCTTTTGGACCTTGGCTTTTTTTTCTACACGCCCGTTTGCGTACTCTATCCGGTCTACCAAATGCGGTTGCATTAAGTGGCCTCCGTTGGCAATGGCCGAATAAGCCCCTATTAACTGTATAGGAGTTAAAGAAATGCCGTAGCCATACCCCTTGGTAGCCGTGTCCACTTTAGTCCACTTATTGTAGGGTGGCACATATCCTTTGGATTCCCCTTGGAAGTTAATATCGGTTTTGGTGCCAAACCCAAAAGCTTTGATGTAATAAAATAAATTTTTTGCACCCAATTCCAGCGCGATTTTTCCAGCCCCGATGTTGGAGGAAAGAGCCATAATTTCAGGGATTGTCAGTTCCTCTTTTTCATGTTGTTTATCCCGTACCGTTACCCCGCGGGCTACTTCCCATTTTCTGCCTTCCATATCTATGGAATCCGTAATAGATACGGCTCCTGCATCTAAGGCAGAGGCCACCGCAATGGTTTTGAAAGTAGAACCGGGCTCATAGGTAAATTGGAAAGATAAAGATTGACCGTCTTTTCTGGGGTAAGAGGCCGCCGCCAACAGCCGTCCCGTATCGGGCTGCTGGACTAAGATTAATCCGTGTTCCGGCGCATAGTCCGCCACGGCTTTGGCCAAGGCTTCTTCCGCATAATGTTGGGCCAAAGAGTCAATGGTCAGATAAATACTACCTACCGATTTTTCTTCTTTCAAACTCCGGTCATAAATCACTTCACCCCGACGGGCACGTTTGGCCCGACGTTTACTGATATCTTGGCTCAACTCTTCATTAAACATCAGTTCAATGCCGGAAAGACCTAAATTTTTGGAATTAGCTTCCCCCAAAATATCAATGGCACTGTCCCCATATGGGTGAATACGTTCATACTCAGGGGTTAACTCCAATCCTTGCCCTAAAGAAGAGCGCAAGACAGGGCGCATTTGCATATAGGTTTCCGGCTTTATTTTTTTGGCAACAAAGAAAAAATTATTGTTTTGCTTCCATTTTTTTTCTACTTCTTTTTTTGTCATAGCTAAATTGTCAGCTAAAAAAGCAATGGTTTTGGCTTTATCTTTTACATACCGTTTATTAACACCGCAAGAGTGCGTCCGCACGGACTCTGCTAAAAAGTTTCCGTTTACATCATAAATTTGCCCGCGTAAACGGTCTTCTTTTAAGTAATTATAAATAGCCCGTTCCGCTTTGGAAGCAAATTCATCATGCAAAAAAGTCTGCATATAAAACAAACGGATCCCAATCGCCAACGGGGCCACCAAACACAGCATACCGCATAATTTCATGCGGGCCTTGGCATTGAAGGCAAAGGGATTTTTCTTTTGAAACATATTAATCTTCCAAGACAACAATATTTTGGGGTTTTGTGCGTTGCAATTTCAGCTGCTCTCTGGCTATCTGATCCACCACAAGCGGGCCTGATAAGCGGGCATTTTCCAGTTCTAAATACTGATTGCGCGCTTCTTTAATTTCCACTTCATTTTGAAGTTTACCGATTTCGCGCCCGGCGCGGTTGATCTCAATACGCATCATTACCACTCCGAAAGCAAACACGGTGGCTAAAAAAACCATTAAAAATATTTTCATATTCTTTCTATAATCCTCAGCTTGGCACTACGGCTACGGGAATTGGCACGCACTTCCTCATAGCTCGGCACAATCACATGTTTATTTACCAGTTTCCATCCGCCGCCCGAAACTAACTCTTTAAATCGTTGCTTCACCAATCGGTCCTCTAAAGAGTGAAAAGTAAGCACAGCAGCACGGCCGGAGGGTTTAATAATATCAGGCAATGTATCTATTACTTTTTCTACGGCGCCCAACTCATCATTCACTGCAATGCGTAATGCTTGAAAAATCTGGGTTGCCGGATGAATTTTACCGCGGCCTCGTACCACTTGCTCTACGATATTTTTTAATTTAAAGGTAGTATCTATGCGCTCTTCTCTTCGCTTGGCCATAATAGCCATGGCTATAGAATGAAAATTGCGCTCTTCTCCATATTCCACAAAAATACGTTCCAACTCCGCCAAGCCCCATTCATTGACTATTTTTTCTGCCGTCAATTCGGCGGTAATGTCAAAGCGCATATCCAAGGGCCCGTCCCGCAACAAACTGAACCCTCTGGCGGGATTATCTAACTGATAAGAGCTCAGACCTAAGTCAAACAGAGCCCCGTCTGCGCCAGAAATTGCGGCCTCTTTCAAGACTTTCCCCGCTTGGGTATAAGATGCATGCACCGCCGTCAAACGTTCGTCTGACACCCTTTCTTGTGCCATAGCCAAAGCTTGCGTATCTCGGTCAAAACCAAATATTTTTGCATTCGGACTTAGTTTAGATAAGAAAAATTTAGTATGTCCGCCCAATCCTAATGTACCGTCCACATACACACCATGCGGATTGAGCAAAAGCAAATCCGCTATTTCTTGGGCCAATATGGGAATATGTGTCCATTGTTCTTGCATTAAAATCCCCCTCTAAAAGAATGGGTATCCACTTTTTGTAATTTAGGAACAACTGTCTTCACAGGTGTTTTGGCTATTGGACGAACAGGCTTACGCACGGAAACCGTTTGCGTGGAAGAGATTACTTCCACCGGTAAACGCTGCCCCTGTTTAGATAAGAACAAATGCCCTTGTTTATGCTTAGCCAAATCATGCAACCAAACATTTTGCAAAACAGACACCTTGGTAAAAGGCATACCGTATGCACGGTATAAAGCCTGATGTACCGGCGTGCCCATTTTCAGTTCACTGCAAAAACGGTAAAACTCATCGCGGGTTCTTTCATTGAGTAAATAATCTATGAGGCTATAGGCCTGCGTGTACCAGAGTTCTGCTTGTTGCGTCGTTAAATGAGATAAATCTTCCACCGTTACCATTTCGTCCAGCGGAATATATCCGCCTCTTAAAATATTTCCGATGCTATGATCTATCCATGCCGGTTTTTGGCGGGTGGCATAAATTTGCATATAAACCGCCATTCCTTCAGAAAGCCATAGCGGTGAAACCGTCGGCAAAAAATAACCGTCAAAATATAAATGGGTCAACTCATGCACAGATAAAGGATAAAAATTTTTTCCTTCAATAACGTACATGGTATCAGCGCGTAAGTCAGAAGCCGCACCGGACCAGGCCGGTCTTTTGGTAAAACGCATATAGGTTTTGCGGTCGCCAAAAAGCATGACTAATATTTTGTTAGGCTTTGCAATCAAGGTAAACGGAGTCAAATCCAACATCAGGTTGCCGTGAATACTGTCTAGTACCGTTTTCAGCTTTTCACCCACGGAATAATTCTCTCTATATATCAAATAATTAAATGTTTCTCCCGTGGAAAACCCTGGCGGAGGCGGCAACCAACGGACTTTGTTTTGCGCACCTTGCGGTACTTGAAACGGAGCCGGTACCCCAATTACTTTCTCACGACTGTCGCTGACTACGCTATCCACCCGCTCTAAACCGGAAATTAATTCTTCAAATTCTTTCGCTACTAAATTTTTATCTACCGATTCTTCTTGGTAATCTTTAAACAATTCCTCAAAAATTTCCGGTGCAATTTCTTTTTTGTGAAGAGGATTTTTTTCAAAAGCATCTTTCTTCTTCGAATCCACGGCTAAAATTTTAGCATAGGCATCTTTTACATCTATATCAAAATGGCGCAAAATGGGAGGAGCCATCAAAATAGCTCCCAACACCCATAACAAAATAGAAATTTGCTTTATAATGTCCATTCTTTTTTAAATATGGCCAAAAAACGCTCTTTTTTTTCTTCCGGCAATGTATAAGATACCGGAGTTTTGGCAGAAAATCCTAATTTTTCCAACAAGCTTTTTTGCGCTTCCGCAGGATCACTTTGGTACGGCAAAAACAGCCCTCCTTCTTTCACACAAGGAGCAATCAGCGGTAAAATATCGTTGATCTGCCCCATGGCCCGTTCCGTCACAAAATCAAAAGTTCCCACGTCTTTCTGCCCCAAACGGGCACACAACACGCTGGCATTTTTTAGGCCTAACTTTAATATGACCCAATTCATAAAAGAACAACGCTTTTGCAGGCTTTCCACCAATGTTACTTGAGCCTTAGGCAATGCTGCTGCCACACTTAGGCCGATATATCCCGCTCCTGCCCCCATATCTGCTACGGAAAAACAATCTTGTTTTGCTTCTAGGGCCAAAAAAGCAGCCGCACTCAGTCCGTCACACAAGTGGCGGGTAAAAATCTCTTCTTTTTCCCCCACACTGGTCAAATTTAAAAAATCTTTTTTTTGCCATACCAAATCGGCGTACAAAGCAAGCTGTTCGGTAGCCTCTTGCACTAACGCAAGGCCCCTACTGGAGGCAAAATCAAGCATTTTTTTCTGCATTTTTCAGTCTCCGGTAACGCTCTATGTGAATGGCCAACAGCTGTATATCGGCCGGAGTTACCCCCGGAATGCGGGAAGCCTGCCCCAAGGTACGGGGACGGACCGCTTTTAACTTTTGGCTACTTTCAATCAAAATTCCTTTTACAGCAGACGGATCAAACCCTTCCGGAATGATAATATTGTCAGATTGGGCCAATTTCTCCGCATCTTTTTTATTACGTTCGTAATATCCGGCATATTTCTGATGCACATCTACATGGAAACGCACTTTTTGAGCACTCCACGGATACAAGCCCGTTTCATCTATCTGATGATTAGGATTGGCTTTTAATAATTCTACTTGTTTTTGGTAATTTTCAAAGGCCTTTTTATATTTTATATCCAAAGTACCCAGTGCAAAACCGTGCGGACATAAGCGCAAGTCTGCATTATCATTTCTCAGTAAAATACGGTACTCTGCCCGAGAGGTGAACATGCGGTACGGCTCATTAACACCTTTAGTCACCAAATCATCAATCAACACCCCGATATAGGCCTCATCTCTTCGCAATACAAAAGGCTCTTTGTCCTGTGTTTTTCGGGCGGCATTGACACCGGCAATAAAACCTTGTCCGCCGGCTTCTTCGTATCCGGTAGTCCCGTTCATCTGGCCGGCACAATAAAGCCCCGATATTTTTTTGCTTTCTAATGAAGGATACAAATCCATTGGGTCGGCAAAATCATACTCCACGGCATAACCGGCCCGCGTGATAACAGCTTTTTCCAACCCCGGTACAGAAGCAAGCAAAGCTCTTTGCACTTCTTCGGGCATGCTGGTGGAAAACCCCTGAATGTAATATTCTTGTGTATTATTCCCCTCCGGTTCTAAAAACAAGGGGTGGGATTTTACTTCCGGAAATTTCTTGGTCTTATCTTCTACCGACGGGCAGTATCGCGGCCCCAAAGCGGTAATGTTGCCGCTGTACATGGCGGAACGTTGAAAGTTTTCTCGCAGAATTTTATCCGTTTCGTCCGTTGTGCGGGTAATGTAACAAGCAAGAAACTTCCGTTTGGCTTGCGTTGTGTAATCCGTAAAATGTGAAATAGGCTGAAAAGGATTGTCGCTAGGTTGCAAACGGAATTTGGAAAAATCAATATCACGGGCATTAACTCTCATGGGCGTACCCGTCTTAAAACGAATCAGATTTAATCCTAATTTCTTCAAAGAATCAGAAAGAAAATTGCTGGGCATATCGTTATAGCGACCGCCGGGAAACATAATTTCGCCAATGTGAATAGTCCCCTTTAAAAATGTACCCGTGGTCAGCACCACCGTTTTTGCACGGTAAAATGTATTGCGCAGGGTAATAATGCCGCACACAGCTTTATCATCGGTAGCGAGTTGTGTTGCTTCGTCTTGAATAATGTCTAAATTGGGTTGCAGTTCTAAGGCATGTTTGAAATTAAATTGATAATCTTTTTTGTCACATTGTACCCGCGGAGAATGCACAGCAGGGCCTTTTCCGGTGTTTAATAAATGATAATGAACGGCGGCCGAATCCGTAATCAGCCCCATGGCTCCGCCCAAGGCATCAATTTCACGAACAATTTGCCCTTTGGCAATCCCCCCGATGGACGGATTGCAGGACATTTGGGCAATCGTATCCAGATTTTGGCTCATGAGCAAGGTTTTAGCACCGGTTTTGGCCGAAGCCAGGGCTGCTTCGCACCCTGCGTGCCCGCCGCCCACTACGATCACATCATATATTTCTTTATATTCAAACATTTATTTACCCATACAAAATTTAGAAAAGATAATGCCCAACACATCATCAGGGGTTACATCCCCTATCAAATCCCGTAATGCTGCCAATGCCGCACGTATATGCTCTGCATACAGCTCCAAGCCGGCCTGATAGCGCAGCTGCACCAAAGCACTCTCCAGTTCTGTTTGTGCATGAAGTACCGATTCATATTGACGCAAATTGGAAATCATAACTCCGTCCTGTTGTTGCAATTGAGGAGCCGAAACAAAAGATAAAATTTCTTTCTTCAAAAGATCCAATCCTTGCCCCGTCTTGCAAGAGACATATACAGTCCGCAGCGCTTTGCTTTCCAACGGGCAACGGCCTGCATCGGCCTCATCGGTTTTATTAAGCACCAAAATAACAGGCTTGTTTTGCTGTTCTACATCCGTCCAAAGCTGTTGCTCTTGGGTGGTTAATTCTCTGGTAAGATCCGCAACAAATAAAACCAAATCCGCTTTTTCCATAGCGCGCAAACTGCGTTTCATTCCTTCTTGCTCGGCAGGGTCCAAAGCATGTTCGCGGATACCGGCGGTATCTGTCAAAATAATTTTTTGTCCTTCTAAGTCAACAGTTTCTTCTACGGTGTCACGTGTTGTGCCGCTTTTGTCGGCCACAATGGCGCGGTCAAAACCTACCAAAGCATTGAGCAGGCTGGATTTACCGCAGTTTGGTGCGCCCACAATAGCGGTTTTTAGCCCTTCTTTGATAAACCGTCCGACAGAAAATGTATCCGCCAGTTTCTTCAGTAAGGCTACCTGTTTCTCTAAGGCAGAGGAGATATACTCCTCTTTTAACGGAACCATTTCTTCATCAACATCATCTAATCGCACTTCTATCTGGGCTAAAAGTTCCGATAAAGCGGATTTAATGTGATTTAGTTTTTCACTCAATCGTCCGTCTAAAGAAGAAAGTGCCAAGTCATGCGCGGCTTTGTTTCCGGCAGAAATCAAATCACAAAGCCCCTGCGCTTCCAACAAATCCATCTTCCCGTTTAGAAAAGCCCGATAAGAAAATTCCCCCCGCGCCGCAGGTACGGCCCCGGCCTGACACAAAAGCTCTAATAAACGCCCCCGAATATACGCAGACCCGTGCAGGGCAAACTCCACCACATCTTCCCCCGTAAAACTGCGCGGAGCCGGAAAATAAGTAACTAACGCTTCGTCTAACACTTCAAGCCCGTCCATGAGGCGGCAAAACACCTGCTGTCTGGGCGCAAAATTTATATTGGGTTTGGTTAATTTGCGCAAAATAGACAGGCTTTCGGGCCCACTTAAGCGGACTAAAGAAACGGCACTTTGTCCGGCTGCAGTAGCCGGGGCAACAATGGTAGTTTGCATAGATTATATTTTATAATTTTTAGCCTCGTTTTTGGGGGTTTTTTCCGTACGCGCGCGAAAATACACCCAAAATAGCATTTCCCCAATAAAAAAACCCCAGTGGAAACACTGGGGTTTTAGAATTAAAACAAGGTTATTTTCCTTCGTTATTTTCTACATTTTCAAATAACGGACCGCAGGCACAATCCGTTTGGGCTACGGTTTCTTCACCACCATTAGGAGCGATTTCCGCTTGGCAGGGCACATCTTCTGCAGGATCCGTAGCTTGCGGTTGTTGCGGCTCGGCTTCCGGCGCAACAGGAGTTTCTACTGCAACGGCCGTTTCTTCTGTCAGACTTTCTTGCACAGACGGCACGGCTTCAGCGGCCGGTTGTTCGGTCGGAACGTTTTGCTCTTGCGTAGCGGGAAGTTCGGTTACGGATGCTTCCGCTTGTACATTTTCTACCGGTTGTACTTCGGCCGTTTCGGTTTGGGCCGGCTCTTCTGCAACGGTCGGCGTGGTTTGTACGTCTGCCGTTTCAACCACCGGTTCAGTCACTGCGGCTTGCTCTTTTTGCACGGGTTGGTCGGCCGGACGCGGACGTAAGGTCACTTTTCTCCATTGGCCTTCCCCTTCAGATACCGTAATCACAAACTCATTATTTTCTACAGCACGGTGAATATAGCGGCGCAACTGGGCACTCATCGGGCGGAAGCGATACACACTATATCCGTTTTTAATTTGGTTGATGCCGTATTCCAAATCCGCATTGATTTTATCTTCCGCTTTCCGCCAATAGTTTTGCGTATCGGCAATTACGGATATCGGTTTGTCAAAATGACGGCTCAAACTCAACGTGGCCAAATATTGCAAAGATTCCAAGGTTTTTCCTTCTTTTCCGATGACAATGGCCGGATGATCACAGTCAAAAGTCAACAAAATGCGATGTTGTTTTTCGTCCCACCATGCATTCAAATTTTCAGCTTTTACGTCCATTTTCAATAAGACATTATTTAAGAAATCTTTGGCCTCTTGTAACGGAGCCTGCAAATATTCAGGCACAACAGTATTTTGAATTTCCAAAGACGGCAAAAGCTGTTTTTCATTAGTCTTTACCATATTTTCGGTTTTACCCTTCGTACCGTAAGAACGGCGACCACCGCGTTTGATTTCACGAACGGAGCCTTCCTCTTGTCTGCGGTTACGGCCACCGCGGCCATTGCGAGCGCCAGCACCTTTACCGCCGGAGCGTTTCTTTTTAGGTACATCCATGTAAATTTGAGCATCTAAATTAGAGGATACCCAGCGTTTTTGGCGTACTTCCACCACTGCAGGACGGGCCCCAATACCCAAAAATCCTTTGCGCGGATTTTCCAACACAGTCACTTCCGCTTGATCTCTGCGCAAGCCTAATTTTTTTAAACCTTTTTCAATGGCTAGCGCAACATCTTTTGCTTCTACTTTCACTTTATGAGACATAAAATAAGCTCCTATTTCGCGTTTGCGATTTTTTTATTAGCCAAAGTCTGAATACCGAATGTAATCAAACTGTTTGTCAGCCAGTATAATACCAAGCCCGAAGGGAAATTCATAAATAACAAAGTGAAAATCAACGGCATGTATTTAAACATGGCAGCCTGTGCGGGGTCCATACCGGCAGGCATGGTGGAACGTTGCTGAAAGAACATTACCGCCCCCATTAAAATGGGCAAGATATAGTACGGATCTCTGGAAGACAAGTCCGTAATCCACAACATAAATCCCGCTCCATGTAAAGACCAGGAAGTTCTAAGTGCGTTAAACAAAGCCAAGAAAATGGGAAGCTGTATCAACATAGGCAAACAGCCCGCCAATGGATTAACACCATTCTTCTGATACAAAGCCATCATTTCACGGTTTAGCATTTCCGGATTGCCTTTATATTTTTCCTGCAGACGTTTCATTTCCGGCTGTACTTTTTTCATTTGGGCACTGGACTTCAAGGACATCAACGTAAATTTGAACAAAATAGCCTGCAAAAGAAGTGTGAGCATAATAATGGACACACCATAGTTACCCGTCCAACCATAGAAGGTTTCCAAGACATTGCGTGCCAAACGGCCTAACGTACCAAAAAAACCAAACTCAATACTGCGGTTGAAATGATACGGTAATTGCTCAAAAGCCTGATAATCTTTCGGACCAAAATAAAAATCCGAATCTAACTTTTGGGTAGAGTTGGCGGCCAAAGTAATAGAGGGCACTTCGACCGTCATTTGAGGCCCTTTTACTTCCCCTTCACCCATCAAACCCCATAAACGCTTTTTAGTACCTATAACTTCTGTTTGCGTTTTTAAGGTACCGGCCGTCCAATTTTGCGGAATTAATACGCTTAAAAAGTAACGGTTCTGCACACCTGCCCAAATCCAATCTTTACCGGAAGCGGGAGATTTATCTTTCTGGGTATATTTCACCAAAGTCGGATTTTTTTTGCCTTCTTCTTGCATTAAATAAACAGCTTTGGATTCGCGTTCATTGTCTTTCAATTCGCTTTTCACCGTAGATAAACCGGGACCGAAATTAAAGGCAAAAGCAGGAAGAGCAATCTCTTTGTTTGTTTTATTGGTGAAAGAAAGGTTAACGTGATTGATACCGTTTTCTTCAAACGAATAGGTTTTTTCCACACGTACACCGGCAGCCAAATCTGCGGCAAAGGTGATGGCATTAAGCGTACGTTTTACCTCACGGAAATCAGTTTGCGGCAACGTGGTAAAGTAACCTTCTCCTTTATAGGGGGTCAAGTTAACATCACCCAAAACATCTTTGAAGAGATATTCTTTGATACCCGCGCCTTTGGAAGTAAATGTAATTTGGGCAACGGGAGTTTGGAAGGTAATCAATTCTTCGGGCAAAGCGGTTTTCTGCGTTTGAATAACCGATGCAAAAGAATCAGCCTGTACCAATTCCTTTTGAGTTTTGGCTAAGGCCTCTTCGGCGGCTTTTTGCTCTGCCTGCATACGGGGCACCACAACAAACTGATTATACCCCGTAAATAGCAGCATAAAAAATAACGCCGCCAATAAAAATTTTCTATCCATAAAAACCTCTGAAAATAGGCCGCTTGAGCGGCGGGCTTCTTTTCAGGAGGCTTTCAAACACGGAAAAGCGGGCTTAAGGCACCGGATCATATCCGCCCGGATGAAAAGGGTGGCACTTAAGTAAACGGATTACCGAAAGCCACACTCCCTTAAAAACCCCATGTTTGGTTATTGCCTCTTTGGCATATTGGCTGCAGGTAGGTGTAAAACGGCACACCCCGCGCGGCCCCAGTAAGGGGCGAACCAGCAGCATAAAAACGCTAAGTAAAAATAGCAATAAATTCTTGCCCAGCAGCGAAATTTTATTCATTTTGGGCACCGTGGCTCTGAATCGTCAAAGGAGCCTGTAATAATCCGGCCCGTTGGCACAAAACCAACAAAGCATTCTGCGCTTCGTCTAATGTGGCCAAGGTCTCGCTGTTGCGGGGATTAAAGATATAATCCACCCCGCCTAATAATCTTTCCCGGTTAAGTCTGAAAGCTTCCCGTAGAAGCCGTTTCACGCGGTTACGTACTACCGCGGGTCCTAACTTTTTAGATACAACAAGCCCCATTCGTCTGTCACTACTCCCCAGAGGGGCAGGCTTCCACCATAGCACAAGGCCGGGGCCTTGCATACGTTTACCGTCATGAATAATACTCTTAAAATCGTTTTTAAGATGCAGACGGCAACCTTTGGGGAAGCCCTGGGAAGTCATATACTAAGCACGAATCAATTCGTGGCGGCCTTTGGCTCTTCTGGCGCTGAGGACTTTGCGTCCACCGGCAGTAGCCATACGGGCGCGGAATCCGATGTGTTTAGCTCTTTTGGCTTTATTAGGTCTGTATGTAGGTAGCATGCTTCTTCTTATATGAGCGAAGGAGAAAGCTCCTCAAGCTCATATACTCCTGTTATTAAGTTAAATTCTCCTCTTCCGCAATCGTTGCGCGGCAATAAGGACCCATATATTATAGCTTTTCAGAACGAAATTGCGCAATGGGATTTTTATTTTTCCCTTTTTAAGGCACTTTTACACAATGCTGTCTGAAATTTGCTACATTTATTATATGATATTTACGGACAGCGGTATTGTTTTATTTCGCCAAGACTTCCGCGAAGCGGACCGGGTGATTGCGCTTTATACCTTAGAACACGGGCGCATGAACTTGCGTCTGCCCGGCGTAAACCGAGATAAAGGAAAATTAAAAGCTTTCAGTGAACCTTTTTCCTGTGCCAATTACCGCATTTACGTAAAAAAGAGTCATGTAATGGGTACAGTAACCGGCGGGAAACTGGAGCATATTTTCCCCGCCATACGCCACGATCTCAAACGCCAGAGCTTAGCTCTTCATTTTTGCGAACTGATGATGCGCTTAACCCCCATGCATCAGCCCAGTGCCGAAAAATACCGCCTTTTACTGCAGGCTTTGACAGAGTTGGAACTCAGCGGAGCTAATTCTGCCTTTGCTACCGCTTTTACACTGCGTTTAATGAAGGCAGCCGGATTTGGTATTGATCACCCCGTCCTTCAAATCACACCGCAATTCTGGGAAAAAATGCACTTTGAGGCCTTTTCTTCCTTAATTTTTGAAGAACCGGACGATATGCTTTCATTGGCTAAATGCAACGAAATCTGCCGCCGTTTCTTAAACCAATACCTAAACTTTCCTTTACAAACCATCAAATCTTTTGCTTTACCGGAAGAGGAGTTGCCCCCTTTTTCCACTCAGAAACAGCCTTCTTCCCTGCATAGCCAAGACTTATTACCTTCAGAAGTGATATAATATATCTGTTCTATTTCTGAGAGATATAAAAAATGAAGAAAAACCTTTTAGTATTTATTTTGTGTGCATGGTGCGTATATTGCAACCCTTCTCAACTTTTTGGCCAACAGCTACCACCTACCCCCACAAACACAAAAGACATTCATACACTCGTAGACAGACTATCCATTTATCGCGTAAATACGATGGAGTCTTTCTTTGATCTGCATAACAAATGGTATAACCAGGCTACCCAAAAAACAAGCAAAGTTTTGTGTAATCCGCAGCGCTATTTCTCTCTTACTTTTCCCCCATCACAAGAACAAAGCATTCAAAAAGTTCTGGCTGTGAAATTTAAAACTTATGAGAAGTTTTTTACCCGTCATGAAAGATTGCAAGCCATTTTTAACACGGATTGGTTTTTATCTGTCTATGCGCTTACCGGAAGTATTGATTTGGCTGCCATTCCCAGAAGAGATTTTCAGCGGTTGGAAAAATTTTTTCAGGAAAAAAACGTGCCGATATTGGATTTTAAACTTTATGAAAATACCCCCAAAGGAAATGTACTTATCGTACATATATCCGGATTTCAAATTGTTTTCTTTACAGACCGACGGGAAATACAAATATTTGATGAAAAAGGACCTAAAAATACATAGGTCCTTTTTTCTGTAAAAAACAGGTCCAAATTCCCTTGTTTCGGGTGATAAGGTTTACTATCCTATAAGTAAGAAAGCAGTTCAAATCAAAAGGAGAATATATGAAAAACCTAAAGATGTTAGCCGTTGTCTTGTTTTGTTTAGTTGTTTCCGCCCCTATTTTTGCTCAAACAGGAAGCTGGGGTAACGCTATAGCTCACCAAGCTTATGCGGAAAGTAACAAAGAGGGGTGCCCTCCGGATATTGAAAAATATGGAGTATATAGTGTAATTGACGATGCTGACCGTGACTTTTGGGGTGATTTGGGCTTGGCTTTACAAGGAAAATACGAATCTACCCAAAAAGCCCACAGAAAAGCCGCTGATAACAAAAAAAAGGATGTGCTGAACAATTTGCCGAAGTATTTTTATATGCCTACGCATACCCCCAATTCCGGAGCTGATGCTATGGAAAAAGCCTTAGCGGAAGGTAATTTGAAGGCAAAATACAATATCTTGAACGAATATATGGGAAAAAATTGGGTATTCCGTTTTTATGCCATTACCGGTAAAGCGGATTTAACCTCATTAAGCGAAAAAGATTTCAATGCTGTACGCGTATTTTTAAAAGGAGAATACATTACTTATAAATACTCCAAACAAGGAAATACGGTAATTGTTAAGATCAGCGATACGGTATCCGTACATGTTTATCTGAACAAACATGAAATCAAAATTCATCGTGCTTAATCATCCGACAAATATTCTTAACTAAAACAAAATCCCCCGCCTTGGCTGGGGGATTTTTATTGAGTCAATAAAATTTTTCAAAGTGCATGAAAGTACTCCCAAAGAAAATGTACTTACCATACATATATCCGCGTTTTACTTTATTTTCTTTGCAGGAGAACGTGTGATAGGAATTTTGATGAAAAAAGGACCTATCAAAGAATAGGTCCTTTTTCTTTTAGAAAACAGGTCCTAGTTCCCTTGTTTTTGTGAGTTCTTTTTACTACCCTATTATTAAGAAAGGATATTTTACCCAGTAAGGAGAATGTATGAAAAATCTAAAAATTTTCTTCATGATGTTGTTTTGTTTATTCGTTTCTTATCCTCTTTTGGCGCATACACCAGAAGAAGTATTGAGCCAACCCCCTCTCATTTCCGATGAAGACAA
>JAFUJU010000089.1 GCA_017468055.1 Elusimicrobiaceae bacterium
ATACAACACCCCCTGCTAAAACGGGGGGTGTTGTATTAAAGAAGGCTGAACAAATATGAAAAAGACATGGCATAAAGTTTTCACCGTGTGCGTTTTCGTATGTGTGGCGGTGAGTTTGTATATGAGGGGGCTCTTGCTACACATGCCCTTTGAATATGACGAACTTTTTACTGCCGTATCTACGGACCCCTTTTTACCGTTCAGTTGGCTTTATACCCATTATTTATTGGTAGATGTACACCCTCCTTTATACAACCTCCTGCTTTGGAATTGGAACCAGATTTTTCCCTATGGGCCCGAAATTTGGCTCCGTCTGCCCAGTTTGTTGATGGGTGTGGCGGCTTTGGTTTTGGCCTGGGCCGACTTCCCGAAATGCTTTGGCAAAACTGCCCGTATTTTATTTTTTGCCTTTATTGCTTGCCACCTGCATGCCATAGCTTATGCCCAACATGCACGGGCTTATGCCTTAGTGCTGCTTTTGGCAATTGCTTGTACTTTTTCTTTTATCAAGCTTTTCCGCCGCACGGCCAAAGGCCTCGGCGCGCCTGCCAAACAGTGGATTTCTTTTTCCGTTTTATCTCTTTTTCTCTGCTGGAGCCATTATTTCGGCTCTTTATTGGCTTTTCTGTTAAATGGTTTTCTTCTGACAAAAGCCCTGCGCACCAAAACAAACCGAAAGCAAGCTCTCCTTTCGTCTGTTTTCGTTTTGCTGGGCTTCTTGCCATGGCTTATCCCCAACATAGCCGCCCAACTTTCCTTGAGCCGCTTTAGCGGAAATTGGTGGGCCAATGAAGTGGGTCAATGGATACTGGTGCCTTCCACACTGATTTATTTTTTATCTACTAATTGGATGGGCAGTATTTTGTTGGGGCTACTGATTTTATGGGTAGGGATTAAAATATGGCCTGCCTTCCGCAAAACAAAATGCCTGCCTTACGGGCGTGAAATGGAGGTACTGGCAACGGTATATTTAGTAGCGGTAGCCGTTATAACCTTAATATCTTTAAAAACATTCCTGTTTATGCCGCGCTATTTTATAGCCTATTTACCTTGTGCATATCTGGCTCTTTCTTTATTTTTGGCACCTGTATTGCGAAAAAGCGTTGTGGGGAAAATATTGTTTGTGCTTTTTCTGCTTTTGAACCTTATTTTGTTTTGGATCGGGCATAGAGAGCTGCGCTTTACCCCCAAAATTCCCACCCGTATCGTGGCTCAACTATACAAAGATTTTCATCCCCAAAAAGAAATGTTTGTAATTGCGGTAGAAGGTTTCCCCACACAGGCCATGCCTGCTATGTACGGATTCTATTTGAATCGGGTCTTTTTGACAAACACACCCGTAACAGAGCTTTTTTCCTTAGATCCCGAAACGTTAAACGAGGTGCTGAAGAGAAAAGAAAAAGCCTTTATTTGGATGCCCAATTGTACCCAAGAAAAACTACTCAAAGTTTCCCAAAAGTGGGGCCGTTCTTTGGGAATCTATGGAAAAATAGGAAATACATGTGTATTAAAGATTGGAGATTAGAGGATCATATCGTATGATGAATAGTATGCGGAAGTGGTTATTTAAGTTGCTCAAACTATCTCTGTGGGTTTGTGTGTTTGTATCTATTTATTTAAGAACTACCGTATTGAGCGTCGGTTATGAATATGATGAAATCTTTACAGCCGTATCCACCGATCCTTCTCTTCCCTTCTCGTGGATTTATACCAATTATTTATTACCGGATGTACACCCTCCACTCTACAATGCTTTAGTGTGGATATGGAATCATATCGCCCCTTATGGGCCGGAATTTTGGTTACACATTCCCAGTCTTATCTTAGGGATATCCGCTTTGGTGGCGGCATGGTCTTTCTTCCCTAAACGCTTTGGCAAATGGACCCGATTGTTATTTGTAAGTTTATTATCATGCAATGTCTATACAGTTGTCTATTCCCAACATGCGCGCTCTTATATGCTGATGCTTTTGCTATCGGTTATACTCACTTATTTATTCGTCCACATTGCCCATGCTACAAGAAGAAATATCTCCGTTTCCCGTAAAACATGGGTTTGCTTTGCCGTTACCTCTTTTCTTCTCTGTTGGACCCATTATTTCGGAGCTCTTTTGTTTGGTGTTTTTTCCGTCATTTTGGCTTTGCAAGCATGGTGTTACAAAAGGAAAATGCTCTGTTTTCTTTTAGTTCCATGCCTTGTGTTCGCCGGGTTTTTACCGTGGCTCATTCCCAATTTTATTGCTCAAATTTCTTTGGACCGCTTTGGCGGAAACTGGTGGGCCAACCAAATGCCCTCTTGGCATGCATATGCTTGCATTATTGTTTTTTGGGCAGCCAGTCTGCGCGGCGCATTACTCCTGCTGACTTTATTGGCAGCGGCTTTGCTGTGCCGGTTTTTACCTTTACGCAACCCCATCAGATTTTTCCCCTTCCGGGAAACAGTCCTATTACTTCTTGCCTTAGTTTTATTCATTGCCTGTGTGGCTTTAGTCAGCACCAAAACCTATATGTTTATTCCCCGTTATTTTATAGTTTTGCTGCCTCTTGTTTATTTTCCTCTTTCTTTATACTTTGCTCCGCTGTTAAGAAGATTTCCATTATTAGGGATTATCTTGATTGTCTTTTTCGCCTTCAGCATGGATAATTTCAATTACCAACGCAATATGTTGCTGTTAAAATCGGAGTATGATATTCCTTCCCGCAAAATAGCCCAAATTTTTCGGGATAGATATGCCGATAAAGAAATGTTTGTCATCGCAATGGAAGCTTTTCCACCGCAAAGTATGCCGGCCATGTACGGCTTTTATGTGAATAAAATCTATAAATTAAATATGCCTGTTTATGAATTGTTTTTTATGGAAGAAGCCAAAAGAGAGGCTTTGCTTGCCCGCCAAAAAGATGCTGTCATTTGGATGCCCAACTGTACGCAAGACAAATTAAGTAGGATTTCTTTAGAGTGGAAAAAAACAGTTTATACCTATGACCATGTAGGTTTTGTATGCTTTTTGCGCTTAGAAGATGAAAAATAGTTTTTATACAAATATTTTTTCAAATAAAATATGAAAAAGTTATTCTTATTGTTTTTTTTGATTTCGAATTTTTTTTCGCCGCTTTGCGCCTTGGAAATAAAAAAATACTTACAACAGTCTTTTCCTTTTTTGCGGCAAGAGTTACGAACTGTCTCCGCCGTTCCCCCATCGTTAATAGAAAATGAATACATTCCATATCATAATGTCAGCGGAGAACGCTTACACCGCTTATCTTTAGAAACAGGTGTATCTGTGGCGGCCCTGGTATCTGACAATCTGGAAGTTTTGCTCTCTTACGACGGCAGCTTCCGCGAAGATTATAACTCTAACACCGGTTCTTTGAAACTCAGATATATGTTCTAGTCTTCTCATTATATGCAGAACCCGACCGCCTAAACGGTCGGGTTTTTTATTTTTTCTTTCTCACGCGTACGGAGTTTGCTATAATTTATAGGTAATTTACCATTCTCTAGGAGATAAAAATGGCGAAAACCAACAAGACCCCTACTTGTTCTGTACTACAACAACACCGCTGCAAATTTAAACCGGTGTTGCCTGAAATTTTGAAAAAAGGCGCCTGTTTTGTGAAAACCAAAACCGGCAGAGCCACCCAAAGCGTGGCCGATCAAGCAACCGTTAAAAAGATTTTCCCCAACACCTACGGTATGCCTGAAATCACTTTTGTAAAAGGCGCCAATCCGGCCCTTGGCAAAAAAGCTATTAAAGCAGCCGTAGTACTCTCCGGTGGCCAAGCTCCCGGCGGGCACAACGTGATTGCCGGTTTGTTAGACGGACTTAAAAAGGCCAACGCCAAAAACAAACTGTATGGTTTTTTAGGTGGCCCCAGCGGTATTTTGGAAGCCAAATGGAAAGAAATTACCCCCAAACTTATGGAAGAATACCGCAATACCGGCGGTTTTGACCTCATTCAATCCGGCCGCACCAAAATTGAAACGGAAGAACAATTGGCGCAGGCTTTGGAAACCTTGAAGAAAAATAAAGTGGACGCTTTGGTAATTGTCGGCGGAGACGACTCCAACACCAATGCCGGTGTTTTAGCTGAATACTTCAAACAAAACGGCTCCAATATCAATGTGATCGGTGTACCCAAAACCATTGACGGTGATTTGAAAAATGACAAAATTGAAACTTCTTTCGGTTTTGACACCGCCACCAAAATTTATGCTGAACTCGTGGGCAACATCTGCCGCGACGTAAACTCTGCCCAAAAATACTGGCACTTTGTCCGCTTGATGGGGCGCAGCGCTTCTCACATTACCTTGGAAGTAGCGCATAAAACCCACCCGAACGTTACCTTGGTAGGCGAAGAAGTATTGGCCAAGAAAATGACTTTAAAACAAATCATTGACTACTTGGCCGGTATCATTGCCGCCCGCGCTAAAAATGGCAAAAACTTTGGTGTGGTGCTTGTACCGGAAGGATTGATTGAGTTCATTCCGGAAATGAAAGCTTTGATTGCCGCTTTAAACGATCTGTTGGCCGATCACGAAGCTGAACTTTCCAAAATGAACAGCATCGTGGAAAAGAAAGAATTCATCATTTCCAAATTACCTGCCAAATTGGCCGCTCTGATGAAATCTTTACCGGCGGGTATCGCCTCTCAGCTCATGTTGGACCGCGATCCGCACGGCAACGTACAAGTCTCTTTAATTGAAACGGAAAAATTGCTCGTAGAAATGCTCCGCACAAAACTGGCTGACATGAAAAAGGCTAAAAAGTTCGTGGGCAAATTCAACAGCATCACCCATTTCTTCGGCTACGAAGGCCGCTGTGGCGCTCCGTCTACCTTTGATGCTAACTACACCTACGCCTTGGGCTTCAACGCCGCCGTGTTGGCCTTAAACGGCTGCAGCGGTTATTTGTCTTCCGTGCGCAAACTTACCCGTAAACCCCAATCTTGGGAATGTGGCGGTGTACCTTTGACCATGATGATGAATATTGAACGCCGCAAAGGAAAAGAAAAACCGGTGATCCGCAAAGCCTTGGTAGAACTCAATGGAGAACCGTTTAAACAATTTGCCAAAAAACGCGAATTGTGGGCTATGAGCGAATCCTACTTCTTCCCCGGACCGATTCAATTATTCGGCCCTGCCGAAGTAACGGATATGGTTACCTGCACGTTAGCCTTTGAACGCGGCAGCAAAAAATAAGTCTCTTTTGACTTTCAAAACCCCGAGGAAAACTCGGGGTTTTTTTATGTTTTTTTCGGCAAACTCTTTTCTTACGTGAAAAAAAATGCTAAAATAAACGTATAGTTAGTTTTGAAAATTTATTGGTGTAGCAAAAAAACTTTTCAAATTGAAAAAAAATTGCTATACTATATACATAGACGGGCCCGTAGCTCAGCTGGGAGAGCGCCTGCATGGCATGCAGGAGGTCGCAAGTTCGATCCTTGTCGGGTCCACCATTTAAATAAATATACCCACTCGTAAGAGTGGGTTTTTTATTTGGGGAGAACGCGACAAAATCCTTGCGCACAAATAAGGGTCGTTTTTCGCAACCCAAAAATCTATATATTAGTCTTCTCGTCGTGAAAAATCCCCAATCTAATTACTTTTTTTGCTTGCCGGTGCCCAAAAACATCTCCTATAATACGAATATAGGAAGTAGACCCAATTTTCCCAAGGGCACCCTAAACAGATTTTGTTCCCATGCGGGAACTGCCTAGGGGGATAAATGGGGGAAAACAGGGGAAATATGAGTTTGCTGGTGAGGACAAACTGGTATTTTTCCCTGTTTTTTTATGCCTAAAAATTTTTTTCTCTTTTATCAACACAAAAAAGCCCCGCTTAAGCGGGGCTTTCAAATGATTCGTTCGCTTATTTGGCGTTAACCATTTTAGCTCTGGAGATATCACCTTTCTTATCCAAGAAATAGAGATATCCTTTTTCTTTTTTAATACCGGTTTTTTCTACTTTTTTAGGTTTGCCACCTTTTTTGCCGCCGCGGGCCATTTGTACACGGGCCACGTCGCCGTCTTTGTCAATATAGTACAAGAAACCGTCTTCGCGTTCTACGCCGATTTTCAATACTTTTTCAGCCATTTGAATGTTCCTCCTTCAGGAATCTTCTTTTGTTGCAGGGTCCGGATTTAATAAAAAAAATTTTATCTCTCGCGTACCGGTCAATCCTTTAGGCGAAAGAAAGGTCCGAAGTCCCTTACCGAAAAAGTCTAATAAATATTATCCTCTTTTGCAAGTGTTTTTTTCCTCGGCGCTCCCTCGGAGGATTTTAGGCTTCCTTACTTTTGGCCTGTTTTTACCCAAAAAAAGATCTATTTTTCGTCGGACTACCGTCGGAAATTTTACTACTGTCCGTACGCGTGTTAAATGTTATAATACTATATATATCCCCAAAAAGAGGAACATCATGTATCTAAAAGCCATAGAAATCGTTGGATTTAAATCTTTTGCCGATAAAGTACGTTTAGACTTTGAACCGGGTATTACCTGCGTAGTAGGGCCCAACGGTTGTGGCAAATCTAATGTGATTGATTCGGTACGTTGGACCATTGGGGAAATGAGCTGGAAGGCGTTACGTTCGGCATCCATGGTGGATATTATTTTTAACGGCACCGCCAAACGCGCGCCTTTGAATATGGCGCAGGTCAGCATGATTTTTGACAATTCCACGCGCAACCTGCCGCTGGATTTTAATGAAATCACTGTCACTCGCAAAATTTTCCGCTCCGGTGAAAGTGAATATTATTTAAACAAAGTCCAATGCCGCTTACGTGATATTCGGGATTTATTTTTAGATACCGGTATCGGCGGAGAAGGATACGCTATTATTGACCAAGGCGGAGTAGAGAGTGTACTTTCTGCCACGCCGGAGCAACGCCGTGAAATGTTTGAAGAAGTGGCCGGTGTGTCCAAATATAAATCCAAACGCGAGGAATGTATCCGGCGTTTGGAGCGTGTGGATTTGGACTTGGCACGTTTATCTGATACAGTGGTACTCATTGCAGAACAAATTAAAAAATTAGATGCCGAAGCACGCAAAGCGCGCCTGTACCAAAAATACCGTGAAGAACTTAAAGAAAGTGAAATTGCCATCTCTTTATATTCCATTAAAGAAGCAGATGGATTGATTGCCAAACATGGAGCCGAACTGGAACCGTTGCTTTCCCGTTGCAAAGATTTAGATCATCAAATTTCCGCCCAAGAAGGCCAAACGGCCGCTATGGACCTGAATTTGACTCATAAACAAAAAGAAATGGCCGCATTTAATGAAAAAATTGCCGCCAGCAAATATCAAGTAGGGCTTTTGGAAGGGGCCATCAAAAACTGTGATAATTTAACAGCAGAATTTACGGCTCAGTTGGCCGCCTCCGGAAGCGAAGCCGAACGCGGACAAAACCGTATTAAAGAAATAGCCCCCGCGATAAGCAAATTAAAAACCCAATTGGCAGAACTGGACAGCCAATTAGCTCCTTTGCAAAAACAATATAATGATGAGTTTTCCCGCAGCCAGCAGACAGAACAACAATTGCGTGATTGCGACATACAAATTCAGCGCGCCAGCAACGACTTGATGCGTTTGGTACAAAGCCAAATGGAATGCCAAAACAAAATTTCTTTAGAGCAAGCCAATGTACAACGCGAAAATGAAGATTTAATTACCCTAGAAAAAAGCAGTCAGGCAGACAGCGGAGTACAAGCCCTCACTAAAATGCTGGAAGAAATACGCGCCCGCTTGGCCGATAAACAAAAATCGGCCCAAACCGTGCGGGAACAAATCACACAACAGGAAACTTCATTAAAAGAATTGCAGCAGAAACGTTCTTCCTTAAATGAGCAGTTATCCACCCTTAAATCCGAAAAAGCGGCCCTAAATGCAAAACTGGAAATAATCCGCACGCAAGGAAAAAACAATCCGTACTGGGTAGGGGTCAACTTAATTAGCCGAACGAACATTAACGGAATCAAAGGCACATTACGTAAGGCCTTGAAATATCCTGCCGCCTTGACAACTGCAGTGGAAGAAGCTTTTGGAAAATACTTAGATGCAGTTTTGTGTGAAAATGAATCCGCCGCGCAAGAGGCCGTAAAAAAATTAAAAGAACACGGTAAAGCCCGTTGTAAATTTATTCTGTTGGATAAAGTTCCCGCCGCGCCTGCCGCTACCGGTACATTGAAACAAGAGTTAAAATATGCGGCAGAATTGGAAAACTTAGTTACTTTATTAGTAGGGAACTATCAAGCCAAAGAAGAAGAAACCGTACAAAGTGATTTCTTTTTAAGTGCGGGTGCAGCAGGTTTGTCTGCGCCGGAAGCTTACTGGGGCGAGGAAGAAAATGCCCAAGAAACACTGACTCAAAAAATACGGGAAGAAGACCTGATTTCCAAAGAAATTATTGCTAATTACGATGCCCTGACCAAAGCCGAGGAAACCCTGCGTTCTTTGCGTGCTTCTGCCCAAGAGGCCGCCGTAGCGGTCGCGGCTGTGCAAGGGGAAATAGCTTCTAAGGAAAGAGAGTTAAAACAAGCCCAAGAAGCCCTGGCCCGTATGGCAGAACAAAAACGCCAGCTCATGTTGCGTGTAGAGAGCCGCAAACAAAATGTGCAAAAATTACAAACGGATTTACAATCTTTACTACAACAACAGGAAGAAATTAAAAACAAAACCGAAAGTCTGAAAACGCAAAAAACAGATTTACAAAAACAAACAGAGCAGGCCAAACTCCGCCTGACAGAATTAAACGGTAATTTATATGAATTAAAAATCCGCAAAAATAATGTAGAAGTGGATTTAAAATCTACCGAATTTGAATATAATACTCTGTTACAAAACGAAGGCAAACGCGCCGAAGCGGCCAAAAATGCTAATGCCCGCCTGCAGGCCTTGGCCGAAGAAAAGCTTTCCACCCAAGCCAAACTTTCCACCGAAAGAGATACGTTGGCTCAATTAGAAACCGACGAGTATAAATTGCGCCAGTCATTGGAAGCGTTAAAGAAAGAATTTGACGATAAAATGACCGCTTTAAATGCCAACAAAAAAACGTTAGGTGAGTTGCACATCAAGCAAAACGATTTGGAAAATGCGCTGGCAAATGCACGCCGCCAACGCACCACTGTGGTGAACAATTTGTTTGAAAGCTGGAATATTACACCTGAAGAAGCCCAAATGAACTTTGGCGACAAGCAAGTAGATTACGAACGCGTAAAAATGATGCGCAAACGCATTGAAAATATGGGCGCGGTTAACATGACCGCACCGGAAGAATATGATGCACTCAATGAACGCCACACCTTCCTTAAATCACAGATTAATGACTTGGAAGAAGCTAAAAAAGATTTGCGCTCCGCCATTCACAAAATCAATGTGACCACGCGCGATAATTTCAAATATACTTTTGAACAGGTAAAAATGCACTTCAAAAACACATACCAGTCTTTATTCCGCGGAGGGGAGTGCGATCTGGTGTTGACTGATCCGGAAAACCTGTTGGAAACCGGCATTGAAATTTATGCCCAACCCCCCGGCAAAAAACTCTTAAACATTTCTTCTATGTCCGGCGGAGAGAAAACGTTGACGGCTCTGTCTTTATTGTTTGCGTTCTTTACGCATAACCCGTCTCCGTTCTGTATTATGGACGAAGCTGATGCGGCTTTAGACGAAGCCAACGTAGAACGCTTTGTAAATCTGATTAAAGAATTTTCCGCCTCTACGCAGTTTATCGTGGTCACTCACAACAAACGCACCATGGAGGCCGCTCGCAGACTTTACGGCATTACCATGGAAGAAAGCGGCGTATCCAAAACCATGTCCGTCAATTTAGCAGACCGTGCCGACGCTGCCAAAAAAGAACAAGTAGAAGCTATGGCGGTGCGCTAATGAAGTACGGGGTTCTGTCAGACATTCACGGAAATTTAGAGGCTTTTAACGCGGCACTAAAACGGTTAAAAGCAGAAGGCGCAGAAAAATATATTTTCTGCGGAGACTTAATCGGCTACGGACCCGATCCGGAAAAGTGCGTACAAAAATACAGCAAACTGAAAGAAGAGGGGCTGGCTGTAGGCGTTATGGGAAACCATGATTCTATTTTTACCCACCCCGAATTGCGTATGTATTTCAATTTTGAAGCATTGCAAGTATTAGACTGGAGTGAAGACCAGCTTTCCGCCCGCTCTGTGCGTACTGTCTCTTTTCTGCCGGAAATTTACCGCGGTAAAAATTTTTCCGTCGTGCATGGCACCCCCATGGACCCTATTAAAGAGTATTTTGCCAACTGCAACCAATACCGCCAAGCATATCCTCTGTGGAACGGACAAGTGCTTTTTGTAGGCCATACCCATTTGCCGTTTTACATGGAAGGAGACAAGAATATTTGTCATGTGTCTGTGGCACATAAAGAAGCCGCCGTTAATTTCCACCCGATTTTGCGCTACGTAGTTAACCCCGGTTCTGTAGGAAAACCACGCGACAATGATTCCCGTGCTTCTTTTGGTATCTGGGATACCAAAACAAACACTTTCCGCTTCTTGCGTGAATCGTACGATTTTACCAAAACCCAAGAAAAAATGCGTGCCGCCGGCCTGCCTATGTTTTTAATAGATAGTTTAGGGCTGGGAATGTAAATCTTTTCTTCTTTTTTTCCACCAAAAATCTCTTGTTTTTTGGCATTTTTCCACTTATACTTTATTACCGTCGTAAAATTTTATTTTTTAAGGAGGCCAAACCCTGCCACCGGCCTTTCCAACGCGCCAAAATATCAATTAATCCTTTTTCCGCCTGAAAACGCCGTTGACACCGACAGAACATTAATGATTAAATGTCTATACGGGTTACCCGTTTAGACTACACGGAGGAATATATGGAAATTAAAGTTACCGCTAAAAATATCAAACTGACGCCTGCCATCAAACAATTCGTGCAGACCCGCGTCAGCAAAATGGAAAAAAATTTTGATCATATCGTCTGGGCACAGGTATTGCTCTCTGTAGAGAAAAAAATCAACCAACGTGCCGAAATTATTATCCATACCGGCAGCAAAAATAACATCTCTGCTACCGCTGTGGAAACCGATCTTTACAAAGCTATTGATGCCGCCGCCAGCAAAGCCGAAGCTCAAATGAAAAAAGCAAAAGAAAAAAACAAATCCAAACGTACGGCCAAAAAAGCAGCTGTGGTGGAAGAAATTGCCACTTTTACCGACAATATCCTCTTGCCGACCACAGATGTCAAATTTTCTGTGATCAAACAAGTGGAAGTCACCCCTATGAACCCCGAAGATGCCGCCTACGAAATGGAACGCTTGGGCTATTCCTTCTGGATGTTCTTGGATGAAGACTCCAAACAAATCAACTTGATTTTTAAACGTTTGGACGGCACCTACGGTTTAATCAAACCGGTCAAAAAGAAATAAGGACCCTGCGGTGCAGCAGTTTACCAAATCCGTGATTGTCAGCGAACTACTCCAAGTGAAGTCTCTTCACTTGGAGTTGGTTTGCGGCAAACGCTATATTAACCGTGAAATCACTTCTCCGAGCGTCAACCGTCCGGGGCTTGCGCTGTGCGGACACATGGATCTTTTTAGAGCCAACTCTATCCAAGTGTTCGGACGGGGCGAGTTTGCTTTCTGTCAAAAACAGAAACCTTCTGCTTTAAAAGCCCATATCATCAAAATGTTGGGCAAAGGGCATGTGCCTTGTATCATCATGGCCGCCGATTTAGACCCTATGCCTGCCATTAAAAAAGCCTGTTTGGCAGCTGATGTACCGGTACTGAAGACCCCGATGGAATCTTCGGCCTTTGTGGCGGCATTTTCCCGCTTTTTAGATGAAAAACTCTCTCCACTTACTCACGTGCATGGTGTATTGCTTAACGTTAGCGGTAACGGAGTATTAATCCGCGGAGAGGCCGGCATCGGCAAAAGTGAATGTGCCTTAGAGCTAATTAAACGAGGACATATTTTAGTAGCGGACGATATCGTAGAAGTGCAAAAACGTTGGGGCCGTTATTTGGTAGGCTCCTGTCCGGAAATGCTCAAACACTATATGGAAGTGCGCGGTTTGGGAATATTGGATGTAGAACTTTTGTTCGGAGTAAGAGCCACTTTGGACGAAATGGCCATTGATATGGAAGTAGAGCTGACCCCGCCCGTTAAAAACATTGACCGTCTGGGTGTAGAGCAAAAAACAACCGAGATTTTAGGAATTGAAATTCCTTCTTTAAGTATCCCCGTCACACCGGGGCGCAACTTGGCAGTGCTGATAGAGGTGGCTGTACTGAACCAACAACTCAAACAGCAAGGTATTTTTTCAGCAGAACAATTCAGCCAAAAAGTGCTAAACCGCACTACGCAAGGAAAGAAAAAAAATGGCACAAAAGCGTAAACTTTTTATCATTACCGGTATGAGCGGAGCAGGCAAATCCCAAGCGCTAAAAATTTTTGGCGATTTCGGATTTTACTGCGTGGATAATTTGCCTTTGGCTCTCTTCAATCAGTTTGCCGAATATGTAAAAGACCGGCCCGAACTCTCTAACGTAGCCTTGGGTATGGACGTGAGAGAAGGAGAACGTTTGAAACAATTGCCGGCTATGCTCAAAAAAATGACACGGGAAGATTTCTCTCCTAAGGTAATCTTTTTGGACGCTTCCGACGAATGCTTAATTCGCCGTTTTTCCGAAACCAAACACAAACACCCCATTCACAAAAAATTAGCCGCTGCCATCGCACACGAACATGATTTTTTGGCCCCTATCAAGGCAACTGCTGACAAAGTAATAGATACCACTGATTTGAAGTTGGGTGAGTTAAAAGAAAAAATTTCCGCATTGCTGGAAATTAAAAAAGAAGGAGAAATGCAAATTTCCATTGTTTCCTTCGGTTTTAAAAACGGTATTTTGAAAGATACGGATCTTGTGATGGACGTACGCTTTTTGCCCAACCCGTACTATATTGCGGAACTCAGAGAAAAAACGGGATTGGACAAAGAAGTACAGGACTATATTCTTTCATTCAAAGAATCACAAGAATTTGCCGACAAATTCGCAGATTTGATTAAATATCTTATCCCCAAATATATTAAAGAGGGGAAAAGTTACTTAACCATTGCCATAGGTTGCACCGGCGGAAAACACCGCAGTGTTTTTATGGCGCATCAGTTGGCCGAAACGCTTAAGAAACACGGATTCAGCGCTTCGGAATTTCACAGGGATATAGGATTATAATTATGGTAAAACTCATTTTAGTTACGCATGGTAATTTAGCAAAATATATGTTGGAAACAGCCGCCCAAATTTTAGGTAAAACGGCCGAAGGGGTGGAAACTCTTTCCGTCACCACCTCCAGCTCTGTTGAGCAGGGGGCCAACGAATTGAAAAACTTATTGGCCGATACGGAAGAAGGGGCCATTGTGCTGACGGATATTTTTGGCGGTAGTGCTACAAACATTGCCTTGACGGCTACCAAAGATTGCCCCAAATGTTATGTTATTACCGGTATGAATTTAAGTATGTTGCTCACGGCACTTAACAGCCGCAAAAAATTAACCGTAAAAGAACTGGCGGAAAAAATAGAAGCAGACGGTAAACGCGCTGTTATTAATGCCACGGAACTTTTGATAAAAGGATTTTAATATGCCCATTATTTTTGCCCGGGTAGATGACCGCTTAATCCACGGACAAGTGGTGCAGGCTTGGTTGCCGGAGCTGAATATTGATGAGGTGGTAATTCCTTGCCCAAAGCAAAGTGCTTGTCATCTCAACAAAAATTTGTTGCGTTTATCTTTGCCGTTTGAATATGAACTGGCTGTGTTGGAACCGGCAAGTTGCGTCAGCTATATGGCCGGTTCTGCCAAACGGATTTTGCTGTTGTTAAACTCCTTGCAAGATTTAAACCCTTTGCTGGAAGACGGATTGCAAATTTCTTCCTTAAATATCGGAGGCATGCATTTTAAAGAAGGCGCGCAGAAACTGGCTGAAAATGTATTTCTAGATGAAGAAGATAAACGCACTTTACGAATATTAAATGATTTGGGAATAGATATTGAAACCAGAGCGGTGCCTAGTTCCAAATCCTTTTCCATTAAAGAGATTTTATGACAACAACTGTGATTCTGTTATGCCTGTTGGCTTCTGTTTTAGAATTGGACGTTACTTACGCTTTCCAAACATTGCTTTCACGTCCGATTATCGCCGGTCCGTTATTTGGGCTTTGTATAGGTGATATGATGGCAGGCGTACAAGTAGGGATTTTTGCAGAGCTCTTGTTTATTGACATTTCTCCCTTGGGAGGGATTGTGCCCCCCAGCGGAGTTGTAGCCAGTGCTATTCCCTTGATTTTGTATTCTCTGGGGGTAGATTTATATTTCGGATTTTTCTTTGGGGTATTGATGGCCCTGTTATATTCTTTGTTTGATACATTGCTTCGTAAAACACGCTTTAAATGGCTGGTATTCTTAGAGGCTAAAATAGGGAAAAAGCCAACGGATTTATGGCGAATTGTGGGCGTTTCTTTATTGCTTTCCTTCTTAATGACTTTTATTTTTATTTCCGTTGCTTCTTGGGTTTGTGCCCAAACGGCTTTTTGGCTTTTCCCATATCTTTCGTCCAAGGTGCACTTTGCTTTTCAAATGGCTTATATGGCGGTACCTTGGATTGGATTGGCAACCTTACTTTCCACTTTCCGGTTAAAAACGAGGTAAAAAATGTCTTTTTGGATCAGATTAAATATGTTTTTCCGTTCTTTCTTCCTGCAAGCCGGGTGGAATTTTGTGAAATACCAAAACTTAGGTTTTGCCTTTGTGATGGTGCCTTTTTTACGTAAATTGTATATGTATGATCCGGAAATGTTACCCACGGTCCTTTCCCGTTATTTAGACACTTTTAATACGCACCCTGTCATGGCCTCTTTCTGTTTTGGTGCTATGGCCAAACAGGAAGAAAGCGTGGCCAAAGCACAATCCGTAACGGAATACAAAGAACAAGTGGCCGAATGGAGCGGGGCCCGCAGAGGGCTTTCCATTACGGCGGCTTCTATTGGGGACCGGTTATTTTGGGGAACTTTAAAACCGCTCACTTTGTTGATGGCTTTGTTTATTTGGATGCTTTTAGGCATCAATTTCTTTGAAACTCCCCAGCTACAACCCATATCCTGTTTTGAAGCTTTTTCAGCAGGGATTATGGCTTTTTTGACCTACAATGCCATCGCTTTGTTTGTACGGTGGGAGGGGATCAAAATCGGTTATGAGTCGGACGAATCCTCTTGCTTCGGTTTAACCCGTTTTGACTGGAACCGTACGATTTACAAAGCCAAGCGTTTGGGTATTTTCTTTTCCGTAGGGTTGATTTTGTTTGGGGTTTATCATCACTTTGGAAAAATTCAAGTAGGGTTGGATTTTTTTGCGCGAGCTTTGTTAGTGCTCTTTTTTATTATTATTTCATTCGTAACGCGCCGGCTGAAAATTCCCAATGTTTATTTGTATTTGTCGGCTGTGGTTATCTTTACCACCGTATGTTTGTTTTAAAGAGGTTTCTGTACTGTGATTACAACGGATATCAAAATAACAAATCGCCTTGGGCTTCATGCCAGACCGGCTGCTAAAGTAGTAGAAACAGCTTCCGGCTTTTCTTGCGATATATTTATTACCAAAGATCAGATAGAAACCAATGCTAAAAGCATCATGGGTGTTTTGATGTTGGCCGCGGAATACGGAGCCACCTTACATCTGAAATTTGACGGTGAGGACGAACAAGCCGCCTGCCAAGCCATGAAAGATTTATTTGCCGCTAATTTTAATGAGGAGTTTTAAATGTTTGTAATTACAGGGCTTGCTGCCAGCCCGGGGGTAGCTATCGGACCAGCCGTTCTTTTGCCAACGGCCGATTTTGCCGTGGGTAACCAATATATTGATGTAACGGAAGTAAAGGCAGAGCTTGTTAAGTTTAACAAAGCGATCGAAAAAACACAGGCGGATTTGGACCTTTGCGAACGGCGCCTGCGTGACTCTTTGGGGCCGGAATATGCTAATTTGATGACCATGCATAAAATGCTCTTGCAAGACCCCATGCTGAAAGATGCGGCCATTGTCAAAATCAAAAAAGAGCATATGTCTGCCCAAGCGGCTGTGTTTTTAACACTGAAAGAAATTTCTGAATCTTTTTCTAAAATAGAAGACAAGTTTTTCCAAGAACGCCGCAATGATATTTTTGATGTAGGCAAGCGCTTGGCCAGCAATTTGGTAGAGGGGAAAGCAGCTTTCTTATCTTCCGTCAAACGGCCGTCTGTTTTGATTGCGCACGATTTATTTCCTTCGGATACCATTAATTTGCAAGAAAATCAAATTATTGCTTTCTGTACGGATTTGGGCGGCAAAACCAGCCACACCGCTATTTTGGCCCAAAGTCTGAAATTGCCCGCTGTGGTCGGCCTTTCTAATGCATTGCGCCACACCAAAGAAGGGGACACCGTCATCGTGGACGGGGAAAACGGCCTTTTAATCATCAATCCGGATAAACACACTCTTTCACATTACAAAAAAGCGCAACGCGAGTTGAAAAAGGCAGAGTCTTTACTACAGACCATCAATCCCTTACCGACGGTTACATCCGATGGGAAAAACTTTAAACTTATGGTCAATTTTGACCCGCGTACCTACACCAAGGACAACAAAAAGTTAATTACCGACGGTTTGGGCCTTTTGCGTACGGAATTTCTGTACATGGATATTCCTCAACCACCCACGGAAGAAGAGCAATACCGCGCTTATTTGGCCACGGCCAAAATGTTTGACCGCCGCCCCGTCACCATTCGCTTGGCTGACTTAGGGGCCGACAAAATGCCCAACTTTCCGTTAGATGAATTTGATAAAGACAACAACCCCTTCATGGGATGCCGTGGTATTCGGTTATTTTTGAAAAATCCGGACCTCATGTTCACGCAGCTGCGTGCCATTGTACGCATGGCTTGCGAAGTACCGGCGCAAGTCAAAATCATGATTCCGATGATCTCCTCTGTAGAAGAAGTGTGGCACGTAAGAGAGGCTCTGAACCAAGTATTATCAGACTTTGAAAAAGAAGGGAAAAAGCCGGTTAATCGCATCGCTTTAGGCGGTATGATAGAGGTTCCTTCCGCCGCTATAGCCTTGGACAGCATGATCCATGATTTAGATTTCCTTTCCATAGGTACCAATGACTTGATACAATATTTAATTGCAGTAGATCGCGTAAATCCGGAAGTGGCTCATATGTATGACCCTTGTCATCCGGCCGTCATGCGTACCATTCACCAAATTATCCAAACCGCCCACCAACGCGGCAAAGAAGTGAGTATCTGCGGGGAAATAGCCTCCGATACCAAGATGGTGCCGCTGTTACTCGGCTTGGGGACGGATATTTTATCAGTGCCGCCGCGTATGTATCTGCGTATTAAAAACCGGATTCGCAATTTAAAATTTGAAACCTGTTCAGACGCCGCACAAGCTACATTGTTAGCTACCAATTCAGAAGATATACGGCGTTTAGTAGAAGAGTTAAACCAAGATGAAGATTCGTAATTTTTCCATCGTGGCGCATATTGACCACGGTAAAACCACCCTTTCAGACAGAATTTTGGAAGATACGGGCACCGTTCCCAAACGTAAAATGCAAGCCCAGTTGCTTGACGGTATGGACTTGGAACGGGAACGCGGTATTACCATTAAAGCCAAAGCAGTCCGCATTCAGTATAAAGACTATATTTTAAACCTCATTGACACACCGGGACATGTGGACTTTTCTTATGAAGTGGCTCGCTCCTTGCGCGCCTGTGAGGGAGTATTGCTATTAGTAGATGCTTCTCAGGGTGTAGAAGCACAAACGGTAGCCCACGCGCACTTGGCCCAAAGCCTTGGTTTAAAGGTTATTCCGGTAATGAACAAGGTGGACTTATCCCAATCCGACGCCGATGCCTCTGAGGAGCAATTATGGGACATTTTGCACGATCCCATTGAGGCTGAGCGTGTCAGTGCTAAAACCGGTGCCGGAATTGAGCATTTATTAGACCGCATCATTGAAGACGTTCCCGCCCCGCAAGGCGACCCCAAAGCTCCTTTACGCGCGCTTATTTTTGACTCTTTCTATGATCCGTTCCGCGGGGTCATTATGTATATCCGCATTGTGGACGGCACTATTAAAGCAGGGCAAAATATCCGCTTTATGGCTTCCGCTGCTACTTACAAAACCGAAGAAGTAGGTTTTATGACCCCCAAACAACTGCACAAAGGCCAATCCCTAAGTGCAGGAGAAGTGGGGTATTTAGTGGCGGGCATCAAAGATATTCATCAAGTAAAAGTGGGAGATACGATCACCCTATCCGATAATCCCGCCAAAGACCCTTTGCCGGGATACGAAGATGCAAAACCGGTGGTATTTGCCAGTATTTTCCCTGTGGAAACGACAGATTTTCCGCTTTTGCGTACCGCCTTGGAAAAATTAAATTTATCCGATTCTTCTTTCCATTATCAAAGTGAAACTTCCAAAGCATTGGGCTTTGGGTTTCGCTTGGGATTTATGGGTATTTTGCACATAGAAATTGTGAAAGAACGATTGGAACGTGAGTTTAATTTATCTTTGATAGCCACCTCTCCCAACGTAGTGTATCACGTCAAATTTACTTCTCGCAAAAATCACCCGCAGGAGTTGGCAGCTTTGCCGGATGCCCCGGACGACCCCGGTTATAAAATTATTGATAACCCGGCCAATTTCCCGCCGCACGGAGATATTATAGATATCAAAGAGCCCGTCATTCACATTACCATCGTTACTCCCGTAGAATTTATGGACGGAGTGATGACACTGCTCAAAGAAAAACGCGGTACGTATATGAGCATGGACCATTTGTCCAATCAGCGCGTCATTATTAAATATGAAATGCCGATGGGCGAAATGGTGATTGATTTTTACAATAAGCTCAAATCCGTCTCCAAGGGCTATGCCTCTTTTGATTATGAAGTGGCGGGTTTCCGCAGCTCCAATGTGGTCTTGATGGAAATTCTGTTGCACGGCACACCGGTGGATGCTTTGTCCATCGTAGTGCATAAAGACAAAGCCCAAACTCAAGGCCGTGCCTTGTGCGCCAAGTTAAAAGAGTTAATCGGCCGTCAGCAATTTGAAGTGGCCGTACAGGCCGCCATTAACGGCAAGGTTATTGCGCGCGAAACCATTCCCGCCTTCCGCAAAGACGTTATTGCCAAGTGTTACGGCGGTGATATCACCCGTAAACGCAAATTACTTGAAAAGCAAAAAGAAGGTAAAAAGCGCATGAAGAGCATCGGTAGTTTAAACATTCCGCAAGAAGCCTTTGTGGCGATGCTAAAGATTGATGAAGAATAATAAAACCCCCGCCAAAAGCGGGGGTTTTGATTAATAGAGATTAACGTTCATCGGAAAGAACCCAACCTTGCCCTTCCAAAGATTTGCAAATATACTCTGCTTCATCTTCATAAAACCAACACTCTTTTTCCCACTTTTGATTATTTTTTCTCTTCATTAAATATAATTGCCATTTATCATTGGTTCTAGTAGCCCTAATCTGGCACAAATCATTCCAACAACCCGCATCATAGGCAAAGTTTTTTGAATAGCAATAGTTTCCTGAAGAACAATTTAAGCTATTTTTTATATCCACATCCAATTCAACGGAAGGGCCGTCCTCCTGAGAACCAACAAAATTAACCGTTTGAGAAAATCCGTTTTCTAAAAGGTAGATATCAATAGCTTTACTTAAAGAAGACATCAAGGTTAATGGCTCAGTTAGTTTTGCTTTTTCTACTGCTTTAGTATATTGGGGTAAAGCGACCGAAGATAAAATGCCGATAATCAACACGACAACTAAAAGCTCAATCAATGTAAAACCGCTAATATTGCGTCTAAATGATGTTTTCATATACAAGACTCCTTTTTGCTTCAATTTTTCCTACGCGAAAATTGTAGCAAAAAAAAAAAACAAGTCAAGTCCTGGCTTATTTTCCCATCAGAAAACATCAAAAAGAAAATCCCCGCTCTCACGCGAGTGCGGGGATTTGAAACTCAAAAATAATTTATATTTTTTCCACCTGCTGGCCTTGCGGCGTATCTTTTACGGCATAACCCGCGGCACGCAAAGCATCACGCAATTCGTCGGACTTTTTATAATCCTTTGCGGCACGTGCCTCAGCACGTTGCGTTAGCAGCTCTTGCACCGGAGCAGGCAAAGATTCGTTTTCCGTTTTTACTTCTTCCACACGGAAAAGATCCAGTGAAAGAACCGTGTCGGCAAATTTCAAAAATTCCACTTTTTCTGCCGCGTTCAACTCCGCTCCGCGCACTGTTTCCCACACAATCGCCAATGCCTTCGGGGCATTTAAATCATCTTCCATTGCCGCTTGGAATTTGTTTTTAACCGCGGCTAAACGCTCCGTCAGGGCGCCCGATTGTCTTTGGGCTGTTTCCTGCGCTTTTACGGCCTCTTTGCGCAAGGTTTGCAAGCTTTTACGCGCAGCGTCCAAAGATTCATACGTAAATTCCAACTGGGTGCGGTAGTGGGCCGTTAAACATAAATAACGGTAATCCAAGGGATCATAGCCTTTATCACGCAAAGTTTGCAAGGTAACAAAAGTACCACCGGATTTAGACATCTTACCGGCACGTAAAACTAAAAATTCCCCATGCACCCAATAATTCACATATTTTTGACCGGTAGCGGCTTCGCTTTGGGCAATTTCATTGGTATGATGCACAGATACATGATCAATGCCGCCACAATGAATATCAATGGTCTTACCCAAGTATTTCATAGCCATGGCAGAGCATTCCACATGCCACCCCGGAAAGCCGACCCCCCACGGGCTATCCCATTCCATTTGGCGTTTTTTATCTTTGGGAGAGAATTTCCACAAGGCAAAATCTGTCGGGTTCTTTTTTTCGTCGCTCATTTCCACGCGCGCGCCACCTTTTAGTCCTTCCAAACGGCTACGTCCCACCAAAATATCATAACGCGGAAATTTGGACGTATCATAATAAATACCATCGGAAGTGCGGTACGTAAACCCTTTCTCTTCCAACGTTTTTACTAAAGAAATCATTTCTTCTATATGTTCGGTTGCACGGCTGATGACCGTCGGACGGGTGCAGTGCAAAGCATCATAATCTTCAAAAAATTTCGTTTCGTAAAATTTGGCAATATCCCATGCGCTTTTACCTTCGCGCGCGGCACCCAATTCCATTTTGTCTTCGCCGTCGTCTGCATCAGAAACCAAGTGCCCCACATCCGTTACATTCATCACATGTTTGAGTGTATAGCGCAAGCGCAACGTACGGCCTAACAAATCTTCAAAAATGTACGTGCGCATATTGCCGATATGGGCATAATTATACACCGTAGGTCCACAGCAATACATGGTTACTTGCGCAGCGTCCAAGGGAGCAAATTCTACTTTTTGTCTGTTTTGCGTATTATAAAGCTGCATTTTCTTTGGCCTCCCGAAGCAGATTATTGTACTGTTCTACAATGGTCTGAAAGAAAAGATTGCAAGTAGGCTGTCCTATTTCATTGGCGGCCTGTTCGGATAAGATACAGCTGACCTCTATATCCGAAAGCGGATTAACCGCGCCTACACTGGCAATGGAATAAGTAAATCCGGAGGGACGATAGGTGCGAAGTGCTTTTTTATAAGCGGCATCTAAGGCCTTCTGAAATAAAGCCATGTTTTTGGAATTAGCGGCCGTGCCCAATTTCACTCTTTTGGCAGCAGCCACCACCGTTACATCCGTATAACGGCCGTAAGAGGCGGCAATTTCTTCGGAAGTAAAGTCTTCATCCTCGGCAGGGGCCGTTTGGGTAGCATTTTCTTCCGAGGATTTATTTCCTTCCGCTAACACACTGGGATCCGGCAAAGAACCGATAAAATCTTCATTAGGAGCAGGCAAAACGGTAACCGGTTTTTCATAAGCAGCATAATCAATGCCGGTAAACTTCTTGCGGGCCGTATAGTCCACACTGCTACATGCTCCAAGAAACAAACTCAAAAACAAACCAAATAAAAGTGTCTTTTTCATACTATTCTCCCAACTTGAGTGTAGCCACAGCATGGCACATAGCCGCTTCCCCGCGGCCTATTTCACCCACATGTTCATGACTTTTGGATTTAAAACTTACATTTTTTTCATCTATTTCAAAAATTTGCGCCAAAGATTTTCTCACCGCTTCATAATGCGGGCTGATTTTGGGCTCTTGTGTAATCAAAGTAGCATCTATATGCTCCAAACGGGCCGGAAAACGGCGAATTAACTGAAGGACTTTTTTGGCAATTTCTTTACTATCAATTCCTTCTATGGTCGGATCAGACGGAGGAAACAAAAGGCCTATTTCTCCTAAACACAAAGCACCCAACATGGCATCACAAATGGCATGCAGCACCACATCTCCGTCGCTGTGCCCCAGAAAACCTTTCCGGTGCGGAATTTCTACCCCGCCAATAATAAATTTCCGCCCTTCCACCATACGGTGCAAATCAAAACCAAAACCGGCGCGCATATTGCTTCCTCCTTGCAAAAAGGCTTCCGCCATGACTAAGTCTTCGGGGGTGGTAATTTTCAGATTTTTATAATCAGAGGGTTCTATTTTTACACTTACCCCTAAGCGTTCTACCAACTGAGATTCGTCCGTGGCATCTTGAAAATGACCAAAACGCTCCAACGCTTTACGCAGTACATTGGCCCGATAACATTGCGGTGTTTGCGCCGCCCACAAAGAGGTCCTTTCCAATGTCTGGCGGACTTGACCATTATACACCTGCTTGACAGTATCTTTTACAGGCACAGCCAATACAGCCGCCTCTTCCCAAAATCCTCTTAACAGACATTTTTGGGCGGCAACCGGGTTCACCAGCGGGCGCGCTCCATCATGCACGGCAATGGCCTGTATTTTAGGGTCTAAAGCCGCCACCCCGCTCATCACGGAGGCCAAACGGGTTTGGCCGGGGGCAGCATAAATTGAATCCGAAAAATATTTTTTAAGAAATTCGCGATTTTCAACAGAAGTTACTACGACAATTTGTTTAACGAAAGGAATTTTTTTAAATGCTTCTACCGAGCGAACCAAAACCGGCTTGCCCGCTAAAGGCAACAACTGCTTGGGGCGGCCCATTCTCTTTCCGAGCCCTCCCGCTACAATTACCGCTCCGGCATAGGTTAGTTTTTCTTCCATACTACTTTACTTTGGCAAAAATCATACGGCCCGAGGAAGTTTGCAAAATAGAATAAACCGATACTTCCGTGCGTTTGCCGATATGTTTGCGCCCCTCTTCCACTACTACCATGGTCCCGTCGTCTAAATATCCGATGCCTTGTTCTTTCTCTTTACCGTCTTTCATAATAAACAAAGACATCGTTTCCCCCGGTAAAACAACCGGTTTTAATGCCGTGGCCAAATCAGCAATATTCAATACAACCACATCATATAAAGAGCCGATTTTATTGGCATTAAAATCCAAAGTTACTACTTCTGCGTCCAAACTTTTGGCTAACTTAATAATCCGTTCCGTATCATCTTCCGCCTTCGGGGTTTTGGAGGTCATACGTACAGCAATTTCTTTCATTTCTTGTAGTCTGGTGGCTACGTCCAAGCCGCGGCGGCCTTTGGCTCTTTCCAACGGGTCTTTGGAAGCGGCCATTTTATTAAGCTGTTCCAATACAAAAACAGGCAAAACAATCACACCCGACAAGAAATTAATCTCACACAAATCCACAATGCGCCCGTCCATCAGCGCACTTACATCCGCTACTTTTAAGTGGCGTCCTTTGTAAGACAGGCCTTCCAAATCACGGGATTTAAACAAGCAGGCCAAAACACCAAAAATAATAAGGCCTATTTCTACATAGCGGCTATAATCCTGCCACCAAGAAGTGGAACCGGCAGAAAAATTCAAAACGGCATATTCTGTAAAAACAAAAAGCAAATAGCCCAATAAAAAACCTGAACAACCGATCATGATTTTAATCAAACGCAAACGCTTGAAAACAGCCTCGGCAATAATCACAATCAACGCACATAACAAACCGCCCACTAAAGAAACGGGATCTTTGTCTATGAAATCATAGGTCAAAAAAGGAAATGCAATCAAGGTAGAAAAACGAAAAATCCAAATAGGCATTCTGCCCCTCCACAATCCGGAACACGGCACCGGACAGATAAAATAAAGTATGTATATATTTTATCATTCCGCGCGTTATTTGTCAGGCACGTCTTGCCAAAGATCCGCAAATCTGCACTCAAGAAAAACAAAAACACTTTCTGAAAAGGATCTTTCTCCTAGACTCTATATAAATTTGATATCATATAACTATGATTTTAGAAGGAAAAACTTTTGCCGCCCAATTACGTGCACCCTTAGCCCAAAGAGCCGAACAAATAAAAGCGAAATTAGGAAGACCCATTTCCTTATGCGCCATCGGCTCCACCGAGGACTATGGGGCCTATGTCTATTTAAAGAAAGAAGTACAGGCAGCGGAAAAATTAGGGGTGAAAGCACAGGTACATGAAGTTAACAAAAATACCTCTGTCCAAGAATTTCTATCCCTGTTAAAGCAGGCTTCTGCCGATCCGGAGATAGATGCTATTTTGATACCGCGCCCTTTACCGGAACATTTGGCTGATAGCGGGTTTACCCGCTTTATCGCTCCCGAAAAAGATATTGACGGTATGTCTAATATATCCTTGGGAAATTTGTTCTTATGTAAAACGTGGCAAGAAGTTAAAAAGTTACCCACTTTCATTCCCTGTACGGCCATGGCAGTTATACGTTTGCTGGATTATCATCACATTGATCCGCAAGGAATGGAAACGGCCGTTATCGGGCGTTCTTCCACGGTAGGCCGGCCTTTAGCCCATTTGTTAAGCTGCCGTAATGCAACCGTTAAAACTTGCCATACATTCACAAAAGATTTAAAAATTTCATTACAAAATGCCCAACTGATTTGCAGTGCGGCCGGAAAAGCGGGTTTATTAAACACTCAAAACACACCCGCTGGCAGTATTATTATAGACATTGCTACCAATTTGGATACCCACGGAAATTTATGCGGAGATGCCCAAATGCAACCTTTACTGGAACAAGGGTGCCGTGTATCCCCCGTTCCGGGAGGGGTGGGGCCGGTAACACTTGCATGTCTGCTGGAAAACATTATATTATCAGGAGAGAAGAAAATCTAAGGAGAACTTATGACAAAAGTTATTCATTTCGCTTTCTGTTTTTTGATTTGTTTAGGCTTAGTCGCCTGTAGCAGTAACTCCAAGAAACAAGATGATAATTATAACCGCAAAAAAATTTATTTGACGGAAGAGGATTACTTGGAAGATTTGGACAAACAAGCCTATGCCGAACGCCGTGAAGCCAAACCGAACACAGAGTCCAATTATATTTTTGACGTACAGCCCGAAACCCAAAAAAATGTTTATTTCTTTGACGACCGGACGCAACCCATGGTGCCCGGAGAACCCAGCGAGCGGGACTATAAGAAAACAAAACGTCTTTGGGAAAGACCACGCCGCTACTCGCCGGAGCAATACTATGGCAACCAAGCCGCTGCTCCTGCTGCACCGGCAGAAGATACTTCTTCGTACGACAGTTATTCAGACAGCGGATACGATTACTAGATGATCCCCTTTTAGCAAAAAACCCGCCTGAAACAGGCGGGTTTTTTATATTTGGGGAAAACGCGTTTTCTTAGACAATTTTAAAGGAGTGTATTTTTCCACCATATCCGCAGGCAACAAATCTTTCGGATTTAAGAAAAGGTTGGGGCAATCCGTAAAAATTCCATCCACCCCAATCCGCTCTAAAGAACGCATAGTATATTGATCATTGACCGTGTAAATAAAAACTTCCCGTCCCTCAGCATGACATATATCCACAATTTCTTTGGTGATACGCGTTTTATTCATATGTACACTGCAGGCATCTAAATTGCGGGCTTTTTGCGGCTCAAAAAGTCGGGTCAGCAAACTAATTTGTGCCGCAGGAGCTATTTTGCGCAAACGTTGCAAGGTGGGATAATCAAAACTGGAAAAGAAAATTTTAGTTAAAGCTTCCGGACCGAATAGATTTAGCTGTTTCCACAAGATCTCTTCTATGCCGGGATAGACATTATCGTCGTTTTTGATTTCAATATTTAAAAGCTCTAATTCTTCCACCACAATGGGCAATACTTCGTGCAGCAAAGCAGGGCGCACAATAATGGAAGGATCAAAAGAGTGGACCAAGCGGCATTGGTTCAGCTCTTCTAGCGTAACATCTTTTATATCCCGCACACAGGTGGTATCCGTCCCCAAGTTATAATCATGATGAACCACCAGCTGCCCGTCTTTACTCAGATGGACATCCAGTTCATAACACGTACAACCCATTTCACGGGCTTTGGCAAAAGCCGGCAAAGAATTGGCCGGTGCCGAAGCACTGGCACCCCTATGTGCAAAAATTCTCATAGATTTATTGTAACAAAATATCTGCCCATAAACAAAAAAGCACAGGAAAAAATCCTGTGCTTTTTAATTCTGAAGAAATACTATTTGATTTCAGAAGTACATTGCGGGCAGCGGGTAGCTTCTAGAGCAATTTCGCTGCAGCAGTACGGGCATTTTTTGGTAGTTACCGGAGCGGGGGCCTCTTGCTTGGGAGCATTTAATTTATTAATCATTTTAATCAAAAAGAAAATACAAGCCGCTACAATCAAAAAGCTAATGATGGAATTTAAACAATTACCAATGTTTAGCGTCGTTGCACCGGCCGCTTGGGCAGCAGACAAAGAGGCATAGGGCCCCTCGGTAGCACCTTGTTTCAGCACAATAAACCAATTGGAAAAATCTACTTTTCCTAGCAAAAGCCCCAAAGGAGGCATCAGAATATCTGCCACCATGGAATTGACAATCTTCGTGAAAGCGCCACCAATAATGATACCAACGGCCATATCAATTACGTTGCCGCGCATCACAAACTTCTTAAACTCACCTAACACATGTTTAATCATTTTTTTCTCCTTTTTATTAGTCCGACCGCTTGAAATAACGGTGCGTACAAATCTTGTTCCGGCGGGTATGTTATTTCCGACGGGTCTGTTTTTCCAACAAATCTGACAGGGGCCCCCTCTATCCGGCACAGGGGTCTGCGCTCGGCCCGCTCCCCCATTTCAACGGCAGCAGCTGCTGCCAAAGCATCTGCTAAATTCACTTGGGTTACTTTCAGGGGTTTGCCAAACAAATCTTTTTTTTCACGCTCATCGCGTACTCCCTTAAAACCGGCATACCCGCACGCGGCCCCTATTACGCCGCAACGCAAAGGCAAAATCATACTGTCTGTAATAATAATGCCCAGTTTTTTAAGGCCGTATTTGCTGCAAAGAGCTTTTCTGATTTCTGCCGCACAAGCATATAAATCTTTCGGCAAAAGCAATAGCTTTCCCCGCGCATTAGATTCGTCTATACCGGCATTTGTCATCACCATACCGGATTTAATACTCAACCAAGCCAATTTTGTTTTTAAACAAGCATCACTTTCTTGGCGTATTAAATTTTCTTTTTGTTTTCCCGATAGGTAATCAACAGACAAACCCTTCCACAAACAAACTAACTTGGAAGAAATAACCAACAAATCTTTTTCTTTTAAAGGCTCCACATAGCGGCCAATAAAAGAAATAAGATCTTCTCTTTCCTTAAAAATTCCGGTACGATAAGAAGTTGTTTTCATGCATCAAAGGGCCCTACAAAGGCCATAAAGGCTTGATTCGCCAGAAACATCCCTTCAAAAGTTAATTTTAGTAAATCCCCTTCCAGCGTCACAAGTCCACTACGGCAAAGAGAATCTATTTCTGAAGAAAAAAGAGTCTTTTTTTGAGGACTTAAACAAACCCCTCCCAACATGCGCAACCCCAACATAATCTCTTCTCCTTCTTTTGCTTTTCCGGTTAATTTTTCTGAAAACTCCACCGCCGATAAACCGAAACGCATTCTGCGCAAATACTCTGTCAAATCAGTGGTATTGCTGCGCCTTTCCCCTTTTTGTAAAGAGGCCGCCGCAGAGCCTAATCCCAAATATTCTTCATTTTTCCAATAGGCCAAATTATGTTTACTCTCATAACCGCTAAGGGCAAAATTGGAAATTTCATAATGAACAAAACCGGCTTCTTGCAGCAAAAAGTGAGTTTTTTCCAGCTCTCTTCTTACAAGATCGTCATCTGTCTGTATCCCTTCACGGTAAAAAGGGGTTCCTTCTTCCACTTGCAAGCCATATACGGAAAGATGCTGCGGACCTAAAGCCAGCACTTTTTGCAACCCTTCCAAAAAATCCTTTTCATCTTGATTAGGCAACCCTGCTATCAAATCAATGCTGATATTTTCAAATCCTGCCTCCCGGGCGTGGTCATAAGCAGACAGAAAAGTGTTCACATCATGCAAACGCCCGATACGTTTCAAGACGTCATCATTCATACTTTGCAAACCAAGGCTCAGACGGTTAATCCCCAGCTGCTTTAAGAGTTTTAATTTTTCTGTTGTCAAACTTTCCGGATTAGCCTCCACCGTACTTTCTGCAAAGGAAGAGATAGGCGCAAAACGGCGGGTAATAATCTCACATAAAACATCTAATTGATTGGCAGATAATATACTAGGGGTTCCCCCACCGATATAAAGCGTTTCAAATTTTTGGTTAGAATAAAAAGACGCTTCCGTATCCAGAGCGCACAAATAACTGTCAGTCAGGCTCTCTTGGCAAGCAAAAGAAGCAAAATCACAATAACGGCATTTTTGCCGGCAGAAAGGAATATGGATATAAAGTCCGCTCATATTTTACGTTCCGCTTCATAACGCAAGTAAGCAAAAATAAAAGGGTCCAAATCTCCATCCATCACGCCGGTAATATTGGCACTTTCATAGCCACTGCGTAAATCCTTCGCCAGTTGATAAGGCATAAACACGTAGGAACGGATTTGATGCCCCCAAGCGATTTCTCCCTTCTGGCCGTAACGTTTCTCCGCCTCGGCACGTTTCTTATCCAGCTCCATTTCATACAGCCGGGCTTTTAACATTTTCATAGCCGTTTGGCGGTTTTGCAATTGGCTTCGTTCAATACGGCAGGAAACCACAATGCCGGTGGGCTTGTGCAACAAACGGACCGCACTTTCCACCTTATTTACATTTTGCCCGCCATGTCCGCCGGCGCGGCTGGTTTCCAGCTCTATATCTTTTTCCGGTATTTCTATATTGATTTCATCTTCAATATCCGGCAACACATCAACGGAGGCAAAAGAAGTATGCCTTCTGGCATTGGCATCAAAAGGGGAAACTCTGACCAACCGGTGTACTCCGTTTTCACCTTTTAAATATCCATAAGCGTATGGCCCTTCCACAATTATAGAAGCATTTTTGATTCCGGCTTCTTCCCCCGGCAAAACATCTGTAACGGAAACTTTCATTTGGTGTTGTTCTGCCCAGCGCGTGTACATACGCAATAACATTTGTGCCCAATCGCAAGATTCTGTTCCACCCGCACCGGCATGAATGGTTAAAATAGCTCTTAGCTTATCATGTGGGTGGGATAAAGTAATTTCAAATTCTTTTTTCTCTACTTCTTTTTCCAACTCTTTTAAAGCAAGGTCTAAAACGGACAATTCATTTTCGTCTTGCATTTCACGGGCCAAATCAAACAAAGTTTGGTTATCTTCCAGCTGTTTCTGCAAATGTTTGTATGTTTCTATGGCAGTTTTTAAACTGTCTATTTTTTGCGTTACCGTTTTAGCTTTTTGATTATCATTCCAAAAATTAGGCGCAGCGGCCAAAGATTCCTGATCGGACAATTCTTTCTCTTTTACGGGAATGTTTTCCATTTGACCGATTTTGTGTATCCGCTCTGTTAAAGCATTAAGCATATTTTCTATATCTTTAAATTCAATATTATTCATAAGAAAAAACCATCACCGAAAGCAAAATAGTAAAATAAATCGCCGCGCAAACCCATGCGAACCAATCCCCCCAACGGGTATAAAACGTAATATCCGAACCCAAGGGAAGCGGTACATCAGCCAACAATATATCCCGTGTGTTTAATTCTGCACGGGAAAGAATTTCCCCTTTAGCTGATATAACTGCCGATATACCTGTATTGGCGGCACGCAAAACAGGACGCCCCATCTCCGCCGCACGCAAAACGGAAACTGCCAAATGTTGATACGGAGCATCTGTATCAAAAAACCATGCATCATTGGTAATATTAATAAAAAATTTAGCACCGTTGCGGGCTTGGTTCCGCCAACGGGAAGAAAAAACCGATTCATAACAAATGGTTGTTCCAAAAGGAACTTGAGAAACCTGCAACAGGGGCTGATCCCATTTTCCGGCAGAAAAACTGCCCAACGCCCCCAGCACTTCTACTTGAGGCAAAAGACTACGAATGGTATTTTGTAAAGGAATATATTCTCCAAAAGGAACTAAATGCACTTTATCGTAAAAAGAAAGCTCTGTTCCTTGGGCAGAAAATAAAAAGGCACTTACATAATTTTGCTCTTCATCTTGCCGGTTGCTACCAACCAATTGCCAAGCTCCCGTAAATTGGGCCAATTCTTGGAATAAAGAAAAATAAGGCTCTTGTTGTACCGGCCCGGGGCTGACACTTTCCGGCCATACGGCAAGCATGCTGTTTGTGCCTTCCAAATCAGCCCCCATTTGAGCAATGGTATCCAAAATTTCTTGTTCATATTCGGGGGTCCATTTTTTGTATTGGTCAATATTGGGTTGCATGACAGCAGCATGCAATCTAAGTAGAGAGCGGGGTTCCGGACGGGACAATACATAGGCCCCGTAACCGTAGGTGGCTAAGAAAACGGCCGCCGCCAAGCACATCTGAAAGATACCGCGCTTGAGATAGGGCATCGCAAAGGCGTATCCGATACTAATAGAACAAAAAGCAATCAGTGCACTGATGCCGGTTGTACCCGTAAAAGAAGCAATCTGTACAATCTCCGGTAAGTTCCATTGGGAATAACCCAAAGAAAACCACGGAAATCCCACCGCATACGTAGCCAACATTTCATGCGCCCATTCCAAAGCGGCCCAGCCCAAAGCGGCCAAAAAAGCAAAAGCACTCTGTATTTTTTTTAGATAAAAACAACTGGCCCCAAAAACAGCAAACATAATGGCCATCAGAGCACTCAGGCCTATCCAACAAAAAATCCCCATAGAAGGGCTCAATCCGCCCCCGTTCACGCAGGTAATATATATCCAATGATACAATCCCGCATACACGCAAATACCCGTAAACCACGCGTAGAAAACCGAACTCCAAAAACCTCTCAAGCGCACCAATGCACAAATAAAAGGAGCCAGAGCCAACCACGCTAGCAAGCTATGGGAAGATTGGGGATAGGAATATTTAAACAGGACCGCAGTTGCAGCTGCGCAAAGGAGTAAAAAAAGAAAAGACAGCAAACTTTTTCCGACAAACGCCAAAAAAGCCAAAAAAGAGGGTTGCTCTTTTTCGGCTTTTGTTTCATTTAAAAACGGACGGCGGATCGGACTCATTTGCCAACCTAATAGACAATTTTACAATGTTGTTGCTCACACACGGGGCGTGCGGAGGCAGAACATTCTCTTTCCGTTGAGCCCTCAGAGGGACAAGACGTTGCTTGAGCAAAAGCGGCCTCCATCATAGAAGAGAACTCTAAAGACATGGAAGAGTTAATCGCTGTTACACCCTCAGGTCCTCGCAAACAACCGCAAGGATCCTTATCCACAATAATACAATCTTCATTTACCGTACAAGAAACCAAACGTTCTTCCAGTTCGGCTTTTCTGCGGGCATCTTTTGCATTTTGGCGGCGCTTTTCTTGCTTTTCTATTTCTGCTTGCCGTTCGGCTACCATATTTTTTGTTACCAAAGGCATTTGCACTTCTATCATATTTCTACGGGAATAGAAAGCCAAAGATAATAAAATGGCCGCACCGGCACAAATCAACAAAAGAATTGCTTTTATTTGTTTCATTTTTCAGCTCCACAACATTTTTTATATTTTTTACCACTACCGCAAGGGCAGGGGTCATTGCGCCCTATCTTGTAAGAAGAAGAGCCCTCCTGACTGGCGTGTTGTTGTTTGGCATTGTCAGCCGTTTGTCTTTTAGCTGAAACAGCCTGACGGACCGGCGGCAATTGCAAGCGGAAAATATACCCTACCATCAAATCCCGCACTTTGTTCATCATAGCGGCATACAACTTGTATGCTTCTTTTTGATATTCAATCAGGGGATCTTTCTGGGCATATCCGCGCAAACTTACACTGCTTTTTAACTGATCTAATTCATACAAATTTTGCTTCCAAGCGTTGTCAATAATTTGCAATAACAACATTCGTTCCAATTCCAAAAAGCTGACACCCTGAGAAGCAAAAAAATCGGCTCTTTCATGATACAATTTTTCTACAATAGAAAAAATTTCCGTTGCTAGTTCTTCCTGCGTTTTATCTTTTGTTTTTTGCGCATCATAATCAAACATATGCGGGAAAAGAGAACGCAATGTGATATTTAAGGTTTCAAAATTACATTTGGCAGGTTCACGGGGAATAAAATATGTTTCTACAATTTCACCCACTACTTCTTCTATCATGCGCAAAACCGTGCCGGTCATATCCTCGCCGTCCAGAATGGTATTGCGAATCCCGTAGATGGCACTGCGTTGTTGGTTCATTACCTTATCATAATCCAACAAATGCTTGCGGATATCAAAGTTATGCCCCTCCACCATGCGTTGGGCCCCCTCAATTTGGCGGCTCATCAGGCGGGACTCTATCGCTTCCCCTTCTTTCATACCCAGTGTGCTTAAAATAGAGCTGATTTTTACTGTATTGGCAAACAGACGCATCAGTTCGTCTTCCAACGAAATGTAAAAACGGGAACAACCCGGATCCCCTTGGCGGGCACAGCGGCCACGCAATTGGTTGTCAATACGGCGGCTTTCATGTCTTTCCGTACCGATTACGTGCAAACCGCCCTGATTGACCACATATTCCTGTTCGGATTTATCTGCGGGACTTCCGCCCAACACAATATCCGTACCGCGTCCGGCCATGTTTGTGGCAATGGTAACAGCTCCTTTCCGGCCGGCCTGACTGATGATTTGGGCTTCCATTTCATGATATTTGGCATTAAGTACTTTGTGCGGAATCCCTTTGGCACGCAACATATGGCCCAACTTTTCAGATTTTTCAATGGAGCGCGTTCCCACCAGAACAGGAGCCCCATGTTTCCATAGTTCTTCAATTTCGGCTACAATGGCATTAAATTTATCCTTTTCCGTTAAAAAGACCAAATCCGGAAAATCCTGTCTTTTGGAAGGACGATTCGGGCGAATTTCTACCACATCTAACTTATAAATTTGCCAAAACTCGTTTGCTTCTGTCATAGCCGTACCTGTCATACCGGACAATTTTTGGTACAGTTTGAAGAAATTTTGGAACGTAATGGTAGCTAAAGTTTGGTTTTCTTCTTTAATTTGCAAGCCTTCTTTGGCTTCTACAGCTTGGTGCAGGCCGTCGCTCCAGCGGCGCCCCGGCATCAAACGGCCCGTAAATTCATCTACGATAACCACTTCTCCGTCTTTGACCACATAATCTACATATTTATCATATAAGTGATGGGCCCGGAGTGCTTGATTAATATGATGCACCCATTCGGATTGCACATCATCATATAAGTTGGTAACGTTTAAAAAGTTTTCCGCCTTGGCAATACCGGCCTCCGTCAGGGTAGCCGTATGATTTTTTTCATCTACAATCGCATCATAGCCTGCCGCCAAGTCTATCTGCTCGTATTTGGCTTTCACTTCATCATTTTCCGTAATTAAACGGACTTTTAAGGCAGGAATCAAGCGGTTAACGATATAATATTTATCCGTGCTTTGGTCCGAAGGACCGGAAATGATAAGAGGGGTGCGGGCTTCGTCAATTAAGATAGAGTCCACTTCGTCCACGATACAATAGTTCAGCGGGCGCAACACTCTTTCTTCTTTGGTAATAACCATATTGTCGCGCAAATAATCAAAACCCAATTCGTTATTGGTTACATAGGTAATATCTTTGGCATACATTTCGCGACGTTCATGGTTAGGCATATCGTGGCTGATGTAACCTACGCTAAGACCCAAAAATTCATGAATCGGTCCCATCCACTGACGGTCACGGCGGGCCAAATAATCGTTGACGGTTACCACGTGCACACCCTTTCCTGTCAACGCATTCAAATAAGAAGGGAGAACCGCCACCAAGGTTTTGCCTTCCCCGGTTCCCATTTCGGCAATTTTTCCCTGATGCAAAACAATACCGCCCAAAAACTGCACATCGTACGGTCTTAATCCGATCACCCGCTTGGCCGCTTCCCGCACAACGGCAAAAGCTTCCGGCAAAATATCTTCCAATGTTTGGCCTTGTGCCAGTCTATCTTTAAACTCCTGCGTTTTTGCTTTCAATTGTTCATCGGAAAGGGCTTCTATCGTTTGGGAAAAAGAGTTTGCTTTATCTACATAGTGTTGGATTTTCTTGAGATCCCGCTCGCTTTTTGTACCAAAAACTTTATCTATTACCAATCTGATCATAAAAATTCCTTAAAAATAAAAATTCAATTTATAAAAACCACTCTTACATTAAATCAATTTATGCAAGCCAACTGCAACCTTTAAACACAAAATCTGGCCCCAAAAGGCCAGATTTTAAGATAGTTTTCCGTAATTTATTGTGCTGCGCTCTTTTGAGGGTTTGATTTCACAGACGAATTTTCACCCAACGGTTCGGAGTTTTGAGCCGGCAAAACAGCAGAGAGAGCCTGCTGGATTTGGTTTTCATAATCTGCTTTGATTTTGATCAAATAAATGTTGGCCGTATCTTTCAGTTTCTGTTTTTTGTCCTTTTTAAACAGTTTGATCTCTTTTTTCACTTTTTTGATTTTATTTTTAACAGACGTTTGCAACTTTTTTCTTTCGGAAGAAGAAAGAGTTTTATCTTTTTTAACGGCTTTCAACTCTTTTTCATAACGATCTATTTGGATTTCTTTCACTTCCAGCGTATTCACAAAAATATCTTCCACCAGTTGCAAAAGTTGCTGGGAGGTTTGTTCCTCAAGCGCATTCAAATCCGTCCCCGTTACCGATTGCAAAGTTCTGGCAGAGGCATAATCCGTCTTCAATTTTTGCAAAATAATAGAATTATCAAAGTTTTTAACCAAAGCAATCATTTCCAGCTCGTTTTCTTCTGTCCGAGGACGGGAATAAGCCGCCGATAACTTTTGCAACAAAGAGGCATAGTCTTGGTTCATAGTGGCTTTTTGCAAAACAACGGGATTATACTGTTTAAAGGCATTTAAAAGCTCTTCCTTTCCCAGGAGGGAAGTTTCCTGTGCGCCCAGAACAGAGGAAATAAGAAGAACAGATAAAATAATCCAAGTTTTATTCATAGTTTGCTCCTTATACAAAGCGTTATCTCCATTGTGCTATTTATTTTCCTACTAGTCAAGAGAGCATAAAATTATTTCCACAAAAAAACCCGCCGAAAAGGCGGGTTTAAAATTGCTTTTTTTGTTTTAACGGGCGGCTGTTCTGAAAAAGTTGCCGCGGGCACTGCGCGCCAGGCGGGGCATACCTGTCATTTTATCTGCTTGTACAAGCACATCTTTGGTGTTGGGCTTTATTGTTTTTTCCGCAGAACCAAAAATGTCCCCTTCCTTAATCATACCCAGCTTTCCATGGCTGTTGATTTGTACTTCCAGTTTCAAATCCCCTTCTAACGTAGCCGCTAACAAATCTTCCTCTCCCAGTTGGAATTCCAACGGAAACTTCGGGTTTACCACCCGTTTGATAGCTACCGGCACATCCGCGGCATTCTTCACAATAATCGCGCAAGAGTTATTATCCGCTTCCGCTACCTTGGTTAAACGGGCGGGCACCGTAACCGTACCCGTTACGTGAAAGCGGGCTTCGCGCACTTTACGCATAGCGCAAAAGACACAAGCGGTTACGCTGATTAAGGTGATGAGGATTAAAATTTTTTTCATACTTATATTGTATCTTTTTACAAAGACACAAGGCAAGCCGGAGGCTTATTGTTTAAAGAAACCCCACAAATTTTGGTTATATACCCAACCGCGGCATTTGCCTTCTTTGGCATTTTCCGGGGCATCTTCCACTTCAATCCAAGATCCCTTCTTAGACAAGTATTTAAACGTATAGCCTTTTTCTACCGTACATACAATTTCGTTGCTTACGCCGGGGCCTTTGCGGACATTTAAATCCACTTTCGCAGACATAGCACCGTTGGGGCTAAGTAAGGAAGCCGCAATCCAACCGTTAAACCCTTCAAAATCTTTTACCAAAACCCATTGTTTATCATCACTGGTTTTGACCATGACCACCGGAGTGTATTTCCAAGCATACCACTTTACGGCACATTTGGTACCGGCACAAGTGCGAATGTTGGCCTTGGCCGTATTAACGCTGGCATATTTTTGGGCAAAAACCGGCGCGGAAACAAAACAAAGCATCAAAACAAAAGCTGCAATTTTTCTCATAGCAAATTTCTCCTTAAAAATAAGTACATCTCTCTGCAACAAAAAGTATAGCAAATATTAAGGCGGTTTTTGCAATAGGCATTACATCAACCCCTTAAATAGGAAGAAAAAAGATATAATAAAGGAAATCTTGATTTGGAGAATTTATATGAAAGAACAAGTAGAAGCAGTCATAGAACAAATCCGTCCGATTTTGCAATCCGACGGCGGAGATATCCAACTAATCAGTGTGGATGAAAAAACGGGGATTGTGACCGTAGGACTGCGCGGCCGCTGCGGCGGTTGTCCGGCAGCCCAAATGACACTCAAAGCTGTGGTAGAACGTAAAATTAAAGAAGTTGTCCCCGGTGTAACAGCTGTAGAACGCGTATAATGTTGAAAGCGGACCTGCATACCCATTCTTTTTTCTCTGACGGCACTTCTTCTCCGGAAGAAGTGTCTTACGAGGCATGGAAAGCAGGGGTCAAGGTCTTTGCTTTGGCTGATCATGACACAACAGATGGTGTAGCGGCGGCACAACTTGCTTGCGCCAAAAGAGGGTTGGATTTTGTGCCGGCTGTAGAAATTAGCACGCGGGAGCACGACCACCTTCATTTTTTAGGCTACAACATAGATATTCATAACCAAGAGTTCCAAAAATTCTTGGCCCAAAACCGCCAGAACAGGCAAAACCGTATCCGGCAAATTATCCGACAAATTGCAGATAGCGGTGTGGATTTAACGGAAGAAGATGTTTTTTCTTTAGCTTCCAATACCGTTTCCAGAGCCCATGTGGCAGACGCTTTAAAAAAGAAGAAAATTGTTCCCTCCCGCCAAGAAGGCTTCCGAAAGTTTTTAATTCCGGGTCAAGTGGGATATGTTCCCTCAGCCGGGGTAACGGTCATAGAGGCCATCGGACAAATTAAAAAAGCCGGCGGCATCGCCGTCATGGCTCACCCCGGTTTAGTACAGCAAGTGTGGAATTTTCCGGCTTGGAAAGAAGCGGGGCTGGACGGATTAGAGGTCTTTTATCCCTCTCATAGCTATACATTAAAACAGGAACTGCTCAAAATTGCCCGCAAATATGATTTGTTTGCCACCGGCGGATCCGACTATCACGGTCCACATGCCGGCAGAATATCGTCCCTGGGGATGAATATTCCCATTCCTTATTCAGATAGACTTTTGAGAAAACTTCTAAATAAATAAACCCCAGTTTTTACTGGGGTTTATTTTGCAGATTATTTTCTTTTTCTTTTCTTCTTTACTTTTCTCTTTACGGAAGAAAAATCCGGTTTGTATTGTTGATAAACTTCTTTTTTCACGTTTTCTTCTATTACTTCTTTCGTTTCCAATGTTCCTTTGCTCATAGCCTGACCAAACCCGAACAGGTACAGGGAGAGGAAGGTCGGGATGATAAACGGCGCCCACACAAAGGCTGTCGAACCGGCGGCAAACAAGTCCAGTGTCAAGCCGAACACGGTGCTAATCGCAAAAGAGATTAACGAAGAACCGGACAGCAAGGCAGAAACCGCATCTGAAACGTGGCGGGTATTGTCGGTTGTATATCCGCCGATGATAGGAGAAACGTTCGTTAAGCCTAAAGCTAATGTTACCACACCGGCCACCTGTAAATACCAATTAGGCATATTCAGCAGCAAAATACCCAATCCTACACCGGCAATGCTTAATTTCAGCAGATTACCACCATTCATCTTACGAATACGCAAACCCATAAAATTGTTATCTTGTTTCATCAAGCGCGTACCCAACATACGACCAACGATAATAGGAACCGTAAAGTACAGCATAGAATGTCCCAGCCAAGAGTTAGACATCATGCTAAACATTTCTTCTATGGTTACCTCTTCCCCATACAAATCCGTCATGTTAAAGGCGGAAAAATGGTCCTTCATCAAATTGTTGACGTACATACCGAAAATACTCATGTTTGCCCCATGGAAAGCAGTGGCCAACACCCCACGGCGAATGAGCTTGTTGTATTGTTTCTTGCCGGTAAGCTCCTTGAACATTTTTGTGAAAGAAAGCGCTTCTTTTGGGCTGGTTACCTCTGTTTCAGCCAACGTCTGCTCATGCATTTTAAATAAGTTGTACATGCCGGCAATAGCAATACTGCCCACCGTATAAATAGGGAAGAAAATAGTCCAATCCCAATGAGTTCCGATCATCATAGCAACACCCATGGCAATCGGGGGAACGATGTAGTTAGACACGTTACCAACTGTTTGCTTAAATACACTCAGCGTACCCAAACGGGTTTGATATTCCCCACGGTTGCTCACTGCCATTAACGTAGGTTTCATAGATACATCTAAGAAAGCACCGGAAACGCCTAAGAGCAAGAAAGAGCTGATCAATAAATACTTCTTATAGAGGAAGGCTTCCCCTAACAGGCCGCCCATTCCTCCGGCAACCCACGGTAAGACAAAAGCCAACACTGCAGAGAACAAACCGATATTAGTGGTAATCAAACGGCCTCTTCTTTCGTTATAACCACCGCTTTTAGTAAAGCTCCACTTGTTTTGCCATACACCCGCAAATAAGCTGACAATACCCATAGCCACGGAAGAAACACCACCCATTAAGTACATTTCCATGTTAGACATTACGAAAGATTCTTTGGCAAACGTCGCAATAACGGTAGTTACGTTCCCCATACCGGCCAGCAAATACAACCCAAACATCGGCCAAATACGGTTGTTGATCATTAACAACCCTTCTCCTACCTTCTTTAAACCGAAAGCACTGGTACGAACCTGACGGCCTACTACTTCCAAAGGAATGTCCGAACGGATTTCTGTTTGTGTATTTTTACCGGAATTTCCCTCCCAGAAATACATCACCCCTTTCTTGCTTCCGGCTTGCGATACAATATAAACTTTTTGATCCTCTTTAATTCTCATTCCTTCCGGACGTTCCACCGCCACCGTACCGATCAGGTGGTTTTGCAAATTATAGACAGGGACATGCAAAATATTGCTGTTTTCAAAAGATAACGCAACATTATTTAAAACAATCGTCCGTACATTTTGAGGTAAAGAAGATTTGGCAATTCCGTCTTCTATTTTTTGTTGGTAGATTTTGATAAAGTTTCTGTCTTTATTAAAAACCTCAAAAGCTTCCCCATGAGTTTCAATGAATTCCTGAATAGCCTGACGGCGGGCCTCTATCAAGATTTTCTCTGTTTCTTGGGTATATTTATTGGCAGTTTGGTTGGTTTGCAGTCTGTCAATCAACGCATTGCGGTACACAATGCCATAAGAATAACCTCCGCCCATTTCCTCCCACAAAACTTGGCGGATTTGTTTTTCAATTTTAGACGTAATCGTATCTTCGGTTCTGCCTAAAAGACGATTAAACCAACCTTTGATTCCTTTAGTTTTGGCAACCGATCCGTCAAGAGAAACACTCTTGAATGCAAAGAATTCGGCAATCTCTTCTTTCTCTGCGGCGGAATGTTTTCCATACAAACGGGCTTGATCTTGCAAATAGTAAATATTTCTGGCATGGGTGATGGGGGCGATCGTATACAAATACGTCCCTTCAGTCAAGTTCCTTATCGCATTGTGTATGCTCCCCACTAACGGATATCCCGCCTGCTGCCAGTACATCTTCGTAGAGGCCATACCCAGCCGATATTCAC
>JAFUJU010000008.1 GCA_017468055.1 Elusimicrobiaceae bacterium
CGTTCCAAGCGGTAACGGTAAAAAATAAGCTGATGCAAAATTAAAGGTACTGAGCACAAAGCCAGTATCAGTAAATGCTTGATATTAGCTCCGGCCACAAAGAGCAAGGCCACCACTACGGCTGCCATTAGCATAGGGGTTCCCAAGTCCGGCGCTAAACCCATCAGAAAAAACGTAATCCCCGTAACCAACAAAGGCTTGATCAACATCTTCCAGTTTTTACCCAGCTTTCCTTGTACACCGCTTAAATAATCCGCTACATAAATAACCAAAGTCACTTTGGCAATTTCTGAAGGTTGGACATTAAAAGGGCCCAAATCAATCCAGCGGTGTACATTGGCTATCGGCTCGGTAAATAAAACCGCAATTAAAAGTCCCCAAGCCCCATACATCAACCAAATGGGCTTGATAATTTGTTGCAATCTTCCGTAAGTTTGAGAAAGGAACAAAGCGGCTATAATTCCAATACTGTCAAAAACTATCTGACGGGTAAAAAATCCGGTAGAACCAAAAGCCGAAGAAGAATAAGTAAATACCAAACCGCAACAGATGAAAGCAAAAGCAATAAATGCCAGTTTTTTATCTATTTGCATAAACTGCCACCCTTTGGACAATGAAGAATAGGCACGGGCAGAAGCTGGTTTATGAAACAATGTCTTCTGTCTGCGGCCAAAAGGTTTTTGTGCTTTTGATTTGGTAAATAATTTAGGCATATTTTAACGTATTTTAAGCGAAGCTAATGAAAGCAACATCAACATTGCTCCCATAATCCAAAAACGGACAATTACTTTGGACTCCGGCACTCCGCACAATTCAAAATGATGATGAATCGGGGCCATCTTAAACAGGCGCTTTCCATGGGTTAATTTAAAATATCCCATCTGCAGCATTACCGATAATGTTTCTAAAACAAAAATCCCACCGGCAATGGGCAAAAGCAACTCTTGTTTTACACATAAAGCCGCCGTACCCAGCACTCCCCCTAAAAACAAGGAACTGGTGTCTCCCATAAATACACTGGCCGGATAGGCATTGAACCACAGAAACCCTAAACAGGCCCCTACCAAAGCCCCGAGAAATACCGTTATTTCGCCCGCTCCCGGAACATAAATAATTTTTAAATAATCGGCAAAATTGACGTTTCCTGCCAAGTAGGCAAATACTGCATAGGTAATGGCGGCAAAAACCATACAGCCGGCTGCCAAACCGTCTAATCCATCTGTCAAATTAGTGGCGTTGGAAGAACCGACAATCACGAGCATGGAAAAAGCAAAATAAAAAACCGACAAATCAATAAATGCTTTGCTCATATAAGGAATCAACATAGAAGTGCTATACTGCCCGTTAGGCGGATTCATCGCCAAATAACCCACCACCACGATAGCCGTAAAGAGCTGAATAGTTAATTTGACGGAAGAAGCAATCCCTTCCGGATTTTTCTTAACCAGCTTGGTGTAATCGTCCAAAATACCGGCAAAAGCCAAACTAACCGTGGTAAATATCATCAACCCGATATACGCGCTATCCAAACGAGCCCATAAAAATACGCTCAGCAGTAACGTAATCAATATCAGCAGGCCACCCATGGTAGGCGTCCCGTTTTTACTTAAGTGGGAAGCCGGCCCGTATTCCCGTTCAATTTGTTGTATCTTAAAGGAACGTAATTTGCTAATCAATCCAGGCCCAAACACCAATGAAAGTAAAAAAGCCGTCACAATTGCCCCGCCGGTGCGGAAAGTGATGTAGTTAAAGATATTCAAAAAACTCAAATCATCTTTAAATAAAGACAAGTAATATAGCATGTTTATTCAATCTCCTTGAGTATTTTTTCAAAATTCATGCTGCGTGAGGCTTTTAACAGACAGATGCCCCCCCGCTGATTAATCAATGTTTTTAATGTTTCCGTCCATTCTTGTGCCTGCAAAGCATAACAGGTTTGTACGGACGTATCCGTCTGCAAAACGTCGGCCGCGTATTTCATCTCCGGCCCAGCCAAAAAGGCAAAGTCTACTTTGTTATCCAAAATCCAACGGGCAATTAAACGGTGGAAATTTTTGGAACTTTCTCCCAATTCTTTCATATCACCCAGTACGGCAATGCGGGGTGATTTTTTCTCACGGCCCAGTATTTCCAAAGCGTTTTTCATACTGGCTGGATTGGCATTATAACAATCCAAAATAAACTGTGTATGACCGTGCGTCACACGTTCCATACGCATCGGCATCGGCACATAAGACTGTAAACCTTTACGAATATCATCCATAAAAAGCCCCAACGCAATGGCTGCTGCACAAGCCGCCGCTGCATTGAGTTTATCATGGCGCAGCAATTTTAAATCAAACACATAGGCCGTGTCTTTATAAGTAAAAGAGAAATTTTCTGTTTCCAAAATGTGCAAATCGGCCCGTTCTGCAAAACCAAAACTAATGGATTTGCCTTTATAAGCCCCCAAGCGGGCCAGCAATTCATCATCGGCATTATATACCAAAGTACCGCCGGGAGCGATGCAATCCACAATCTCTGTCTTCGTTTTATATACGGTTTCTAAATCTTTAAAAAATTCTAAATGAGCAGCCGATACATTGGTAATAACAGCTACGTCCGGCAGGGCCAAAGAAGCTATTTCGGCAATATCCCCCGGGTGAGAAGCCCCTAACTCAAACACCCCGTATTTATGTTTGTCCTGAATTTCCAACAAGGAAAACGGCACTCCGAACTGGTTATTAAAGTTGCCCATATTGGCTACGGTTTCTCCGGCCTGCTGACAAATGGATTTAAGCATTTGCTTGGTGGTGCTTTTACCATTAGAGCCGGTAATAGCGGCAATCTTAAGAGTGCTGTTTTGACGGTGATATTTGGCTAAAGTCTGAAGAGCGCGCAATGTATCTTCC
>JAFUJU010000009.1 GCA_017468055.1 Elusimicrobiaceae bacterium
AAGGACTACCCCAAGAATTATTGGATAGTTTGACCATAACCAAAATAAACCCACTCGATAAAGAGCTCTTGGAAATCATTAAGAGCTTTGATGGAGTGGCCACTCTTGATGAAATAGCTATTCGCCATTATCGGAAAACAAATAAAATAGCCAAACGTTCATTAATTAACAATCGCCTATTGGCATTGGTTAAAAAACATTATTTGAGTAAAAAAGCCGGACAGAAAGGGGTCTATGAAATTGTAGAAAAACAACAAGTAGAAGTCCCTTTCCCAGTTGATGATGACGTTCCATTTTAAAAAAGGGCACAGTTGTTCCAGCAACCGCGCCCTTTAATAACGAAAGCTACTTGGAAAGTGGCTTTTATGGTGGGCCGAAATTCACAAATAGCTTGTATGCTTATGTAGTTATTGTAGCAGATTTTGGCCCACCCGACAACCCCAAATTGGGGAAGGGGAATATATGCCCTTAACAAAAGAACGAATCATTCAAGAGATTGATTCTTACATCCAAAAAGAAGGAGGTTATTACTACGATTGGTATGTCGGAATTGCTAAAGATCCAAAAACTCGCTTATTCAGCGATCATAATGTGTCAGAAATCAATGGTAAGTGGATTTTTGGTGAAACTTTTTCCGATGCTAGTGCTCGTGAAGTAGAATCCTTCTTTTTAGAAAAAAAAGGAACTCGAGGTGGCCCAGGCGGTGGTGATACAAGTACATGTTTTGTGTATGCCTACCGTATTACAAGTTATACCAGAGAGTAAACTACACCCCCCCAAGCCAGGACTTGGGGGCTTCTTTTTTCTATATTCTTTAGCATCTTATCAACCCCTCTCTATTTCAATAAAATAGTCCAACGAGTTTTGGATTTACTTGCCTTGGTCTTAAAACTGGGCTTTAATAATCTGGTCCAACGCACTTTAGGCTCTTGTTTTGATGTATTATCTTCCATGTTGGCTTTGTCTCCTATGTTAAGGTTTTAAATTTAAAGCAGAAAGCCAAAATGAAATTAGCAAGAAACACCTAAAATGATAGGATTTTGTTTTTTATATCAACAGAATCAAAAATCTCCATACGTTTTTGAATTTCTTTTGCTTCTTCCAAATGCTGGCGAAGTATCCGTATTTCTTTGGCACGCTCTATAAACGAATCCAAAAGAGGCCTCATTTCACTTCTATGTCGGTATTACTTTAAAAAACCACCTGAAAGGGTGGTTTTTCTTTTGCAAAGCAGAGCGCATAAACTGCTTTATGCGCGTAAGGGACTTGAAAGGCGTAGCGATGTTTTTGTTTGAGCCGATGATAGTTCCTTTCGGCGAAAGGCAAAAACCGAGAGCCCGGCCTGCAGGCGTTTTGGGTCAACAAAACGACCGGAAGGCAAGTCCCTTCCCCGGTATTACTTTAAAAAAACCACCTAAAAGGGTGGTTTTTTTGCAAAGCAGAGCGCATAAACTTTTTTGTATATGGATTTATTTTTATCTTTTATCCTTTTCTAGTTATTTACTGATAAATAAAAAGCCAAACCGTTCTAATTAAAAAAAGCTATTTACCAAAATTTAAAAAATTTGTACACTGTGTATATGGCTAAATACAATATTAGAACTGTGAAAGAAAAAGAAGCTATTTGGAAATACTACCAAAAGCACGGTTGGAAAAAGATGCACGAAAAGTATGGCGTTTCCCGTTCTCTTATGTATGTTTGGAAAGACAGAATAGAAAATGCTAAGTCTACTGACAAACATCCTTTGGCTCGCCGTTATTTAGTTGGTCCGGACAAAGTGGCCTACGTAAAACAAATGAGCAAAGAAAATCCGACCCTTTCTCTGGAACAACTTAGACAAAAAATACTTCCCAAATTTAAGATTTCAAAAACTTCTATTTGGCATATATTAACCGGACGTTAATGAAAACAATCTTAAAACCCCCGCTACTAAAGCGGGGGTTTTATTCATAAACATTATAGTTTTACGTTGACCTTTAACAAACCATTCAAATACGTAAAGTCTGAACTCTTGTATTTAAAACAGTTATAGCGTCCTTCAAGACCGAGGGATACTTTTTCAGTCAGGTCAAACTCCAATCCTAATCCGGCAAAATAAACGAATTCTTTGGTATGAGTTTTTCGAGAAAAAACGCTGTCCACACCTGTACCATAATAATGCTCTTCCACTCTCATTTTATCTTCTATGCGAGTATATCCTAAGCCAAATGGAATATATACACGGGTAGAATAGGCAGGATTTAGGTTAAGACGGCCCAACAACATCAATTTTTCTAACGAAAGGCGGGATTTTTCCTCTCCCCAACCTCCGCCTCCCAGAGAATAGTCTTCTTCCCCTTTGTCTCCACCAGACAAATGCTCATCTATTTCCAACCCCAAACCTAAACCTACATAGGAGTTTAAAAAGTAGAGCCCGGATATACCGGCATTCCACATGGCAGTCCCACTATATCTCAGTTCTTCTTGCGTAGGCCCAATACTTTTTCCTCCTTTGGTATAGGCACCGCCCCCGCCATAAACAGAAAGCAACCACTCTTCGCCTCTGATTCCCCCGCTTCCGCTTTTACCGCCACGGGTAGGCTCTTCCGACAAGTAATAGTATTTTCCGTCAATCATGACACGCTTGCCGGACATACCTTGTTTGCGTTTTTTGGCAAGGTCTTTTTTACGTTTTTCAATGGCTTGTTCTAACTTTTTTTGTTCAGCCTCTGCTTTGCGCTGTTCTTCTGCACGTATTTTTTGAGCCATGCGTGCTTTTTCTTGTGCCGTAATGAGTCGTTTTCCGGTTTTGCAATCCACACTGATGAGATTCATATTTTCATCAAACTCTTGGCAAATCTGAGCCGCTGCTAAAGGGCTCAAAAGCCCCCACAGCAGTACAAAAGAAATAATTTTTTTCATTTGTCCTCCTTATTACAGGCCAAATACAGAGTGAGAACTTTCTCCATCATTTTTTTGGGCTTCCGTTACCACACCATACAGTTCAAAATCTTCTTTGGCCATGGGGGAAATATTTTTTACAGATCCCTTATAACCTGTCACGATAATCTGTCTGACCTTATGAATACAATAGCCCAAAATACACCAATTGTCTTTACTGACAGAAGTATATCTGGGGGTAATAATTACATCAGCATTGGATTTAGACATAGCTTCATACAACGCACCGCGCGTACAGGCGGACGGAGCCAAGTTGCCGGCATTGCTTTGCAGTTTGGCATCATGTGTTTGACGAGCCGGCTGTTTGGTGGTAATACCAAACCAACTTTCGCATTCGGCCACCCCACTAATTTTTTCGCCCACTTCCACATCTGCTTTAAAAGCAGGTGTATTAATTTTATTCATATCATCTAATACCATACTTCCTCTGGCATTGCGATATGCCGCAGAACTGCAACCCACTAAACACACAGCCGTCAAAACCAACAAGCATAATTTTTTCATCATTTTTCTCCTCTTTGTCTTTGATCTGCCTTTGGAGCTGTGCGTTGGAACAAATAAAAACGGCTGCTACATTTGAGCCAATTGAGGTAACCCAAATCATAACAGCCGTGGCTTCCTGTCCTCAGAAGAAGACAGGAAACACTCGGCACGCAAACACCCGGGTAATTAGTCCGCCTGCTGCGTGCCTAAAACGACTGTTCTTGGACCTCAATTGTGCCGCCGGTAACCGGGCAGCGCACCGCATTCTTCACACGGTTCCAAAAACAGATTCAAATTGTAGGTAAGCCTTGTTTCAGGCTTACTATTAATTACAAACCATGTAATTAATATGATTTATTATATAAAATTTTCATCTTACCCACTTTTTTCTTGGGCTTATTTTAGGTACAATATGGGTATCTTAATATTAAGAGGGAGAATATGAAAATTAAAGCCTTACTGTTGACGTTGTCTGTAGCCGTACTACTGGGTGCTTGTGTACAAGTTCCTCAACCGCCCCAACTCAATGTTTCTCTGCCCGTAGCCGGCGAAGAAGAAGTATGGGTGTCTGCCGAACAAAAAGGAAAACCGGTCCTTATTGCTGTTATGGCCAGCTACTGCGGTTGGTGTAAAAAATCTTTAGCCGCTTTGGAAACAGCCAACAAAGAATTTGGTGACAAAGTGGAAGTAGTGGGTGTATTTGTAGATAATGATGAGGCAAAAGTAAAAGACATTATCAAACAATATAACTTAGAAAGCAAAATTCTTTACAAAGGCGGTCAGACTGCTGAAGATTTGGGTGTGCAGGGCTTCCCGCATATTATGCTTTTTAACGGAAAACACAAACTAGTAAAATATTGGGGCGGTTATTCCGATACTTTAGCCGACCAATACCGTGCCGAACTAAGCAAACTGGTTAAATAAAATCTTTTTAACAAAAACCCCGAGGTAACCTCGGGGTTTTTTATTTAATCAGAAAAAGCGTAGAGTTTGTAATTATTCACGCTCTTCTCAAACACACCACCCATAGAAGTGCAAACTTTTTCCGCCGTAACATCATTATCATAAGCCACGCACTGCTTTGTTCCCATTTTTTCTTTAGGCAAAAAAGTAATAATATATCCGTTTCCACCGTTATTGGTGCCGCTTCCGTTTCTGTTTCTGCAATACATGTTTATCGCTGTTTCACTAGAAACATAAATATAACAGGCATAATTATCTGCGTGAATTACATGGCCACTATCTACCCCTTCCGAATCACCTGCTATCTGAATATCCAAATCGTCAAAGGTTTTTGCATACTCTCCATTTGCCATATAATATACCTGTTGAGCTTTCCAAAGCGCTTCGGCACTCGTCATCAGCTGTACATATTTTGCTTTGGCCACGGCCACCTGATATTTGGGTAACGCCACCGCAGAAAGGATACCAATAATCAGCACCACCACCAATAGTTCTATTAACGTAAAACCGTCAGATTTGCGCCACACAAAGTTTTTCATACCTGTTCTCCTTTTTTCTTCAATTTTCCGAACAGGAAAATTGTAGCAAAAAAAAAAAACAAGTCAAGGAAAACTTCACTTTTTAAAACCCCCTCGCTAAAGCGAGAGGGTTTTGTATTTAGAAACTACACGAACAAATCTTCGGTTTTTCCATACAGACATATACCACCGCTTTGGGAAATAACTTTTTCAGATGCGGCACAAAAGATTCGTACACTTCTTGACGCAGTTTTTCGGGATAGCGCATTTTGCCGTCAAACTCCAGCATAAATTCTCCATCCAAAATCCAGTTTTCGGGAAATCTGTTCTCCACCGCTTTCTTAAGCTCACGCGAAAAACGCAAAAGCCCCACACTAATCCATGCCACTTTATCGTTCGGCACACTGTCAGCCAACTGTTGTGCAGCAAGCGCATATGCTTTCTGCCAGTCCTTGAAAGGAACCACCGGATCAAAGTGAAAGCCCAACCGGTATCCGGCCTGTGCCACTTTTTGGGCCGCTTCCAAACGTTGTGTAAGTGACGGAGTAAAATGTTCTACCTCTCTTATAAACTCAGTGGCATTGACCGACCAGCCCACCACTACATTTTCCGCACCTTCTTGTTTCAAAAGCCCTTCTATGCAGGTGCTTTTTGTTTTAAACTCAAACTGCAAATGAGGACGCTGCCTAAAGAAAGGCACCAAATCTTGGCTATATTGTGTCAGTTCATCAAATACCAAAGAATCGGTAAATTCTCCACTACCGATGCGCACCCGATCAAACGGCCCCTTTCTAAAAGAGGCTTCGTCTATCTTATCCAAAAAGTCCTGCACATTTGCCGGTAATAAAATAGCGTGCAAATTTTGATATTGTTGCAAAAAACAATATTCACATTCAAAACGACAACCAAAACCCAAATTAATCAAATTATAACCACACCCTGCATTCCCTTGCGAACAAGGGCACGGTTTTAAAAAATCATATTTTTCCTGATGAATCAGCAAGGTATCCGTGCGGCGGGAAAAGTTGACGGAGCCTACTTTTTGCTTTCCGTCCCACGTATGAAAATAAGCCTGCGGAAACATCTTCCGCGCACGGCGCGCCAAAGCAGAATCCTGCACACTGCTTTCTATATAAATATCTTTGGGCGAAAAAGTGTGCGGTGTTAAATCCGCCCGTTGGGCCGGGTCCAACTCTAACTTAGGCAAATAAAACGCATTTTTAGGAGCGGTGGAAAAACTAGAGGGATAACGTTTTTGGAGTAAAATCTTTTTGGCCCGTTCAAAGCTTAGATTTTTCTGCGGTTGTAAAACTTCCGTCACAGGCAGATGATCACGCTTGGCAATTTCATAAATCAAACGGGATAATTCCCGTTGTTTATTAATTCCCAGTTCCGGTAAAATACTTATTAAGTACGCCGTAATTTCTTTCACGTTAACCATGTTGCAAAAACTCCTTTTCGCTCTTCGTTAAATCTAAATTCAAGGCCTCTATATTTTGCCGCACTTGCTCCGCCGTGCGTGCCCCCACCAATACTCCGCCATAGTCCGTCTGTGCCAAAGCCCAAGCTAATGCTACAGCCACGCTGGAAGAGCTTTTTTGACAGGCCATTTCTTTTACGCGCGAAGCGATTTTGGCCGCTGAAACAAAATGTGTCCCCGTATAATAACGGTAAAAATACTTGCGTGCATCACTGCGCTTAAAGTTGGGCTCTTTTTGGTATTTTCCGCTTAATATTCCGCCGCCCAAGGCACCATATCCCCAAAAAACAATTTGTTTTTCTCGGCAGAAGGACAAAATATCCTGCGGAAACGGCGCCAACAAGGAAAGTTGATTTTGTACACAATCAATAGATGTGATTTGGCAAGCTTGGACTAGCTGCTCCAAAGAAAAGTTACATACTCCAATAGAGCGGATTTTTCCTTCTTCTTTTAAACGGGATAAAGCAGCCAAACTTTCTGCCAAAGGTACTTTCGGGTCCGGCCAGTGAATTTGGTAAAGATCCAAATAATCCGTTTGCAAACGTTTTAAAGAGGTTTCACATTCTAAAAAGATTTGACGGGGAGTTAAATCATGATCCGGACGCTGTTGCGCGTTTAAACAAATGCCGCATTTTCCGGCTAAAACCAAGCGGGAACGGACCCCCTTTACAACGCGGCCTATCCTTTCCTCCGCTTCCCCCCAGCCATACACAGGGGAAGTATCTATCCAATTGATTCCTGTTTCTAAAGCCGCCTGTAATGTAGCTTGCGCCTGTGCAAAAGAAACAGCCCCCCAGTCACTACCGCCGCCCAAAACCCACGTACCCAGTCCGAGGCGGCAAACTGTTTTTTCGGCAAAAGAAAGCGAAGGACAAGTCATAACCGGATTAAAAATTAGGCGTTCGGCAGATCACCCGCCATAGTGCCCATAGCTTGAGCAGCCAAGGCCTGACTGTCACGCACGGCTTTGTTAATGACGGTTTTTAATTCTTCCCCCAATTGTTCTTGAGAGAAACTTTTGATATTGTCATTTACTTTTACTTCTTTTACTTCTTGAGATCCGGAAACCGTCACTTCAAACACATGATTGGGGCTTTCTACCTTAATCACCATATTGTCCAAGCGTTTTTTGATTTCCTGAATTTGATTTTTTAAATTCCACAAATCTTTCAGTTGTCCTAATTTATTAAACATACTTCCTCCTAAGATATTTCTTAAATTTTACCAATTTTAAAGCTCTATCATTTCAGCATTACGCACAAACACTACCGCTGTTTTCACCTTTTTGTTAGGGTATAATTTTTCTACGGCTTGTTTATAAGCTGTTATTTGCCCGTGATATTGCAAAGCGGCTTGCTCCAATTCTTCCTCCTCTACATGATCGGTTTTATAATCAATTATCCAAACGGTACCTTGTGAATCTTGAAGCAATAAATCCACTGTTCCACGTTGAACCCCTTGTTCCGTTTGGTGTATAAAAGGCATTTCTACCGCTAAAGGATCCATTTGACATAATCTGGCATGAAGAGATGAAGCCAGATAAAAGGCCAACACCTCTTTGGCCGGAGCCCATAAATCCTCACTTTCTGCGATGTGGCACCCCCATGTACAGGCTGTCTCCACCTTTGATTGCGGGTTATGCCACAAATAGGCTAAGGCGGCATGGATCACTGTCCCCAGCTTCATAGCTGACGGATCGGAGAAAACAGGATTTGGCTTATTGGACGGAGCTTGCAACAAAGGTCGATCCTTATAAGCCTGATATTCACTTTGACGGCAAGCAATTAAATTCTTCCAATTTTCTAAAGAGAAAATTTGTCCTGCCACCGCCGATACCGGTTTTTGACGGTAAATAAAACCGGATGGCTCCTGCACAGGCACATAGCGTATTTTTAATCTAGCTTCTCCCCCCAGCGAATGCTCTTTTTCCGCTGTAGGAAACCGGCCGGCACGCATAAACATGGACGCAATTGTCTTTGCCTCCATTTTAGCATTGCCCAACACTATCATTTTTTCGCGGGCACGCGTCAAGGCCACATACAAAATATGTATCTCTTCACATTGGGCATGCAGTTGTTGTTCTTCTTCTAACCAAGCCAAATTTATGTCCGGATATTTTCCTACCCGTAAGCCGTGCAAGTCGTATTTCCAAGAATATAAATGATTAGATTTGTTGGCGGCAACGGTATTTCTTTTGGAAATATCTGCCAATATAACTACCGGAAATTCCAATCCTTTAGATTTATGTACCGTCATAATGTTCACGGCATCGGTCGCTTCGCCTTCCGGTAAAGCCGTCAGACGGCTGAGTTCCTGCTCCATTAGTTCTTCTATCCGGCTTAAAAATTGTCCCAAGGTGGTAGGCTTTTCCAATTCGGAACTTTGCGCCAGAGAAACTATTTTTTCCAATGTAGCCATGCTTCTTTCTCCGTCATAAGCCATGGCACATGCTTCCGCAATAAAACTCTCTTCCAACAATCCATGTAAAAATTTCCCCAACGGCTCTTTGTCAGCACGCGCATGAAAATGCCTCAACTGCCGGAATAAATCTTCCAGTTTTTCGTGACAGCTGGGTTGGCGGTAATCCCGTTCCTGACGGGCATACGCTTGATAAACTTCTTCATCACTTAACCCCCCCCACGGACTGCGCATTACCCCGGCTAAAGCAATTTTATCTTCCGGATCATTGATACAACGCAACAAATTTAACAAATCGTTCACTTCCTGACGGCGGTAAAAATCACGGTCTTCTTCTACGCAAAAAGCGATATTAGCTCGGCGCAACGCGTGAGTGTAGGGCATTAGTTTGGTACCGGAACGGAAAAGTAAGGCTATGTCTTTATAGCGCAATTTTTTTCCGTTACGCAAAGACATTTTCCCTACATTCTCTTCTATCCATTGGGCAATAAACTGGGCCTGATTTTCACGGTAATCATCGGAAGAAAAGGTTTCATTCTCTTCCATGAGCACCAGTTCTGCTGCTTCTTTATTTTCCTGTTTAGTGGTAAAAATAGGCTCATAAAAAGGCTGAAAAGCAGGTTTTTCTTTCATAACGGCAGAACAAACATCATTGGCCAGTGCTACAATTTCTTTTTCGCTTCGGAAATTTTGGCGCAAGTATGCCTTTTCTCCGCCTTGTTTCAAAATCAAATCCGTGAACAATTCATAAGCCGTAATATCTGCACCGCGAAAACGGTAAATAGATTGCTTCGGATCGCCCACTACAAAAAGTTTTCCGGGGGCCAGCTTTACTTCTTGCCAACAAGTTGCCCCGTTTCCTTTCTGCTCAGCCAAGAAGAGCAACATCTCCCCTTGTGCCGGGTCCGTATCCTGAAACTCGTCAATAAAAAACACATCAAAAGATTCTTGCAAACGCCGGCGGACCAATAAATTATTTTTAAGCAAATTGCGGGTTTTGATAATTAAATCGTCAAAGCTCAAAATTCCTTCCGCTGTATAGCGGCCGCGTACTTTTTTTACCAAACCGTCCAACAATTGGTAAACTGTCAAAATTCTTTCTTGAACCGTCGGATCCGCTGCGGCAGAAAAATGCAATAAACGCTGTGCCTCTAGGGCACTTTCTTCGTCCCAATTTTTGGGAATAGAGTGAACCGCCACTGTTTCTTCTTCCGCCGCTACTTCCCGAGTGCTGAGCCACTGAGCCGATGCCAAAAACCGGCGGGCTGCCTGCTGTAGAGCCAGCTCAACAGCTCTGGGTTTTTTATTTTCTTCCAAAAATTCGCAAGCAAGCTCCGTCGCCCGTGCAGCTGAAGTGCCGAGCACCTGTATCAATTTATCTTTTTGGGCAAAATAATCGTATTGCTCTATTTTTCCGCTACACATTTGGCTGGCACATTCTTTTAACTCAGCCAAAGTAACATGCGGTAAAATTTCTTTCCAGATATCTGCGCGTTGCGCCTGCAAACCTAATTCTTGGTCTAAAAAGTGATTCCATTCCGCTTCAAAAATGGCTTTTGCCAGCGGACCGCGATCCACCTCTGCATTAGGTGGCAACCCCGCCTCCAACGGATAAGAACGTAAAATTTCGGAACAAAAGGAATGGATCGTGCCGATAGAGCTTCTGTCCAATTGATTCAGCGCCTCTTCCGTCCGTTGCCGTATTGTTTCCTTTGGGACAGAAAAATGAGTAAGCAGGATCTGCAGTGTTTCATCTTGCATATCACCTGAAAGAGAACGTAAAATAGCTTGTAATTTACTGATGAGGCGCGTTTTAATCTCGGCTCCTGCTTTTTCCGTAAAAGTGAGTGCCACCATGCGCGAGGCCGCCACCCCTTGTGCCAAAAGCGCAAAACAAAGGCGGTCAATGAGTAGCGTGGTTTTGCCGGTACCGGCACCGGCCTCTACCACCATGTTCACATTCAGATGCGTGCGTACACGGAAACGGTCTTCCGTCAACATACTCATTTTTTGACCTCCTGCAAAGCCTGAAATTCTTTGGCATGGCGTGCACGCAATAAACTACGGAAACTGTCTTTGCGGCAAATGGCACTATACGGACAATATTGGCAGTGTTCCGAAGGATTTATAAAGAAACAACCAGAAGAAATAAAGCTCATAAGCAAACTAAAAAAACCGGACGCCCGAACGGAAATATTTTCAAATTCATCTTGGGATAAAGTTTGCCGGGCATATCCTTTGTTAATCCCTAATAGGGCTGCCCCGTCTGCCTTCAAACCTTGGGTTTGCTTCTGTCCTTCCGCTAAAATAAGATAAATAAACGGCTGTAAAATAACCTGTTTAAACATGCTACTTGCTATGGATTTTTTTCCGCTAAGGCTGGACTTGTAATCCAATACCCGAAATCTTTTTGATTTTTCATCTATGTCAATGCGGTCCACAATGCCTTTTAATTTAATAGACAATGTGGAAGAGGGAGCATAGACCTTTTCAAAAAATGTTTCAAAAATTTGGGGCACCAAACCATCTAATTCCAGTGCATCTTTTACCGCAAAATCGGATAATTTTTCATAAATATCTTTTAAAATTAACTCCCAAATAACCGGATAAATACCAAACCATTTATAGCTGTTTTTATCATAATGATTTTGCAAACTTTCCCGCATGCGCTGCGTAAGCGCCGAGTCAAACAATTGCCCCGTCATTCCCTCCCGATACAGACGCCCGTAATAGTCCATTAAAACTTCGTGATATATATTGCCACGCAAATGGGCCGCCAGTTCGCTGCGGCTGAAGATATCTTCTTTTTCGCGCAATCCAAGACCTTTGGATAAAAAATATTTCATAGGGCAAAGGGCCAAGTCTTTCAAACTGGAAGGAGAAAAACCTGCCTCATTCTGCGCGTGAAAAATTTCTTGTCCGCTTTTGACTACGCCGTCATATCCGCTCATCGCCCCGATAGAAGCTATTTGACGGGCAGCATATAAGCTGGCCTGCATGCGGGAAGACATAATCCCAGCCTTTTCATACTCCGTATCTGCGGCCTCTTGCGCCGCCAATAATAAAGACACTTCTTTCTGCGTCAACAAAGACAGACTCACTTGTTTCAAGCGTTCTGTTTTTCGCCCGCTGACAAACAGCACCTCTGCTCCTTCCAACGGTATCTGTAAAATGCGGCATACCTCTGCCAAATAGCCTGACACAATGAGCGGTTTTCCTTCCCCATCCGTACGCAAATAAGACAAATATATTTTTTGGCTAGCTGCTTCCAACGTACAGAAAAAAAGCAATCTCTCCTCTGCAAAACGTTCCATTTTTTGATTGATCCAATACCCCAATTGATCACGCAGAATACGCCGGTAATAGTCTTTAAGCATCGGGTCTTCCCGTATGACTTGCGGAAATGTTTTTTCATTCAGTCCCAACACGAATAATACCTTAAAATTTAACCCGCGCAATCCCATAACGTCAACGGCCGTTACACCACCGGAAATATCCGTCACTTCATGAACCTGCGATTGCTTTAACATCTGCATCAATTCATCTAAAAATTCATTCTTACGGGCCAACTTGGAAACGGCTGAAAAACTTAACAGACTGCCCAACCCCTGCTCCCATTCCCTCCAAACCAATTGTTCCTGCATGGAAAAAGAAGAAAAATCTACATTCTTTTCTAAAAAATCTTTTACCGCTTGGCACAAAACAGACCATTCAAGCGGTCTTTCCAAAAATTCAAGGCTGTTTTTTACTTCTTCCAACCATTGAATAAAGGCCGGATCATAATGAGAAAGCGAAGGACGAAGCAAATCTATCCACTGTGAAAAATCACGCTGAGCTTGGCATTGAGCCACCAAATAACGCCAAGAGTTTTTTTGTTTCAAGTAAGGGGACTGCAAAACCGCCAACACTTCTTCCCTATTAAATCCGCCACGGACCAAATTTAACAAATTACGCAAAAACACCCCCAGGGGACTGCTAAGCACCGGTTGGGCAAAAGAGACATTTAAGGGAATAAAATTTTGTTCAAAAAGAACAGCAAGCAAATGTTTATACGGATCCAAGGTGCGTGCCGTTACCGCCATATCCGCGTAGGAAACCCCTTCTTCTTCATGCAAACGCAACATTTCTTTGACTACGAAAAATAATTCCGCTTCCAAGTCCGCCGCCGAAACCACCCGCAAACCGGCATCTGCGACGGAGGTTTCCTGACCGGAAAATAAATATTGTGCTGCCTGAGGGCAGGCTAAGGCTTCCCAGTCTTGCGCACAATTTTCGCTCTCTTCGGCAAGGCCTAATAGGTTACTTTCAAAAAACTTTTTTCCAAAGTCAAAAGCCTTATGTCGGTCATATACCCAAAAAACAGAAAGAGGATAATGGGTGCGCAATACATGAAAAAATTCAAGTTGTCTGCCCGTAAATTCATAAAAACCGTAGAATAAAATGTGTTGAAAGCCTCGCAAATAAGCGGAATCTTCAGCGGTATGAAGCACCTGGGCAAAATATTGGCTGTAGCTGCGGTAATCCGTCATCTGATCCATTTCCGTCAAGAAAGCGCGGTACACTTCTATCAACCACTTTAAATGCCCCTGTTCATCTTCCAAAGAAAAGTCCGGTAAAGAAAGCCAATGTTCGTACAACACTTCCGGCTCTACCATAGCATCGGCCAAGTCCCGCAAAGAGGCTTTCAGCGCACTGATAACCCCTGCTGTGGCAGGATAGCGGTTTAGACCGGGGCGCAAAAGTAAATTTTTTAATAAATAATCTTGTAAATGATCGGCCGGAAGTAAAGGTTTTTGGAAAGAAGGGGCCTCTTTATCCAACTCACGCATCAATTGACCCCATGTATTAAAAGTAATATTGCCAAGTACCGGTTGATGCTGTAAAAGTTTGTTTTGTAAATGAAAGGCAACCCGTTGCGAAGGGCACAAAACCAATACCCCATTCTTAGGTCCAACCTGCAACCCCAAGATATGGCTAATAAATTTCTGCTCCAGAGCGCGGAGCGGCGCATAAAACAGCTTCATAAAATGCTATATTAAATAAGAAGTTTTATACATTATTGCATTTTTCCACCTTATCACGCGCAAGAAAGTTTGGAAATATGAAAACATTAATTTTAATGAGGCACGGCAAAGCTGACCCTTACGCCGAATCTGATTTTTCCCGTCCTCTCTTACCCACCGGAAGAGAGCGGGTTTTACGCTCGGCCCAAGCATTGCTTTCGCAGCAGACAAAACCGGAGCTGTTTTTTGCTAGCCCCTTACTGCGCGCCCAACAAACCGCCGAAATCGTGGCTCGGGTACTGCAAGTTCCGTTTCAAACGCAAGACCTGTTGGACGGGCGGTTAAGTGCAAAAGGATTATTGGAATTTATACAGACACATCTGCAGGAAAAAGACAGCCTGTTATTAGTGGGGCACAATCCTAACATGAGCATTTTAGCCAGTCTTTTGTGCAAGGAATATGTTTCTTTTGAGCCGGGGCAATATATGTGTTTTGATATGACGGATTTTTCTAATCCTAAATTTTTGGCAGGAGCATAAATGAGTACTTTTGATGCAATTTTGTTAGGTCTTTTGCAGGCATTGGGTGAATTTTTACCCATTTCCAGCTCAGCCCATTTGGTGTTGCTTCCCTTCTTTAGAGGGCAGGCATATCAGGGGGTTTCTTTTGACGTGTTGTTACATTTGGCTACTTTGCTGGCTGTGTTGTTATATTTTGCCAAAGATTGGATCTCACTTATTAAAAACGGACTTAGTCAACCCTTCAGCCAGAAAGGAAAACCCCTTTGGCTTTTGGCCTTAGCCACGCTCCCTGCTGCAGTGGCGGGAGTGTTGTTTAAAGAGCAAGTAGAAACTATCTTTCGCAGTCCCGTATCCATTGCCTGCTGCTTAATGATTTTTGCCGTTCTTTTGTGGTGGGCAGACCGTCAGTCCAACACAGAAAAAGCCCCTCTCTTTTCCGCTAAAAATTTACTGATTATCGGTTGTGCGCAAGCTTTGGCCCTGATGCCGGGAGTATCGCGCAGCGGCATCACCATTACGGCCGCACTATTCTTGGGGTTTTCCAGAAGTCAAAGCGCCCGTATTTCTTTTCTGCTTTCCGCACCCGTGATTGCAGGGGCGGCCCTGTTAGAAGTAAGTCACTTATCTCCGGACGATATTTCCGCACCGCTTATCTGGGGTTTTATCAGTGCTTTTTTGGGAGCATTGGCAGTTATTAGCGGTTTGATGAAATATATTCAAAAACACAATTTTACTGTCTTTGTAATTTACCGGCTGTTGTTGGGTCTGTTCATTTTGTTTTGGTATTTTCGTTGAGAGGAGTTAAAAATGAGTTATGTATTAGCTTTTTGTTTGGCCATGTGTTGGGGAACGGCTTTTTTAACAACTAAAAATATTGTAGATGTGATCCCTCCGTATTGGGGCACCTTTTACCGCGTGTTGGCCGGTCTGTTATTCTTTGTTATACTTTATGCATTCCAACGCAAAGACCTGCGCATTTCGCCCAAGCAAATTTGGCGGCCGTGGTTGATCAGTTTCTTGCTCATCTTATTTCCTTTTGCCGCTATTTCTTGGAGTCAGCGTTTTGTTTCTCCGACGGTGGGTGGTATCTTCAACGGCACTACTCCCATATGGTCTTTTATTGCAGGGGCTATTCTGCTAAAAGGAGTGGACCGCTTTACTTGGAGAAGAGCTTTCGGGGTTGTTTTCGGCCTGTTGGGTCTGTTATGCATTACTTTGCCCAACTTAAAACTCCAAACAGATCCTTGGTTTTTATATGGTTGTTTAGGCTTTATCTTTATGTCTTGGTCTTACAGCTTAGGCAATGTACTTACCAAAAAGATCATGGTGGATAATCACGCTTCCTCTATAGAGGCCAACACGTTTCACCAATACTTATTTTCAGCCGTTGTACTGTTGGCGGTGGCATGGAGTTTGGAAACGCCACCCGCTTTGGCAGATTTTTCGTCCAAAGTCATCATCTCCATTCTTTTTGCCGGTGTTTTTTCCTCGGCGGTGGCTTTCTTGCTGATGGTAGCCCTTATCAAACGTTGGGGCGCTACCCGCATGGCCTCCGTTTGTTATTGCTCTCCTTTAATTGCCATGCTGAGTGATATGATTTTCCGCCACCGTTTCCCCCAAGGAAACGAAGTCTTGGGTATGTGCGTTATTTTTATCAGTCTGTTCTTAATTCAAAAACCGGTAGAAGATAAATAAAAAAGCCCCCGAACGGGGGCTTTTTATTAAGCAGGATTGTTGCCGCTGAAATCAGGGCCTTCCGGCTCCGGATCCGGACAGGAAGATTTTTCACAACGGTTGCGAAAAGCACAATGTTGGCAATGGGACAAATCCGGCTCAAACAAACCGGCCTCTATTTTTTCTCCCACTTCTATAAATTTAGCCAAAATGGCTTTCTCATCAAAATCTTCAAAGTTGGCACTTTCTTTTTTATCAAAAGCCGTGAAATAGAAAGAAGCTCTCCCTTTCTTCAAATTCCACGCACGTTGCGCGCCCACGGCATAAATGCCCAGCTGTAAAGAATCGGTAATCTTAGCTTCAAAATCTATATCTTCGCCCGTCTTATAATCTATCACTTCCCACGTTCCGTCCGTATGTTTATCCGTACGGTCTATTTTACCGCGGATCGTCCATTTTCCTTCCTGAAAAATAAACTCTCTTTCCGTACTGTCTACCGTACTGGTTCTTTCATACTCGTGTTCGGCATACCGTTCCAACATTTTTTGGCCTTTGAGATAATATTCCATTTGCTCGCCGACACTTTTATAGCCGGCCCCCAACCAACAATCATCATAGTAAGCCAAAATTTCAGATGGGTCATTGCTATTGCGGTGATACTCTTCTAAGGCGCGGTGAATGGACACTCCTAAAGAAGAAGCCGGCACCAGCCCTTCTTTGCGTCCGTCCATATATTTGTACTTATACAAAAGAGGACATTCCAAATAGGTCTTAATTTTAGAATAATTTAATTCATGTACATCGCTATACATAATTACCCTGCCTTATAGCGTAAAAAATGTACCAAAGTATCCCCGTATTTTTCTACCCGATAGAGTTCCAACTCTTCCGGAACGGCAAATTCTTCGGTCTTATGCGTTTGTAAAGCAATGACCCCGTTGGGAGCCAACAATTTAGCAGCGGCAACATTTTTTAAGGCCGGCTCGGAAAAGGCCAACATCTTATTATTTTGGTCCCGATACGGAGGCCCCATAAAAATAATATCGTACCCTTCGTTATCGCTATAAGAAAGCAAATAATCCAACGGCTTTAAAATATCTCCGCGAATGACGCGGGCGCGGTCTTCAAAGCCCAAATGCTTCAAGTTGCGGTGAATATTTTTAATACAGGCAGGTTCCCTATCTACGCTCACCACCCGTGCCGCACCGCGAGACAGTGCTTCCATAGACACATTACCGGTACCGGCAAACAAATCCAACCACATGGCCCCCGTTATACGGGGGCGCAAAATATCAAAGACAGACTGTTTTATTCTGTCTGAAATAGGCTTTACCGGTAAATTTTTTGATACAGAAAAAATTCTCCGGCCTCTGGCTGTTCCAGCAATAATACGCATAAGACTCCTTACAATTGAGCAATGCCTTCTTTAATCGCGTAGCGCACCAATTCGGCTTGTTTATGAATGCCGAGTTTCTTCATAATATTATTGCGGTGCACATGAATGGTGTTTAAAGACAGATTAAACGTTTTAGCAATTTGTTTGCTGCTGTAACCTTCGGCAATGAGCTGCAACACTTCTTTCTCTTTCGGAGTCAGACCGGTCACATCTCGCTTGCGGGAAGAGGTCTTACCCAAGAAACCTTGCACAATATATTTAGATACTTTACTGCACAAATAAAACCGGCCGGAAGAAACTTCCCGAATGGCATCTACAATTTCATCCGCTGTAGAAACTTTGACAATAAATCCTTTTGCGCCGGCTTTCAAGGCTTTCTCTACCGATACTCTATCATCATACATACTGAGCATCACTACTTTGGTTTGCGGATTATTTTTTACCAAACGCTGCACAGACTCTATCCCGTTTAAAATAGGCATAGAAATATCTACTACATATACGTCGGCTTCGTTTTTAGTGGCCCACTCTACCAAATCTTTTCCGTTGGCAATTTCAGCCACTACTTCCATATCTTTGCCTTTTCTCTCCAAAACAGCGCGCACACCGTCACGTACGATGGCATGATCATCTGCTAATACCACTTTTATACTCATAGTCTTTCACCCCATAAACAATTTTTGGGCATTTGGCCTCTACAACGGTCCCTTTGCCCGGTTCGCTGTGAATTGTAAATTTTCCGCCCAAATAAGCCACGCTGTCCCGCATAGACAAAAGCCCTATGTGTTTAATGGACCGTTGTTTGGAAGGTTTAAATCCTTTCCCGTTGTCGCTTATTTTAAGCGTGATATCTTTTACACCACGTTTAATACTTACTTCTATTTTCGTGGCGCCGGAATGTTTGACAATATTGTTCAAACTTTCCTGCGCTACGCGGTACAACACAATTTTCACTTCATCGGATGTTGGTACATCGTCAGCTGTTTGCAACTTAAAAGAGTGTTTAATCCCTCGGTAATGGCTTACCTGCGCCAACAGCTCACGCACAGCATCGCACAGGCCGATGGTTTCCAAATTAGGCGGACGCAAACTTACCACAATATTCTTGACCCGTTCTATACTTTCTTTAATTTGTTTGTCCAAAGCGGCAATATCTTTTAAGGCTTGCTCTTGGTCTTTGCGTTCTACACTTTCTTTAACCATACTCAACAAAGAAGTTAAAATAACCGCCGTAGAGCCGATTTCATCATGCAAAGCAGAAGAAATATTCTTTTTTTCTTCTTCGCGCGCCGCCAAAAGAAGCTGTGAAAAGGTTCGCCCTCCAACTTCTTTTAACAAACGGGTGCGAGAATAATTATAAGCCCATGTGGTAATATTTTTCACCAGCCCTAATATACTGCCCACGTTTCCTTGGCTATCGCGCAGGGGAATCAGCACGGATTGGAAAAAACAAGTATTTTCTCCTTTACACATGCTCCACTCATAACTGAACATTTCCCCTTTAGAGGCCTTTTGATGTGCTTCTTGATGCACGGACTGGGTAGGATCCAGCTCCACTTCGGCACGGGTGGCACAAGGAGTACCAAACATGAAAACATGTTTGTTCGTCAGATCGGCAATATATACCAAATCATACCCTTCCACTCCGTGTTCTTTAATAGATTGACAGGAAGACAGATGATCTATAAAAGCGGCCGTTTCATTACATTCGCCGGGACACGGGTAGATGCAACTTTTCGGATTTTTTTTGATAGGGCTCATATCACCTTCTCCTACAAAAATATGATAATTAGATTTTACTATTTTTTTTACCGTTTTCAATAAAATCATTTTTTTGCTTTTTTTCGTTGATAGATTTTTGTTTATAATCTATATCCGTTATCTTGCGCTAATCATCAGCAAAAAAATGTATTCTCTTCCTACAGCATAGCAAACCGCCAAAAAACAGCAAACCTATAAAAAGGGTTATTTTTATATTTTTATTTTATATTGCCTTTCAAACGATAGACAAGTAAGTTTGCTATAATGATGAAATGGAGCGTATAGTTAGATTTTTCACTTCTAAATTCTTTCTTTTCTGCATTTTGGCAGGGTTGTTTGTTGCCATTATCGGCGGAGCGGTTTTTATGCGTTACATTTTCTCCGGCATTCCGCCCGTGTACGAAATGGAAGAATACACACCCTCTTTGACCAGTAAAGTATTTGACCGCAACGGCAAGCTCATTCACGAATTTTCCATTGAGAAAAGAAGCATGGTCCCCCTAGAAGAAATTCCGGTGGATTTACAAAACGGAGTTGTGGCCATGGAAGACCGGGATTTCTTTAAGCATGCCGGTTTCTCTGTACGAGGGATCGCCAGGGCTCTTTTCCACGATATCATGACCGGACGCGCCAAGCAAGGCGGATCCACCTTGACCCAACAGCTTTCCCGCGGTGTATTTTTGACCCAACAGAAAAAAATTATCCGCAAAATCCGCGAAATTGTACTGGCCGTACAAATTGAACACCGCTTCAGCAAGCCGGAAATCTTGCAACTTTACTTAAACGAAATTTACTTGGGTAGCGGGGCATACGGCGTCAAAGCAGCTGCCAAACGCTATTTTAATAAAGAGCTGGACCAACTGACCACCGGTGAAGCTGCCATGTTGGTAGGGCTGATTCCGTCTCCGGGCAATTACAATCCTTTTGCCAATCCGCAACGTGCTAAAGCCCGCCGCAATTTAGTTTTGCAAGTCATGTATGAGCAAGGATACATCTCTCAAGATGATTTGGCTAAGGCAAAAGAAGAACCCCTGCCTGAAAAAGCACCTGCTTCACAAGGAGACAAACCCGGTCTTTACTTTATTGAACATATCCGCCGTATTTTAGAGCCCAAATACGGTACGGAAACATTGTGGAAAGGCGGCCTTAACATATATACCACCATTGACATTGACCAGCAAACCGTGGCGGAAGAAATCATGAATAAAAAACTCTTAGAATTTGATGCCGTCATTGCCAAAGGGTTGGGAATAGAAATAGACCCCAACGATCCCGAAGCAGACCCGCGCCTGATAAACCAAGAAGAAGCCTCTCCCGAGGAAATTCAAGAGCGGCTGGAATACCCGCGTCTACAAGGGGCCTTTATGGCACGGGACGTTAAAACCGGAGCCGTGCGCGTAATGGTGGGCGGGCGCAGCTTTAGCGAAAGTAAATTTAACCGCGCTACCCAAGCCCGCAGACAACCGGGATCCTCTTTCAAACCTTATGTTTGGATGGCTGCTTTGCAACAAAGATATACTCCCGCCACTTTGGTGAAAGATTTGCCCACCATGTTTTATTTTGACGGGCGGAACTGGCATACTTTTGATGAAAATGCAGACTTGTATTCCTTGGATTTGGCGGCCCAATCTTTTATTGCCAGCAAAGCTTTTAACGTATGGGTACCGCAAAATTACGGCGGTAGAAATGACGGCTGGATTACATTGCGCCGCGCATTGGAAAAATCCAAAAATATAGTGGCCGTCAATTTAATAGATGCCATCGGTCCGCGCAAAGTTATTGAGGTGGCACGCAAAGCAGGTCTTACCGCTCCGCTTCCGTCTGTGCCGGCGCTTGGTTTAGGGGTGTCCGTCATTAATATGGACGAGCATTTGGCCGCTTTGACCACTTTCGCCAACGGCGGAATCCATACAGATAATTATTACATTGAAAAAGTGGAAGATAACAACGGACGCTTGTTAGAAGAGCACGTGCCCGAAGAAAGAGCTGCATTCTCGCCGCAAGATTCTTATTTGCTCATCAATATGATGAAAGGGGTGGTGGACCGCGGAAGCGGTGCCTCCGTCAAAGTGCTTAAGCGTCCCGTAGCCGGAAAAACAGGTACCACCCAAAGTCACCGTGACATGTGGTTTGTAGGCATGACGCCACACACCTCTGCGGCCGCCTGGATGGGATATGATGATGATACTTCCCAAGAAAAATACCATTGGACCGGTAGCACCACGGCCCGTTGGTGGGCGGAAATTATGGCAGAAATTTTAAAAGACGAGCCGGCAGATGATTTTACCGTGCCGGAAGGGATTTCTTTCTCTTATGTCAATCCCAATACCGGCCGTTTGGCTACGCCGACCGATCCGAATAAATTTTTAGAAGCTTTCAAAAAAGGCACGGCTCCCACCAGTTTCTAACCCATAGAAAACCCCGCTGAGTGCGGGCTTTTTTTCTACAATATACGTATATGCAGACAAACAAGATCTCGCCTCTTTTCTTTCACGGGTTGGCAAATGCCTCCGGTGCGGGGTATTTTGTATCCGAGCAGTTTTTATCTGTAGGAAAAAATGTGGTTTATTTAACGGGTTCTTCTACTGATACTTTAGAATCTTCTTTACAACATTTTTCTCCTCCTAATACTAAATTATTGCTTTTCCCGGAACAAAAAATAGGGCAAATGGCCGTCTTGCATCATCTGATTACCGCGCAAACTCCTTATGCACTCGTTGTGCCATATAGCGAGTGGCCAACATCTCTCCCCGCTCCTAAGGATTTCAAAGCTAACACTTTTACCATTCACCGAGGGGACTGTCTGCGCAGAAGCGATTTGCTGGACATTTTGCAAAACCGTGGCTACGTTCGGGAAGATTATACGGAGGTTCCCGGCCAGTATGCCGTGAGAGGAAGTGTGCTGGATTTATTTTTGCCTGATAGAAAACTGCCATACCGTTTTTATTTTGCCGGAAACCGGATAGAAAGTATCAGCACCTTTGACATAGATACCCAAAGCACTCAAGAACATATAGACAGCGCCTGCATCATTCCCTTGTCTTTTGAACACACACCGGCCATTTTGGCAGATTATATAAACCAAGCCCAATATATCTTTGACCAACCACCGGCAGATTTTGACTTTTCTTTGTACGAAGGTGCGGCCGTTTTCACACTTCTTCCCGCTCCGCAAAGCCAAGATTGTCATCTGAAATCCAACATTGAATTCAAGGCTAATTTTTCCCTGTTAGAAAGAGAGGTCCTTTCTTTAAAAAAACAGAATATTCAGGTAAATATCACTTGCTTAAACCGTGGGGAACTAGACCGTTTATCGGAAATCATGCAAGACTATGAAGAGCTGAGAAAACTGCCGATTCTTATTTCTCCGCTGGTGCAGGGCTTTTACAGCATACAAAAAAAACAGGCCTTTATTACTTCCGGTGATATTCTTAACAGACATTACCGTCCCCTCTCTGCTCTAAAAAACATTACGCTGGAAAATGCGCAAAAAGTGCGTTTCAAAGAGTTGCGACCCGGTGACTATGTAGTACATCAGCATCACGGAATCGGAAAATATTTGGGGTTGGAAATTATGGACAAAGAACAAAACCCCACCGACTGTCTGATCATAGAATACCGGCGCGGAAGCAGACTCTACGTCCCTATGTATGACTTTAAACGTGTGCAAAAATACATCGGGGCCGGAGGCAGAGCCCCCGCCTTGTCTGCCTTGGGCGGAAGCGCTTGGAAAGATGTTAAAAAACGAGTAAAAGAAGAAGCACAAAAAACCGCCAAAGAAATTTTAAAGTTAGAAGCCCAACGGCAGGCGGCCGGCACACAGGCTCTCATCGGAGACCAACGGATAGAAGAAGAATTTGCCGCCTCCTTTCCTTTTGTCCAAACGTCCGGACAAACCCAAGCAATTGAGGACGTGCTAAAAGACATGAGCCGTGCCCGCTCTATGGACCGCGTGCTGGTGGGTGATGTAGGATTTGGCAAAACAGAAGTAGCGATGCGGGCCGCTTTGCATGCCGTTATGAGCGCCAAGCAAGTGATGATGGTGGTGCCTACTACCATTTTGGCAGATCAACACTGTAAAACATTCCGCAAACGTATGGCCGGTTTTCCGGTAAATATAGAAATGCTCTGCCGCTTTCAAACCAAAACCGAACAAAAAGAGATTATCCGCCAACTCAAAAACGGTATTTGCGATATCATTATCGGCACCCACCGTTTGCTGTCTAAAGATATTTCTTTTCAGGATTTGGGGTTAGTTATTATTGACGAAGAACACCGCTTTGGAGTGAAGCAAAAAGAAAAAATTAAAGCCAAAAGTGCCGGCGTACATACTTTAATGCTAAGTGCCACCCCCATTCCGCGCACATTAAACCAATCTCTTTCTTCTTTAAGAGATATTTCTTTAATAGACACTCCTCCCCGTGGACGCACCCCTATCAAAACTGTGGTTTGTGCTTGGAATAACGAAGTGGCAGCAGCCGCCATTCAGCAAGAGTTGGCCCGCGGTGGTCAGATTTATTATGTTTATAACAGTGTACAAAGCATGCAGTCACGCTATCTGTTTTTACAGCACTTAGTGCCGCAAGCCAAAATTTGCATGGCACACGGACAAATGAAAGAGGCGGAACTGGAGCAAACTTTGTGGGACTTTCACAACGGAAAATACGATATTTTACTGGCTTCCACCATTATTGAATCCGGTCTGGACATCACCAACGCCAACACGCTGATTGTGGAAAATGCACAAAATTTCGGGTTGGCACAACTGTATCAACTGCGCGGCAGAATCGGCCGCGGTGACCAAAAGGCTTATTGCTATCTCTTCCATCCGGATTGGTTATTTAGAGAGCCCTCTCCCCAAGAGCAGGATACATATCATCAGCTTTTAGCCATGCCCTATAAAGCCCCTAAAGAAAAAGACCCCACCGAAGAAGCCAAAAAACGTTTAGCCGCTCTTATGGAATTTAGTGATTTAGGGAGCGGATTTAAGCTGGCTTTGCGTGATATGGAAATCCGCGGAGCAGGAGAGCTGCTAGGGGTTAAACAGCACGGCTACGTTCATGAAGTCGGTTTAAGTTTGTATTGTGATTTAGTGGCTGCGGAGGTCAGAAAACTAAAAGGAGAAAAAACTCAACGTCCGATCCGCGCCACCGTTCATCTTCCTTTACCGGCTTATATTTCACCGGACTATTTGCCCGATGACAGTGAGCGCCTGAAATATTATAAAGAACTCATGTCAGCCGATGAACAAGAGTCCCGTCAAATCTTGCAAAAATTGGCTGATTTTGCCGGCCCCGTTCCTGCGGAACTGACAAATTTAAACCGTATCTTACAGCTATCCCGCCGTGCAGGACTGCTTAAAATTTACCATCTGGAATATAGTTCCTCCGGGTTTGACCTTTTCTTTACTGCTGATTTTCAAATGCCGGCTGACTTTCCGGCAAAAGTATTGGAAAAATACGGCCCGCGGGTACAATTTATCAAATCCAGAAACGGCGACGGCATACACGTTTCGGAGAAAAAAACCCACACACCTGTAGAACAAGCGGAAGAAATAATTACATTTTTGGAGTATGTATTAAAAACGCAAAATGCTATAGTATAGGTATGAAAAACTTTTTATTTTTATTCTTAGGGATTTCTTTATTAGCGGCCTGTGGCCGGAAATCTCCCACTGATATCAGCACAGATTTAGACTCCGCTCCGACCAAAGACACGATCGTGGCCGAAGTGGGCCCCGCCCAAATTACGCAACGCCAACTGGACGAACGGTTGGCCCTTCTTCCCGAGCAGGATCAGGAATTTGCCCAAACTTCCATCGGCAGAAAAAACTTTATTCATTTGCTTGCGCGGGAACAACTCATCGCCCTAGATGCCAAAGAAGAAGACTTGGATAAGGAAGATTTTTACCTGACCGCATTGGAAGACAAGCGCGAACAACTCAAAGAGATTTACCTTAGTTTCTCAACGGATTTACTCAACCGCATGTGGGAAGAACATATGCGGGAAAAAGGAATTACCTCCGTGACCGATGAAGAAATAGCCCAATATTATGACAAATACCCGTATGAGATGACCATTAAACAAATCATCATTCCCGATGCAGAAACTGCCGATGCTGTTTGGCGGGAATTAAAACGCTCCAAAAAACGTTGGAAAGAATTGGAACGGCAATATTCCAAAGCACCGGAAGAAAGTAACGGTAAAGAGATTTCTTTCATGCCGGGGGAATTTATTGCCGAGTTGGAGGTAATCGCAGCAAATTCCGCTACCGGATCCGTGCAGGGATTCGTCAAAACGGCTCAAGGATTTCATATAATAATGAAAACAGGGGAACGGCGCCTAAAACTGGCGGAAGCCGCCCCGCGTATCCGCACCATTTTAGAAAATCAGAAAATAGATGCGGCATTGAATGCTTTACAAAATAAATACAAGGTGGTTATTTATGAACAAGGTGAATAAATTTCTCTTGCCCGTGCTGGGGGTATGCTTGGCAGCGGGCCTGCAAGCCAAAGTAATGGACGCTTCTGTAGCCACAGTCAACGGACGTCCGGTTCTTTCTTCGGAATATGACAACTATTATAAAGGAGTTATAGAGCAGTACCAAGCAGCCGCTCCGCAAATTTTAGAACAGCCTTACGCTAAAGATATGTTGGGAAAAGAGGTTTTAAGAGAGCTGATTTCCAAAGAACTTTTGTACCAAGCTGCCGAAGAGGCCAAAATCCAAGTTAAAGATTCCGAAATAGACAATGGTCTGGCGGAAATCAAAGCTCGTTTTGCCATAGATGAAAACGGCAAACAAGACCCGAAAGGGGCGGATAAACGCTTTAATGAAGCTTTGAAAAAGCAACACATGAGCTTAAAAACCTATAAAAACAAAATCCAGAAAGACATTTCCGTCAAAAAACTTTTGGAAGCACAAGTACAAGCCTCTGTAAAACCGGTGGAAGAAGAAGAGGTAAAAGCCCTGTACGCCAATGTAGAGGCGGCACTCAAAAACAAAACCAAAGCACTCAAAAAATTGGAAAAAGAAGATCCTGCCAAATTGCGTGAAGCGCAGCTGATTGCTGCCAAATTAAAACAATTAACCGCCGCCCAAGCCCGCGTAGGACATATTTATTTAGCCGTCACGCCGGACATGCCGGAAGAAGAAGCCAAGAAAAAAGAAGAACTGGCCAAACAAATCAAAAAAGAGTTGGACGGCGGAATGGATTTCTCCGCAGCCGTCAAAAAATATACGGAAGATAAAGCTGCTTTAGCCAGTGGCGGGGATATGATTTTGATCCAAGGCATCGCCCCGAAAGAAGTGGATAGTGCCGCTTTCAGCTTAGCAATAGGTAAAATAAGCAATCCCATTAAAACCGAAATAGGCTGGCACATTATTAAAGTCAAAGAAAAACGCTCCGAAAAAGAAATCGGTTATGAAGATATTTCCCGTGATTTGGCCCAATATGTGGCCCAAAACAAAATCCAGCAAGCTATGATGGAATACGTCAACGGATTGGCAGACAAAGCCGATATCAAAGTAACCAAAACATTTGAAGTGGACAAAGTAATTGAGGCAGAAGCTGCCAAACGCGCCGCCGAAGAAGCCAAAAAAGAAAGTGAAGCCGCCGCAAAAGAAGAAAAGACAGACAAAAAAGAAACGGCTTCCCAAGAAAAGAAAGAAGTAAAAGAAGAAAAGAAATAATTTACATCTATGGAAAAAGGCGGCTGCATCAGCGGCCGCCTTTCTTGATTATGAAAAGTAACCTCCCTATCGTTTTTATTACAGCAGGCGATCCGTTGGGCATCGGCCCGGAAGTAACCGTGAAAGCTCTGCAAGATAAGCGGGTCCGTCAGTCCTGCGTTCCCGTGGTTTTTGGGGAGCCGGCATCTTTACAAAAAGCAGGTTTTTCAACCGATTTGGCCGCTCTAATTCCGATAGAATCTCTTTCCGCCAAGCCTACCGAAGTGGCCCCCAGCAAATGGGGAGGGGAGATTTCTTTCAAAGCCTTGCAGCTGGCCTGTAAACTGGCGAAAGAAAAAAATGCCCCCGTTATCACCGCCCCGATTTCCAAACAAAGTTGGGCCAAGGCCGGTATACAATTTACAGGCCATACTGAGTTTTTACGTACCTATTACGGGAAAACAGCCCTTATGATGTTTGTCAGCGGAAATCTGCGCTGCGGATTGGTCAGTGAGCATTTTTCTATCAAAGATTTACCCCGTATTGTGACCCAAACCCGCATCGTACAAGCAGGGAAAGATTTTGAGAATGCCTTAAGAAAGTTAGGGATCAAAAATCCACACATAGCTCTTAGTGCACTAAACCCGCACGGCGGAGATAACGGAAAATTCGGTATAGAAGAAAGCTCCGTCATTTCCCCCGCCATCAAAGCTTTGCAAAAAGTTCACATTCACACTGAGGGACCTTATCCCATTGATTCTTTGTGGAGCAAACACATACAAGGAAAGTTTGACGGTATTTTATGCATGTATCATGACCAGGCTTTATTGGGGCTTAAGCTGGCCGCCAGAGAGCCTATTATTCACCTCACCGCAGGCTTAGATATTTTACGCGTTTCCCCCACCCACGGCACTGCCTTTGACATTGCCGGTCAAAATTTAGCCGACCCAGCCAGCATGATTGCCGCCATTTTGTTTGCCGCTACGCAATATCAATCAAGATTATAAAAGGTACAACCCGTTGAGCTCGTATAAGAGCTTTTTGGATTCATAGATTTGCAAATTTTATCGGCATTGGATTGCCCCGCCACAGGTGCGTTACAAGCACCACACGAATTCTTCGTTCCTTCTTTTACAGCATATTCTATATAAATGGAGCTTCCGTCTCCTAATTTCATAATTCCCTGAGTATGTTGGACAGAACTTGTATGATGAAAGTGAATTTTTCCACAAATCGCTACTTGCAAATATGGATTTCCTACCTCTGTAATCGTACAATTACCGGGTAAAGAAATATCTAAATCATCAAAGGAAGTGGCATATTCTCCATTGGCCATATAATAAAGTTTTTGCGCATCTGCTAAAGCGCGGGCAATAGGCATCATGGTAGATACTCTGCTTTTTTCTACTGCGCGGGTATATTGCGGTAGTGCTACAGCGGACAAAATACCGATGATTAACACAACTACTAATAATTCTATCAATGTAAAACCTTTTTTCATTTTTCTCTCCTTTTACACGGTTTTAAGACCCAACAAACGGCACTTAATACTGGAGTCTGACCACAACGCTGAAATTGTAGCAAAAAAAAAAAACAAGTCAAGAGGTAGCGCACTTCACCGACAGAAAACAACCAATAAACAAAAAGTGGATTTTTCCTCTTGTCTTCATTGCGCAGTGCTTCTGCGCGCAATACGATGTGGGTTTCTGTTTAGCAAAACCGGAAAATTCTTTATCTCCAAAACTTAATAACAAATACGCTGTGTTTTTACCTGCTTTTTTTCTCCTAATTTGATAGAATTAATGTATATGCGGATTCTTCGTTTTGACGAGCTAGACTCTACCAATGCCTACGCAAAACGGAACTGTTCTTTGTTAGCAGACCAAACCGTTATCCGCGCGCGCCGCCAAACGGCAGGACGCGGACGGCTGGACCGGAAGTGGATTTCTCAAGAAGGCGGCCTTTATTTTTCGTTACTGCTTAAACCTCAACTAACCGATTTCTTGCCCAATTTAACACAGCTCATGGCCCTATGTGTATGCCGCACTTTGCGGCAGCTTGGGGCGGAAGCATGCCTTAAGTGGCCCAACGATGTATTGGTACAACGGCAAAAAATATGTGGTATCTTGAGCGAGGCTATTTTTACCAAAAATAATTTTGAGGGATTGGTACTCGGCGTAGGGCTCAACCTTACACAAACGGACCTTGCATCCGTGGGTCAACCAGCCACTTCTTTAGCCCTTCTAGGGATCCAACCGGACGAAGAAACCTTGTTGCAAGACATATTAAAGCAGTTTTTTGACAATTATACAGTTGTTCTGCAGAACGGATTTAAAGTAATACAGGCCGATTATGTGCGCCTTTTTCCGTATATAGGCCAAACAGTGCACATACAAAACGGCACACAAGATGTAACAGCAGCAGTACAAACCATTTCCCCCGAGGGCAAGCTGGTACTCAAAACCCCCGAAGGATTTATAGAAATATCAATAGGAGATATGATGGTATGAACGCAGAAAACTTAATGATGTCCAGCGTGTACATCACCATTATCGGGATGCTCACTGTACTTACATTCCTTATCGTTATGATATGGGTTATGAAAGGCATGAGTCTGCTGGTAAAAGTGTTGGAAAAGTACTTCCCGCAAGAAGTGCCGCAACAAAAAGCAGCGGCCGGTGCGGATAACGCCTTGGTGGCTGTGGCCATTGCGGCGGCGAAAAGATTTCAAGGAAAGTAATTAATTACGAGGAAAAAATATGAAAAAAGTTAACTTTATGCTTACCGCGTTTCGTGACGGCTTTCAATCCGTTTACGGTGCACGCGTTTTAACCAAAGACTTTATGCCCGCCGTGGAAGCAGCCAAACATGCCGGTATCAATCACATGGAATTTGGCGGCGGTGCGCGCTTTCAGGCATTGTATTTTTACTGCAATGAAAACGCCTTTGACATGATGGATACCTTCCGCAAAACCGCCGGCCCCGATGCTAACCTGCAAACCTTGGCCCGCGGCGTAAACGTGGTAGGACTGGAAAGCCAATCTTCCGACGTTATCAAGGCCCATGCCCAACTGTTCAAAAAACATGGTACCACCACCATTCGTAACTTTGATGCTTTAAACGACGTCAACAACCTCATTTACTCCGGCAAATGCATCCACGAAGCCGGCCTCAAACACGAAGTCTGCGTGAGCATGATGTCCTTGGCCCCCGGCTGGGACAATACCGGTAAAATCCATAACGAAATTTTCTACGAAAAAGTATTGCGCTCTATCTTGGATTCCGGTGTACCGTTTGATTCTGTCTGCTTCAAAGACGCTTCCGGTACTTCTACTCCGGTTACCGTCGGCCGCACGATTGCCATGGCCCGCAAACTTTTACCCGAAGGCACCAAAATTGTTTTCCACACGCACGAAACCGCCGGCAACGCCATTGCTTGTTGTTTAGCCGCTATTGAAAACGGTGCCGATTCTTTAGACTTGTCCATGCAACCCGTTTCCGGCGGCACCTGCCAACCGGACATCTTGACCATGTGGCATGCTTTGCGCGGCAGCGAGTACACCTTGGATATTGACCCCAAGAAAATCCAAGAAGCCGAAAACGTATTCTGCGACTGCATGAAAGACTATTTCTTGCCGCCCGAGGCCACCAAAGTCAACCCGATTATTCCGTTCTCTCCCTTACCGGGTGGTGCTTTGACAGCCAACACACAAATGATGCGTGATAACGGCACCTTTGACAAATTCCCCGAAGTAGTAGAAGCAATGGGTGAATGTGTAAAATTGGGCGGTTTCGGCACGTCTGTAACCCCTGTTTCCCAATTCTACTTCCAACAAGCTTATGCCAACGTTATGTTCGGCCCTTGGAAAAAAATTACCGATGGTTACGGCAAAATGGTCTTGGGTTATTTTGGCAAAACTCCGGTGGAACCGGACGCCAACGTGGTCAAAATTGCCGCAGAACAATTGGGCTTAGAACCCACCACCAAAACCCCGCTTGAAATCAATGATGCCAACCCGAAAAAAGGCCTCAAAGTAGCGGAAGAAAAACTCAAAGAAGCCGGATTGCCCGTAACGGAAGAAAATGCTTTCATCGTAGCTACCTGTGCCGATAAAGGCTTGATGTACTTAAAAGGCGAAGCCAAAGTTAACGGGGTGCGCAAAGTAGAAGCCAAAGCTGCTGCCGCCACTGCAGACGCCTGCAAAGTAACCATTGATGGCAAAGACTACAATGTCAACTTTGAAGGAGACAATGTAGCCGTGGTCAACGGAAAACGCTACACCATTGGTGTAGGTGCTGCCGATGCCAAGGCCGCTGCTAAACCGGCCGCTGCCGGCGCCGGTACCACACTTACCGCCCCGATGCCGGGTGCTGTGCTCCGCTTTAGCGTAAAAGACGGTGACACCGTAGCCGAAGGCCAAGAAGTGTTGGTCTTGGAAGCGATGAAAATGGAAACCCCCGTCAGCGCACCCGCTGCCGGAACGATTCATTTCACTGTCAAACAAGGCGACCAAGTGCAAACCGGTCATACCTTGGCGGAAATCAAATAAGAGAGGCCTGCTATGGACTTAATGCAAGCATTTTCTCAAATTTGGAACACCACCGGTATCTCCATGATCTGCTGGCAACAAGTAGTCATGATTGCCGTATGTTGCTTTCTATTGTGGTTGGGTATTAAAAAGCAGTTTGAACCGCTTTTGTTAATCCCTATCGCTTTTGGCGGCCTCTTGGCCAATATCCCCATGCTCGCCGGCGAAGAAATCGCCGGCCCGAACGGGTTCTTGGGTATTGTGTTTAACTTTGGTATCAACTCCGGCTTATTCCCGCTGTTCATCTTTATGGCAGTGGGTGCCATGACGGACTTTGGTCCTTTGATTGCTAACCCAAAAATGGCTCTCTTGGGCGGTGCAGCGCAGTTTGGTATTTTTGCTACCTTAATCGGCGCAGTTGCCTTGGGCTACATTTACATTGGCGACAAACAACTCTTTGCCTTTGGTCTGAAAGAAGCGGCCTCTATTGGTATTATCGGCGGTGCTGACGGCCCGACGTCCATTTACCTGACCACCCGCTTGGCCCCGCATTTGCTGGGCTCTATTGCGGTGGCGGCCTACTCTTATATGGCCTTGGTGCCGGTTATTCAACCGCCTATCATGAAGCTATTGACGACCCCCGAAGAACGCAAAATCCGCATGACGCAACAGCGTCCTGTTTCTAAACGTGAAAAAATCCTTTTCCCGTTGGTGATTTTGCTGCTTTGTGCCTTCTTGTTGCCGTCTGCCGCTCCGTTAATCGGTGCGTTGACGTTTGGTAACTTAGTCAAAGAATCCGGCGTAGCGGAAAGATTGTCTAAAACCTTGCAAAACGAATTCTGCAACATCGTTACCATTTTGCTCGGTCTGTCCGTAGGTTCCAAATTGCAATACGACAAATTCTTGGTAACCGAAACCTTGGGTATTTTGGTCCTCGGTATCATTGCTTTCTCCGTAGCCACCGCTTCCGGTGTGCTTTTGGCAAAGCTCATGAACTGCTTTAGCAAAACCAAAATCAACCCGCTTATCGGTTCTGCCGGCGTGTCTGCCGTACCGATGGCGGCCCGCGTATCCAACAAAGTCGGTCTGGAATATGACAAAAATAACTATCTGTTGATGCACGCCATGGGTCCGAACGTGGCCGGCGTAATCGGCAGTGCCGTAGCAGCCGGTATATTGTTGGCCTTGCTGGGCAAATAAGATTGTTTTAAATCTAAAACCCCCGCTCTGATGAGCGGGGGTTTTTTAATGAATGAAAGAAATTTTACTTCACACCATTTTTAGGACACCACGGTGCTAACGGACACGCCATACAATTCGGCTGGCGCGCCGGACAAATACTGCGCCCATGCAAAATAAGTGCAATGCCTATCCATTGCCATCTGTCTTTGGGGATTAGCTTAATCAAATCTTGCTCAATTTTTACGGGGTCGGTTTGGCGCGTAAATCCCAAGCGAAAAGACAAACGCTTTACGTGGGTATCCACCACCACCCCTTCGGGTTTGTTAAAATAATCACCCAAAAGAACATTGGCCGTTTTGCGTGCTACGCCGCGTAAGGTCAAAAGTTCGGCCATGCTTTGCGGCACCTCACCACCATACACTTCACAAATTCGTTTGGAGCTTTCTATTAAAGACAAGGCTTTGCTGTGATAAAATCCGGCTGAGTGGATTATTTTTTCAACGTCTTTTATATTGGCTGCTGCCAAAGATTGAGCGGTGGGATATTTTTGAAACAAATGCGGTGTAATCTGATTCACGCGTGCATCGGTACATTGGGCCGATAAAATAACCGCCATCAATAGCTCCCACGCATTTTTATGATTAAGAGGGATAACAACTTTGGGATATAACTTTTTAAGTTCGGCCAATACTTTCGGCAGATCGGATTTTTTAATCAGCATTTTCTTCCTCTTTTTTTAGCCAAGTTCCCATCTTATTGCCCACAAAAGCCAGCAACAAGAAAAGCAGGTTTAATAAAATAATTGTCGCACCCGACGGAATATTAAACACAAAGGAAAGATACACCCCACTCCACACACTCATCAGAGCAAACACCGCGGCCCAAATTAACACTTGTTTAAACGTTTTAGCTACTTGCAAAGCTGTCACCGGCGGCAAAATAAGCAAAGCAGAAATCAAAAAGATCCCCACCACCTTAAAAGCCAGAACCACCGCCACGGAAGTAAAAAGAATGAGAATTGTATTTAAATTTTTAACGCGTATCCCGCGCGTATGGGCAAAGGGCTCATCAAAACTGGCCGCGATCAAATCCCGATAAAACCCCAGCAAAAACAACAAAAGTCCTACTAACAATGCCGCACAGGCAAACACTTCCGTCTTCCCTACCGTCAAAATACTGCCAAATAAGAAACCAAACAAATCGGCATTAAATCCACCGGCAAAGGCGGTCAACATAATCCCTAAAGAGAGCCCCGCCGCACTTACAATTCCGATGGCGGCATCGCCGTATATTTTGATTTTATCCATAATTTTTAAAATTCCGTAGGAGGATAATAAAACCACCGGTACGGACATATATAAAGGGCTGGTCTGCGTCCAAAGACCCAAGGCCACCCCCGTCAAACACACATGGCTCAGTCCGTCCCCAATCAATGAAAGCCGTTTCAGCACCAAAAACACCCCCAATAGCGCACACACGACCGCCACAAAGGAACCAGCTAAAAGTCCTCTTTGCACAAAACCGTAACTGATAAATTCACTAAACATGCTGTGCCTCCGCTCCGTGCTGGGCTTGATGATGTGCCGGGTGGCTGTGTTCGCAATCACACCCCAAGGGGCAATGCCCCTGATTGTGCAAATGGTCTATGGTATGTTGGGCAAAGCGGCCCAGTTTTTCGGTTACTTTGGAAGAGCGGCAAAACGCTTCTTTATCTCCGAAAAAGACAAGCTCCCTGTCTATATACATAAACTTGGAAATATATTTCCCTACTTCTGCGGTATCATGCGTAATGAGCAAAATGGTAACGCCGTGTTTTTTATTCAGTTCAACCAAAAGTCCGAAAAATAATTCACGGCTGGCATCATCTAGCGCGTCAGAAGGCTCATCCAAAATCAGTAGTTGCGGACGGCTAACCAAGGCCCGCGCCAACAAAACGCGTTGCTGTTGACCCACAGACAAATGTCCAAAAATACGTTTGGCCAAATCCAGTGTATGGGTTTGAGAAAGAGCCTGATAAACCCGTTGTAGATTAGCGGAGGTGGCCTCTTTATGCTTTCCGTCGTAGCACAAACCCATCAACACCACTTCTTCCACAGAAATGGGAAAACGCGCCTGTGCAATTGGGCTTTTTTGTGCCAGATATCCTACCTTTTCCCAAGCAGAGAAACGGCTAATCTCCGTATCAAAAAGTTTCACTTCCCCCTTTCCTTTTTCCAACCCTAAAATCAGTTTTAAAAGAGTCGTTTTTCCGCCGCCGTTGGGGCCAATGACCCCCACATAATCTCCGGCCGCCACCTTGGCAGAAATATTTTCTAATACCCATGCGTGACTATAGCGAAAAGATAAATTTTTTATTTCTACTATATTTGACATTGTAACCCCAATTGCAAATTAGCCAAATTTTGACGCATAAAATCCAGATAAGTTTTTCCGCTCGTAAAATCTTCTTTACTCACGCCATGCACTGTATAAAGCGGCAAAACGTTCACTCCCGTTTCGGCAGAAACCGTACGGGCCAAATCCGGCGCCAGCATTTCCTCTGTAAAAACAGCCGTTATTTGCCGTGCTTTGATCAGTTTGACCAGTTCTGCCAAACGCCGCACAGAATGTTCGCCCTGGTGGGAGGTGCCACTCAAAGCATGTAGTTCCAACCCGTAATCATGCGCCAATGCCCCAAAAGCCCGATGCCCTACATGCACCATTTCTTGTGTTTTGCATCGGGCTAAACCTTGCTTAAAGGCTGCGTGTAAAGATTGGATTTGTTTTTCAAATTGTTTTAGATTTTGTCTGTAGTAGCTTTTATTTTTCGGGTCTACGTGACTAAGTGCTTTTTCTATTTCTTGCGCCATGGCTAACGCGCCGTATGGCGTAATCCAAACGTGCGGGTCTTCCCCCTCCAATACAGGGCCGGCCTCTACCACTTGCACCCCCTGCATGCCTTTTAAAATATCTGCCGCCCACGGTTCTATTTCAGGTGAAATATAAACGAATAAATCAGCTTGGCGGATAGAAATAATCGCGCCGGGAGTCGGCTCAAAATGATGTGGCTCTGCACCGGCCGGAATAAGCTGACTAAGCTCTATTTTATCCCCGCCAATCGTACGCAACAAATCATAGGGCACATATCCCGAGGCAACCACCTTTAATCGGGAGTGGGCCTCTTTGAAAACGGGAGATGCTTTTTCCTCCGCGCCGAACCACCACCAACCAAAAACTCCTAAAATAAATAACAATAAAAAAGTAAATATCCCTTTCTTCATAGCTCCTCCCAGATATATGCTTATTTTATCATTTTGTTATTCTCTGATGACCTAAAAAAAGAGCGCGAAGAAAATTCTTCGTGCTCTTTTTCTTTTCTTGAATATTCTTATTTTATCAGGCCCATTTCTTTGCCGACTTTGGTAAATTTTTCTACGGCAAATTCCAAGTCTTCCTTCGTATGACCGGCCGTTACAATGGTGCGCAAACGCTCTTTGCCGCGCGGTACCGTCGGAAACACGATGGCCAATGCAAACACGCCTTCCTCAAACAAACGTTTGCTCAGCTCTTGCGCCTTAGCACTATCGCCTACCATAACAGGGGTAACCGGAGTTTCGCTATGGCCCGTATCAAAGCCGGCCTTGGTTAAGGCTTCTTTGAAATAGCGGGTATTGTCCCACAGTTTTTTCAAACGTTCCGGCTCGTTTTCAATAACATCAAGCCCCGCCAAACAAGTGGCAATCACAGAGGGTGGTTGAGAGCTAGAGAACAAGAACGGACGCGCGGTGGAAATCATATAATCGCGCAATTTTTGCGGGCCGGCCACATAGCCGCCCACCGCGGCAAAGGCTTTAGACAAGGTACCGATTTGGATATCCACCTTGCCTTGCATTTTAAAATGTTCCACTGTACCGTGGCCGTGTTCGCCCAGCACACCGGAGGCATGGGCATCGTCAATCATCGTGATAACACCGTGTTTATCACACAACTCTACAATGTCGGGCAAATTACAAATATCTCCGTCCATGCTAAACACACCGTCTGTTACCAACAGTTTGCGGCGGGCATGTTTCACTTCATCACTTTCCAAAATTTCTTTTAAATGAGCCATGTCGCTGTGGCGATACACTTTCTTTTTGGCTTTAGCCAAGCGCCCTCCGTCAATAATAGAAGCATGGTTTAATTCATCGGAAATCAATACGTCTTCGGGGCTGGTCATCAAGCATTGGCAAGTGGCGGTATTGGCCGTAAAGCCGGACTGGGTCAGCATTGCCGCTTCCGTTCCCTTAAAGGCAGCCAGTCTGCGCTCCAGTTCTTCATGCATGCTCATCGTACCGATAATCGTACGCACGGCAGCAGTGCCAATGCCGTATTTTTCCACAGCTTCTATGGCGGCTGCTTTTACTTTAGGGTGAGTTGTTAAGCTAAGGTAATTATTGGAAGTCAAGTTAACCACTTTTTTGCCGTCAATAGTGGCTACGGGCGCTTGCTCCGATTCCAAAATATGCAACTTAATCAAACGGTTTTCCGCTTTTAAGTTTTTGATTTCTTCATCTAAAAAATTAAACTTTTCGTTCATATTCTCTCCTTACGGAATCATAATTACCTTACCGCATTTTCTTTCCTGATCCATCATAGCGGCAAAGGCTTTTTCAAAATCTTTCATTTCAAATTCATGGGTAATCACAGGACGCGGATCAATCTTGCCGCTACGCAAAAGTGCGTCCATCGTGGTCCAACTGTCATAAATTTGGCGGCCGGTTAACCCCTGCATCTGTACACCCTTGAAAACAATCAGGTTGGAATAATCAATGGTAATCGGAGCCCCCGGCAATCCGAAAGCTACAAAATGGCCCGCCGGTTTAATGGCGTGAAGGGCCAAATCAATCCCCGCCGGGTGGCCGGACATTTCTATTACCACGTCTACCCCTCTTCCCTCTCCGCTGGCTCTTAAAATTTTCTCCAAAGCACCGGACTCGCTGGGGTCTACAACCACATCTACCCCCATTTGTTCGGCCAAATTTTTGCGAAAAGCGGATGTTTCCGTGCCGATTACTTTAGCTGCACCGCACGCTTTGGCCACATTGGCAGAAAATAATCCTTGTGCGCCCAATCCGGTAATCAATACCACTTTACCGGCAACGTCATTAGCCAGAGTGGCATACACGGCATTTCCTAACGGTTCCATAATAGAAGCAATGTCTTTTAAAGAGTCATCTTTATGCTTCCAACCGCAACGCGCGGGAATAGCGGCATACTCAGCAAAACCTCCGGGGCGGTCCAAGCCGATGGTTTTATTATTGGCGCACACATCGCGGTGATTGTTACGGCATTGGTAGCAATGCCCGCACCAAACGTGAGATTCTATGGAAATAAAATCTCCTTTTTCAAAGCCGTGGGCTTCCGCGCCCACTTCTACCACCGTACCGCATAATTCATGACCGAATACAAACGGTATGGGAATGCGTTGCGGGGCCCAACCCGTATAATTATAAACCGGAATATCGCTTCCGCAAATGGAAGTTTTATAGATCTTTACTAACAATTCATCTTTGGCAATTTTAGGAATATCTACATCAATATACTCTGCCCCTTTGACGGGCTTTGTCTTACAAAGAGCTTTCATGATTTTCCTCCCGCGGTCCACAGACAGGGACCCGATGCTTTCATTCTACATAAATTTGGAACTTTTTCCACAAAAATTAAGTATTTTTCTAACCATAAAAAACCCCGAACAACGTCGGGGAGAAGTTTATCTGATAAGATTTTGCTGTAGTTTTAGCAAAGTGGCTTGCCGTTGGGCTCGGTCTTTTTCTTCTTTATTGGTACGGGCACAATGTTGCAGAAATTGTTTGTCTTCATCAGAAAGTTTGTCCATAGCCAGCCATGTTTGGCTAGCCTCTATATAACGTTGGGACAAGGCCGAAGAGGCGGCTACAAACTCAAATTCCTGATCTGAAACTGCTAATAACAGGGCCGGATTTTCATCTATTCTGCGTAAGACTTCCGCCTCCGAAGCACGCGCCTGCTGGTTAGCCAAAACCAACCCCAACAAAACAACCGGGGTTGCTTTCTTGGCAAAAGCCAATATTCCCACACGTCCAATGGCTCTTTCTCCCACCGCTTTGCGCATAGCCAGAGATACCCCCTCCGCTCCTGTAACTTCCGTTACATACGGGGATAAAGGCCCGCCCTTTTTCATGGATTTAATAACTCTTTTTTCAAATTCTTTACTCCAAGCCTTACTGGTTTGTTCTACTCCTTTTTCACCGGCTTGCAACATTAAATCCCCGCTAATTTTAATACCGTTAATGTATTCGGCATACATCGCCGCCATTTCTTCTTGAAAAGCAAGCTCCATTCCTTTATTAACCTGATATGCCTTTGTCGGGGAAAACCGAAATACCCGTTGCCATGAATACACGTGAGAAGCCTTCCACCGTTCCAATGCCGTTTCCAATAACGGCACTGCCTCCGGCCCCAAGTCTGAAACAGGATACAAAGCACCCGGCCGCAAACGGGCGGAAACTTTTTCTTGCATGGCGTACAAATCAAGAGAGGATAAATTCAATTTTGGTTTTTGGTGCATTTTTTTATATCTGGCAATTGCCACCCCCAAAACAGCCACTCCCGTCAGTCCGCCACCAATGCCCAAGGCATATTCCAAAACGGCATTTCTTTCATCAATTTCTTCCGGTGTCATAGCGGAAGCAGCCTCCTGATAGGCTTTCCGGCTTTCACGCAATTTATCCAAATCATTTTCGTGAGCAAAAAGAGTCTGCGAGGTTAATGCCAAAATTGTAAAAAATACAAAAAAACGTACCAAAAGATATTTCATATGAACTCCTCAAAAAAATTTATATCTTTATTTTTTCAAATTTTTTCCCAACATAATAGAGTCTTAAGACCTAAGGCATGATCCAAAAAGGTCCTATATTTTCACTAGGTCCAGAAATAACACATAAAAAGAAAGGCTTTTCCCTGTAAAAATGGTAAAATAGAATAGAGTGAATATGTTTTCATATTAAGCATTTTTATATAGGGTGAGGTTTATATATGGAGAAAAATCTGTCTTCCGCCGCCTTCCATCAAGTGCGGCCCACCGTACCGGAAGAACTCGGCGATATTCCGAGCGGTTACGGTACTACCGAAAGTTATTTGCTGCCGAAAGATCCGGCTTGGTTATTCTTATTTTGGGAAATTACCCAAGAAACTTTTGATTATGTACGCGGGCAATACGGCCAAGAAGTATTGAACCAGTCCCGCTCCGTCATTCGTCTGCACGACGTAACCGGCGTAGAGTATTTTGACGGCACCAATTCCCACGCTTTCTACGATATGAACGTCATTTTTGATGCCGGCAGCTGGTATATTCATGCGCCGCAAGCGGGACACAGTTATGTGGCAGATTTAGGCTTTATCACACCGCAAGGCCAATTTATTCTGCTTACCCGCAGCAACCAGATGACCTTGCCTCCGGGCAGAGTGTCTGACGTGGTGGACGATAAATGGATGTGCGTAGAAGGTGATTTTATTAAGCTGTTACAGCTTTCCGGTGCAGACCGCATCGGTATCGGAGCCAGTGAGCTGATGCAAGTGGTGGACCAACGTTGGAAACTGACCGAAATTGCCGGCGCCGGCCTTGCTCCGTCTTCTGCTACGAGCTCTTGGTCTTCTTTTGCCTTGCATACGGTGCCTGCCCCCGTACCGCAAGAAGACGAAGACATTTGGTTGCAGGCCGATTGCGAAATCATCGTCTATGGCTCTGCTTCCGCCAATGCTTTTGTGACCATCAACGGAAAAGAAATCCAACTGCAAAACGGCAAATTCTCTTTGCGCCAAGCCTTACCTGCCGGCGCGGTGTTGGACTTGCCTATTGCCGCGTCCAACAAATCCGGCACAAAGACACGCCAAGTACATATTAAAGCGTCCAGAGAACAGGGGAAATAAGTATGGGACAAGAAAAAGGTTATTTAGCACTTGTTTTACACGCACATTTGCCGTTTATCAAACACCCGGAATATCCTGACTTTTTGGAAGAAGACTGGTTTTATGAAGCCATGGTAGAAACCTACCTGCCGCTCTTAAATGTATTTGAAAATTTAACGGCCGAAGGGGTGGATTTCCGTTTGACGATGTCCGTCACGCCGCCTTTGTGCAATATGATGAGTGACCCGCTCTTAATCAGCCGTTTCCAACATTACTTAAACCAACGGGTGGAACTTTCCGAAAAGGAAATTGAGCGCACCAAAGGTACCGAATTTGCCGCCGTGGCCCAGATGTATTATGATAAATTCCGCCGCTTCAAACATTTATTTGAAAACGTCTATCATTGCCACGTATTGGAAGGATTTAAAAAATTCCAAGATATGGGTAAATTGGAAATCATTACCTGTGGCGCTACGCACGGATATTTACCCTTAATGGTGCATAAAGAAAGTGTCAATGCCCAAGTAAAAATTGCCGCTAATGACTACCGCTTGCGCTTTGGCAAAAGTCCGCGCGGGATTTGGTTGGGCGAATGTGCCTATAACCCCGGCGACGATAAATTCTTGCGTGATGAAGGCATTCGCTTTTACTTCATGGAATCGCATGGGGTTTTACACGGCACCCCGCGCCCGAAATACGGCATTTATGCCCCTGTCTATTGCCCGCAAACCGGCGTAGCCGCTTTTGCCCGCGATATGGAATCTGCCCAACAAGTGTGGAGTGCCGAATCGGGTTACCCCGGTGATGCGCGCTACCGCGAGTTCTACCGCGATTTGGGCTATGATTTAGACTACGACTATATTAAACCCTATTTACATTCCGACGGTGTACGCCGCAATATCGGCATGAAATACTGCAAAATCACCGGCAAGGTGCCTTTGAACCAAAAGGCCGCCTACAATCCGCAAGAAGCGCGCGAAATTGCCGCCGAACACGCCGGAAACTTCATGTTCAACCGCCAAAAACAAATTGAATATTTGTCCACGCTCATGGACCGCAAACCGCTGGTGGTGTCTATGTATGACGCGGAACTCTACGGTCACTGGTGGTATGAAGGGATTGAATTCTTGGAATTTTTATTCAAGAAAATTCACTACGATCAAACCGATATTAAGCTCATTACTCCGATGGAATATTTGGAAATGTACCCCACCAACCAAACGGTACAACCCTCCATGTCCTCTTGGGGTGACAAAGGCTACCACGATGTATGGCTTAACTCCGGCAATGACTGGATTTACCGCCACCTCATCAAAGCCGCCGAACGCATGACCGAATATGCCAACCGCTTCCCCAATGCAGACGGTTTGCTCAAGCGCACCTTAAACCAAATGGCGCGCGAATTGGTGCTGATGCAATCTTCGGACTGGGCTTTCTTGGTTACCACCGGTACTGCCAAGGAATATTCCACCAAACGCACCAAAGACCATATTAAGCGCTTTAACGAGCTTTACGAACAAGTAAAGCATAACCGCATTGATGAAGGATATGTCTATAACTTGGAAACCAGAGATTCTATCTTCCAACAAATAGACTATAATGTTTATTCTTCCGCGGCCAAAGACAAAGTGCTAAACCAGTATAAATAAGTATTAAACACAAAAACACCCCGCCAAATCGGCGGGGTGTTTTGCATGATAACAATTACGGCAAACGATAGTAAGTATAGAAAGAACTGTTCTCTGAGTTATTTGCTCCCGAGCGGTCTTCCACTCCGCCCAAAGCTTTACAAATATCTTTACCTGCTGACTTTCCCCCCTCCTCCGCAGATGAGGCTAAACAAAAATGACCATTGTTATTAATTACATAAAAGGCATACTCCCAATTTGCATATCTTTGGTCCCTACACCGTGTATAAAAACGGTCAGAAAGAGTTGTGCACTGAAATTTATCGGTAGAATATGTAATACCACGATCAGCATAAACTTCCCAAGTACCGCCACCAGGTAAAGAAATGTCCAAAGCATCTCCGTCTTTGGCATATTCTCCGTTAGCCATATAATAGATTCTCTGGGCATCGGCAATTGCTTTTGCCAACACCATGCCTTGCGTAAAACGTGCTTTTCCAACCGCTTTTTGGTATTGCGGCAAGGCTACGGCGGATAAGATACCGATGATTAACACCACTACTAATAGTTCTATCAATGTAAAACCTTTTTTCATTTTTCTCTCCTTTTATACGGCTTTAAGGCCCAACAAACAACACATAAGACTTAAGTCTAAGGGCGACCCCGAAATTGTAGCAAAAAAAAAAAACGTGTCAAGAGGAAACGCACTTTCCCTACAAAAAACGGCCAACAAAAAACAGCTCTCCTCTGCTCATTCCGCAAAGTTTTTGTAAAGATAGTATAACGGCAAAAAGGCTTAAATTTGGAAAAGGGTTGAACGTAAAAAAGAAACACAGCAGAAAACTTTGTGTTTTCTGCTGTGTGCGTAAATTATAACACTTGAAAAAGATGTTATTTATATTCCAATTTCACAAGCTTATACTTCTTCGGTCCGCGCGGAAGCTGCGCTTCAAATTCGTCACCTTCCTTATGCCCCAACACGCCCGAAGCTAATGGACTTTTAACCGACAGCAAACCTTTATCGGGGTTGGATTCCATAGACCCTACCAACGTATAAGTGAACTCAATATCGGCATCTTCGTCTTTGATAGTAACGGTAGCACCGATGCGCGCTTCGCTATGGTCCACGTCCAAATTATCGGTAATTTCCACATTTCTGAGTTTGGTTTCCAGCTCTTGGATACGAATTAAAGTTTCCGCTTGTTTTTCTTTAGCGGCGTGGTATTCGGCATTTTCCCGCAAATCCCCCTGTGCGGCCGCCTCTCCGATTTCCACCGAAAGCGTTGCTTTTAAATCTTTCAAATTTTTCAATTCTTGCATCAACTCTTCATATTTTTTGCGGCTTACATAATATTTTTCCATAAAACACACTCCTGTAGATATAGAGTGTACTATTTATTCGCCAAATAAGCAACCGCACAAATTTTATTACCAATATTTACCTAAATTTATATAATCACTACATGAAAAACTTTTTTTGCCTCTTACTTATCTTTTGCTTGCAAGCACCGCTTTGGACCAAAACCCACGTGGAAATAGCGGAGGAAAATTCCCCCTCTATTGTAGCTGTCAATGTGCTTAAAAAAGACGGCACCACCTTTAACGGTACAGGCTTTGTAGTAACGCCGGACGGCGTTATTGCCACCAGCCGGCACGTGATAGAAGGGGCCCTGTTTGTAAACGTCACTTTCAATACAGGGGCTGTATCGGGTGAGGCCAGACCGCTGGTACAAGCCGGAGAGGTGGACTTGGCATTGATCAAAATAGAAGCCAGAAATCTGCCCACCGTTTCTTTGGGCAATTCCGACTATGTACTTCCGGGGGAAGAAATTACCGTTATCGGCAATCCCCGCCGTCTGCAAAATACGGTTACTTCAGGCTTGGTCAGCCAAGTGCGTAAAAAATCCGACGGTATTATTTGGCATCAAATCAGTGCGCCTATTTCGCCCAGTTCCAGTGGAAGCCCCGTGTTTAATAAAGACGGACATGTTGTTTCCGTTGCTTTTTCCAGCTATAAGGGAGAGGGAAACCAAAATTTAAACTTTTCCGTGCCCTCTAATTATCTGATTAAACTGCTCAATGCAAAAAATTATTTCCCCGCTGTCATTACCCCCGGCCAAAAGCAAAATACAGGCTCGGTGTGGGGAAAAATTACCGCCCATATTGCCAAAGCATGGGAAATGGTATGCCGTCCATTCCGCAAATAAAACAGACCTATTTTTAAAATAGGCCAAATGGTCCTTGCTTTTCAACGGAAAAAATGGTTACACTTTATGTATAACTCTTTTAGGAAGAGAGGTGTTTCATGTCCAATCATCAAAAGGCAAAAACTGCCGGAAAAATTATCATTGTCGTCTTAAGCTTAGCTATTTTATTCTTTTTATTACTCCCTTTCTTGGATCATCCTGCCGCCTCCGGCAGCTCCGGCGCTAAGAAAGCTACCCCCCAAATTTTTACTTCCAACCCGTTGAGTGAGTTGGTACAGAAGGTGTTTGCTTTATTTAAAAAAGACAAGCCCCAAGCCCCCACCTATCCTGCGGAAATGACGGACGAAATGTTGGCCTCGTTAACGCCGGAAGAACAACAAAAATACGCCTTGCAAAGAAGTGAAGAAAAAGACGCAAGCAACTTTGAATATAGCTCAGAAGTAGATGCCAGCTATAATTATGGAGAGGCGGGCATGGTCAACGAAGACGGCGAGTGGATTTTGGTACGCCAGACGGCCCCCGAATCTGCCAATCCGGGCATGCATGAAGTCAACACCCGCGATAATGCTTACGAACAATATATCCGCCAAGAGCGCGCCGCACGTTACACCGGCAAAGCAGGAGCAGATGCCGGTCCTGTCATTCCCGATTCCAAATGGGCCCGCTTATGGAAACCGATTAAAGCTTTCTTTACCGGAAAAGATGAGGATGTTTCTGCAAATAATTCCCCGCAAAGTACCGAACAGGAAAATGCCTACCTCTTGGCCTCTTCCGGCTCCGGCTTAGGGAAAGATGATTATAAACAGGGTAATATCTACAGACGTGGCCAATCTGCCGACATTCCCGCTTCCGCTTGGGAATTTGGAAACGGAGAGAGTGTGTCTCTGGACGATATGCTAAATCCGGAAACTTCTCTAAACAACATCATAGCAGCTTATAAAGAGATGGCTAAAAAAACGTTGACCCCTCAACAATATGAAAAATTTGCCAAAGAAGTGGACGGTATTAAAGATAGAAACAGAAGAGAACTAATAGAATTAACCAAACAACAGTTGTGGAAAAACTTGGAGGCAGAAGCGGCAAAAGATAAACCTCAAAATTTTATAGAGAAAACCCTTCTTGCTTCCGCGTGTAACTCAGTCCCAAAATCTGCGAGCTTTTCCTCCCTTTATAACACATCTGATGAAAAAGATCAGAATTGCAAAAACTATCAGCCTGCAGCCAATCAAGAACAGAGCCAACAAACAGAGCAAGGACTTTTACAGAAGAACAATCAAAAAGCCAATGAGACTAAGGAGCGTAAAAAAGAAGCGTTTAAAGAGTTTTTTACTCGGCCCGATTCTAAGAGGGAATTTGATGAAAAATCCTTAAGGATGTTGGTGGTACTTGGAAAAACGGAAGAAGCCCCTTTTAGAGATAAATTTAAATCTCAAGCTTACGACGAATATGGAGAAGAAATCCTTCCGGAAAACATGAGTGAGGAACAAAAGGAGGAACAAAGAAAACTTAAATTCCAGGAAGAAATATCTGATTATATTTTTCAAAAGCAAGGATGCGGAAAAGGGAAACCCTGTTACTGGGTGGGTGGGGAATATTTAGGCTCCAACCCCGAGCTTAGACACTCTGTTGAAAGCTCCGGAATGGAATATTTGGGAGACCCGCTAAATGTCATTCAACCTTTACTCGCGGAATATATGGAACAAAAGATCTCAGAAGGAACGGAAGAGGAGGTTGATGAGTTTCTACAAGTACAGAAAAACCCAGATTTTTTAAACAATGTTCTTTACTATGTTCCTTACAATGCACAAAATATGGAAGAATTAAACAAAAGAAATCGCCATAGAAGTGAAGATTCTTTTTATTACTATATACCCAGTGCTGCTAATGCGGTAGCGATGCAGGAAGAATTACCACAGCCTTTTCGTGTTATTTACGATGACACTGATGGCACTGTTTTGGATAAAGCACAAAACATTGACTTTACTCAACGCGGAGAAAAAATACATCAACAGGTTAAGGAAAGATATGCTGAAATTCATGGAATCGCACATGACACCGGTTTGATTCAAAGAACGCATCAGGAATGTGGGGAAAGATATTTACATTATCATTCCCAAAACATACGTGAAGAAATGCAACAGCATGCCAATGAGCATATAGAAGATCAGATGAACTTACCCTCCAATAAATAATATTTGCACTCAACACCCGCCGAAATAAGGCGGGTGTTTTTTGCGCTTGATAAGAACAACACTCTCTCACCTGCACACGCGCCCGCGCGTTCTAAGAAAGCCTTGTCAAAAGCAAAGCAAAACAGCTATACTTGAGGTAAGGCTTTCAAAGCCCTGATGTTTGATTTTGATATATGGAGATTTTATGAAAAAAATTATTTTACCGCTCCTTTTTGTTTTAGTCTTTGCCACTGCCTGTCACCAAGAGAAAAAAGAGGCCCCCTATAACCGTCAGGCCGCCGCGGACAATTACGAACGTAATTTCCGCAGCAATGTATTTGCTTCCTGCTTAAACGAAGGCAAACCCTATTCCACCTATTCTTTAGCACGTGTCAACCGCAAACCGACTGATTGTGACCCCCGCTTTAAAGTTACGTTTCTTAACGGACCTTGCGAAGGGAAAACCATTTTCACCACAGATGTGATTGAACGGACCTCCCCCGTTTCCGGCGGGCAATTGATTAAAGGGGAAGTAGTGTTGCGCAATTATTACAACCCCCGCAAATTAGATAAAGATACAGCCAAACTGGACCGCTGGCAAAAAGGCGTGGTGTACGATACTTCCCGCATGGAAGAAGGAGTAGTGGAGCTGGAATTCCCGCGTGACAGCAATGACTTTATGGCCGCCAGAGAGTTTATCTTTTTGCATAACGTACGTTATATTCAAAAACCGGAACAAAAAGATCCGCGCATTTGGTTATAGGAGAAAAAAACATGTTAAAAAAGTTTTTATTCTTTGCAATTTCTTGTTTCTTACCACTGGCAGTTTTCGCCCAAGAATCCGACTTGCTCACTCCTGAAACTTTGATTTTAGATGTTCCTACAGCCAATGTGTTGGATAAATATCAGGCTTCCTTTTTGACCCGCTCTTATGCCAACGGAACAATTATGGAAAGTTTGGATTTTGGAGTTATTCCGCAGGTTAATATCGGTGTTTCTTTAGCCGTGTATGAACTGGTGGGAAGCTCTGACGATATTAAAGTATTGGATCCGGACTTTCAGGTAAAGTGGAAACTCTTTGACGGTAGTTTGTATTTGCCGGCCATTGCCATCGGCTATGACGGCCGCCGCTATGGATATAACCGCAAAACCAAAGATTATTTAGATGACCGCAAAGGCGGCTATATCACTCTTACGCGTGAGCTTTTTACCCCCGGACTGCATATTTCTTTGGGGGCGAATTTATCCGATTTTGACCGGCATGATATCTATGCCTTTACAGGCATGTCTTGGCAATTAAAAGACTATTTTTCTTTCTTAGCCGAATGGGATAATATCAACAATGTCCGTGATTCCCGCTTCAACCTAGGGGCTAATATTTTCATTTCCCACGCACTTACGTTAACCGGTGCGGTGCGCCGCATTGGCAGAGGAAGTGAAAATGAACGCGTATTACAATTACGCTATGTAACCAATTTTTAAGGACCTGTATGCAAACACAAGCGCCCGCCACCAAACAACAATTCAAAAGACGCACTATTTTTATTAAAAAAGGTCTTCAGTTTCGCTACATGACCTTAATTATCTTAAGCGTATTGGCCGGACTTTTAATCATGTCTTTTGAGTTGGTATTTACCCTGAGTGAAATGTTTGATCAACACCCCGTTCTCCTGCAACCGTTGTATGAGCATTTTCCCCGTTTGGCTTACGGTTTTATTTACAAAATCATCATTTATATTGTTTTTGTCATCTTGATTTCCGCCATTTTATCGCACAGAATGGCCGGCCCCGTCTATCGTTTTGAACAGACCTGTAAGGCCATTGCCAAGGGAGATTTTTCCCAACGCATACACCTGCGCAAAGGGGACCAGTTTACCGAGTTACAAGATGAGTTCAACAAGATGATGGACCGTGTAGAAGAAGAAATTAATAAAAACAAGAAGTAACGGGGGATTATGAAAAAAATATATTGCCTGTGTTTGGCTTTGCTTTTGGCTCTACCGGCGGCCGCCCAAAAAGAATACGGTTTGCGCTTTTCCAGCTTAATTAATGACGAGCTCAGCTTGGAAAATGCCATTCGCATCGGTTTAGAAAACAATAGCGACTTTTTGCTAGCCCAACAAGAAGTAATTGTAGCTGAGCAAAAAGTAAAACAAGCCAAATTCCTCTTTTTGCCCCAATTTGCCTTTCAGGGAACGGCTACTTGGTATGATTTGGATTATCCGATGGTTTTGCCCGAATCCGTGGCCAACCGCTTAATTCCTAACAATGATTCTCAAAATGCAGGGGACAAGCACCAATTTTTCGGCGTAGGTGTATCCGGAACGCAATACCTTTATTCCGGCGGCAGAATACGCGGTGCTTTAAAAATGGCCGAAGCTAACCTAAAACAGGTGCAAAGCAAATATGAATCTGTTAAAAATGCAGTGGTCTTAGACATTAAAAAATCTTTTTTCCAGTTACTTTATGCTCAGCACCTCTTAGAGCTTGCCAACCGTGTGGACCAAAAAACCCACCACTATGCGCGATCTCTTAAAGTTTCTTCTTGGGATAAAATCAAAGCCCAATATGTGCTGTCCAAACTTTATTCTCAGAAAAATATAGCTGCCAATGAACTGCAAAAAGCCCAATTGGCTATGTTGGTCAGCCTTAACAAAGAATTAAACAGTCCGGTAAAAGTGAAAGGGGATTTTTCCCCCGTTGATGTAAAGTTGGATTTGGCCACTTTAAACTTATGGTCCATGGAATTTAGGCCTGAGCTCAAAGCAGCTATTTATGCCTTAGAGCTGGATAATTTGGCCATAGATTTGGCTTTGTCCCGCCGCTATCCCGATTTGGTACTGACCGGCAGTTACGAACGCCTGGGCATAGAAACTTTAAACGATGAAAATAAGCAAATTTCTTTGGCGGTACGCTTGCCGCTTCCTTACAATGTAGCCTCTCAAACGGCCCAACGAAAAGCGGAGCAAAAGCAAAGCACTTTGCGGCGGGCGGCTATGGAAGATAAAATCCGGGTACAGGTGGCAGAAAATTACGTCAATATGCTTTTCTGGCAAAAGGAAGTGAGCAACCGTCAAAACACATGGAGAGAAGTGGAAAAATTACTTTCCAGCCAGCCGACATCCGCACCTGTAAATCTGAATGCTTTAGAAGCCTTAGACGCTTATTACCAGAGCGGAAAAGACTATTACCAAAGCATTTTGCAAAATCTGACTTCCAAGTCCTCTTTAGAATGGGCTATCGGACGGGATTTATAAAGTATTTTCATGAAAAAAACACGGTGGTTTTTAGCTTTTATTTGTCTCTTTTTGTTCTGTCCGCTTTGGGCTTTGCCCGATGTAACACAGGACGCTGTCTTACGTGATTTTTTGTGGGAAGAGTTTACATCCGTTCCGGCCAGCCAACGGCCTAAAATAGGCCTTGCTTTGTCGGCCGGAGGAGCCCGCGGTTTTGCCCATGTAGGTGTTTTGGAAGTATTGCACCATGCAGGAGTGCCGATAGATGTAATGGCCGGCACCTCCATGGGGGCCGTCGTTGGTTCTTTATATGCCGCAGGCCTGCCGACACAACGGCTTTGGGAAATCGGCCAACATATTACCATAGACAAAATCACACCGGATTTCAACTTGATGGGTCTGTTTAAATTTTTGTTTCTGAAGAAACTTCCCTCTTCCCAAAATCTGCAATCTTTTTTTCAAGAACAAATCGGTCATATACGCTTTGAAGATTTAGATATTCCTTTTGCTACTGCTGCTATGGATGTGAAGACGGGAGAGCAAGTCGTTTTTGATTCAGGGCCGTTGGACATTGCCGTACGCGCCAGCATGAACTTGCCGGGGGTTTTTGATCCGGTAGAATACCGTCACCGTTATCTGGTGGACGGAGCTGTGGTAAATTATTTACCGGTCAATCTGGTAAAAAACAAAGGAGCCGATTATATTATCGCTTCCGTTACTCCCTTAGATTTTTCTTCCCAAGTTCCCAAAACGGTAGCGGCTTACTTGTTGCGCATCGGTGATGTGCGCGGAGCTGCCATGATTGAAGAGTCTGCCCAAAAAGCTAATTTTGTGATTCAAAACCGCGTCTTAGGTATCAGCACGCTGGATTTAGACAAACTGCATACAGCCGGAGAAATAGGAATCCGCTCTGCAAATAAAGAATTGGAGGCACTGCAGGAAGATATCCTGTTGTTTGCAATAGACCATGTGCTTAAAAAATAAATTTTTACTTTTAGGATTTCTTTTGTTTTGTACCTTTCCGACAGTACAGGCAGGGTTGTTCGGTATCAGTCCCAAAGACCGCCAAGAATTTGTGCAAGCACGGGAGACCTACCTGCAGGGAGATTATGCCAAAGCCGTTACCTTGCTTTCGGACTATATTTACAAAACCAAGAATATCAAACGGCGCGAGGCCAGAGCCTACCGTTTATTGGGAATGACTTACGAAAAGTTAAATATGCCCGGTAAAGCATTGGAAACATACAAAGAAGCCCTTGCTTTTCATGAAAAAGATGTCCCCTTGCTGATTGCCGCGGCAGAGCTTTACCATAGGACGGACTTAACGGACCAATCCATCGGTCTATATAATCAAGCTCTTCAAATAGAGCCGGATAATCCGGTCGCTCTTTCCGGTCAGGCAGAAAACTATATTGATATGGGTTTTTATTCCAAAGCCCGCGAGTATTATGACCGTTTTTTTGAATTAGATCCCCAAGCTCCCGCTATCCATCGGGCCCGATATGCCTATACCTTTTTCAAACAACGCCATTATGCTGATGCCTTCATCCACATCACTATGGCCAAACGGGAAGACCCTTCCCAACCGGACTACTGGTTATTGAGTGCCAAAGCCTATAAAGGCCTCTCCATGCCGCAAGATGCACTGGCTGATTTGGACGTTGCTATCTTTCTCGCACCGCAACGGAGTGAATTGCAAGCCATTAAATCTATGTGGCTTTACCAAGAAAAAAATTTTACCCAATCTCTTTCCTTAGCGCAAAATCTGCTCCGCCAAGAGCCGGAAAACGAGTTAGCTCTGTTTATGAAATACCTTAATCTGTCTAAACTTAACCGTCCGGATCAGGCTTTACAGGCCTTGCAAAAAATAAAAGAACTCAACAAAGATTCTTTTGCCCACAAAGTTGCCTCTCATCTTTTACCATAAAAAACCCCGCTTAAGCGGGGTTTTTGTTACGGTAAAGGAACCACCGGAGGAGTATCCGGTATGTACATATTGGATTGCAATTCTATTTCATCTACCAGAACAGATGGGGTCACAATCGCCTGAGAAACGGTAGAAAAAAGATAATACTTGCTATACTCATTGTACACATCCGTATCGTCCCCCGCCGCCAAAATATTGCGCAAGGTACGCGAAGAAGCACCTGTTATCTTCAGTCCGTTCACCATTTCTTTTCTTCCGTCTTTGGTATAAATACGCTCTACCACCTTCGGGAAAGCAACACCTTCGTCTGTACTGTAATAGAAAGAAGAAGGAACAATATAGCAATATTCCAGCTCCTGCTCTTTGCATCGTTGCAAGAGTTTTTCTTCCATTTCTTTCTCAGAAAACGTTTCTTTCGGCACAAAAAACAAATTGCTTACTCCTGCTCTGGGTAAACGGACTTGGCTCATTCTGGCATGTCCGTTGCTTCTTTTCTGGCCTTCTACCAAACTGCGTATGGTAGGAAAAGCCAACAGTTTCCCTTCTTGAATAAGGTGTAAGTCTTCCGCTTTCACTCCCTCATCGTCCACCGGCATAAACCCGGCTAAAGTTTTCCCCTGATGTTGGGACAAGGACGGCTTATCATACACGTCAAACAAAGGGCTTATTACCCGCATTCCTTTCCGGTCTCTGAAATACCCACTCGCGGTATCGTTATAATCACTTCCTTCCAACAACGGCTTTGTATTGCTAGCCGCCGGCACAAACAAAAAAGAAAAGAAGCTGGCCGCCGCTTTCTTTTTAAATAAAACGGGCCCCACATACGGCTTCTTTTCCCGCACGGCATGATACTGCTTTTCTATTTCCGCCAATGTTTTTTCCACTATTTGTTGCATTTGGGCAGGATGAGTGGCAGGATCTTGCGGTAAGATATAAGAGTTCAGAAAGGAATAAGGTTCCCCCGTCGCCAAACGCAAGCTTGCCTCTATATACAAATAATCTTGAGGCGTGTAATATTGAGCAAAATTACCTTTGCTATCCAAAAAATAATTACGTTGTTGCAAACGGGAACGGCCTACCGTAAATTTCTCCAAATAAGGCAACCTTTTTCCTTGAGCCGACAAAGCATTCACGCGCTCTTGCATTCCTTCCTCCAAGGCAGAAAAGGGAGGTATTTCCTGCAGAAAAGAGGCTTTTTTCGCTTGGCTAAAATCAGGCAACTCTTTATTCAGACCTTTTCTTTTCTTATAAGCTTTTTTTTGATCATAGGCCGTGGAAGCAAAAATATAGGCATCGTCCGTCAGCTTCCATAATTCTCGACGGATCCCCTCATAGCTTTGCGGCACCGATTCTGAATAGGCCGGCACGCCTTCTTCCCCTTTATAGGTGGATTGGGACGCCAGTGTAAAACCGGAACTGTTCTCTTGGCCGTCTCCGGCCGTAACATAGACCAGGGCAGACAAACTATTATGCGGCTCTCTTTGCGGTATTTTGCTACCCAAAGAAGCCGACACTATGTGCCGGTATTCATCTACCAGTTTATAACCGGCAAAAAACGGTTTGGCACTTCCTTTCACACGCAAATCTTTCATCGTGCGTTGCATTTCATCAGACATCGCCCGAAAATACACATTGTCCGGTAAACTGCCCGCTGACAAATTCAAAAAAGAAAAGCCTAAAAGAAGCAACAAGATTTTCTTCATTTATTTCTCCTCCTGTTTAAAATCAGGTGCCGGCAACACCGGTGGTTTAAAAGCACTTTTTTCCGCTTTTTGAAACTCCATATTTTCAAACAATAAACTGGGGGAAATGTTGGTTTGCGGCACCCACCCTGATACACTACCGCAACTTCCATTAAATACGGTATCATCATTGCCGGCCGCAATAATACGATTGAAACTGACCAAGGGTGTGCCTATTACGTCCAACCCACGCACCACTTCTTTACGCCCGTCAGGAAACACTTTATAAATCATTTTTGTTTCCAGTTTAAAACTTTGCGGCATGGAAGCACCCGTAAAAGTAAAACCACCGGCCAAATCTTCCACAATAAACCCAAACGGTTTATTTTGTTTTTTGATTTCTTGTAAAAGCATTTCTTCTAATTTTTCGTACGGTACCGTTTCGGAAGCGGTCGCGCGAAGCACACTCATACGCGCAGCGGCGGGATAACCTCTTTCTTTTCTGCCGTGACCGTTAGATACGGGGAATCCTTCTATAGGAGTACTGCGCATCATAAAATTGCGCAAGACACCGTTTTCAATCAGCACGACGGGGCGCGATTTTACCCCTTCATCGTCATACTCATAAGCTCCGCGCAACATTTCACCGTTAAAATATGTAAGGGTAGGGTCTGCCGTAATGGTAATCAAGGGAGAAATAACCTGCTGGCCCACTTTACCGGATAATGTTTGTCCGTCATCGGCATCTTTCAGCTGGTCTCCCTCCAAGCGGTGTCCCATTACTTCATGTACAAATACGGCCGCTGCCCGGCCTTTTAATATAACGGGGACATTGGCCGCTTCCCCCTCCGCCGCCTGAGCCAAAGCATTCAGCTCCGCCACCGATTTGCGTACATCTTCCGTCAGCTGCTGCAAAGAGGGAAGTTCTTTTTCCGTACTCACATTGTAATCATTAAAACGTTCTATTTCCAATCCGTCTTTTCCACGCCCATATAATGAATAGAACAGCCGAATATAAGCATATGGAGTTTTGAGTTGGGTGCCGACAGAATCCACAAAATAGCGGTGTCCTTGTTCCACGGAAAAATTAAAAGAAGACTTTAATACATTCTTTTCCTGAATGGTTAAACGGGAAACGGCCACCAATAAATCTTTTATTTTTTGCAAATCAAAGGTTTGCAGCGGCTCTTCATGGCAATACAAACTCAGCGGCGGAAAAACAAAGTCATCAGACTTATCTTTATTTTCGGCACGGGAGCGGACATTGGCCTGCACACGGCTTAGCTTTTCTTGTGCATCTTTGGCCAAACTTTGGGTTTCCGACCAAAATCTACGTAAAAAATCCAATGAGTTTTTGTTACTTAATGTGGACTCCTCCGGCCTTAACCCGTAAGAAAAAGAATATTCCCCCCGCAATGCCCGTGTATTATCCATTTGAGGGTTTCCGGCACGCAAACTTACCTCCACATCGGCAACAGGTTTTTGGAATTCGTCCCGTATACCGCCATCCACCGCTTTTACAGAAATTTCTTCTCCTTGCGTATAGGTGTAGGAAATATAATAAATAGGTGGTTTTTGTTTTTTCAAAATTTTAAAATTTCTCTCCAATTCCTGTTTCATGAGTTTTAAAGGAAGTTGCTCTTTTATTTCACAATTTCCTTGTGCTGATAAACTTAATGGTATCCATAACAAGAACATAAATATTAATTTTTTCATAAGATCGCTCCTCGTTCTTTCCATTATAGTACTTTTATCTTCTACTTTTCCGATTTGTGAGAGAGATAAAAATTTGATATTATAATAAGGTAGTGCCGAGGTAGCTCAACTGGCAGAGCAACGGTTTTGTAAACCGTAGGTTGTGGGTTCGACTCCCATCCTCGGCTTTTTTCTTTGGCTTTTGTGTGCTTTCGTTGTTGCAGTCTCCCTCGCATACCTCGGCTCCGCCTGTTACAGTATAGTCTCGGGTTCCTGCGCCTAGAAAGCCCGCAAAATCCTTTGAAAAACTGAAAAGTTGGGCGAATTTTGCCAGTCCGCTTTTTTCTTTGGCTTTTGTGCCATATTTTACATTAGGAGTTACTCTATGGAACCTGTTACTACCGGCGTGTCCATTGCTATGTGGATTGCGTTTTGGATTATTGTGCTAGCCGCTTTATTTGTTGATTTGGCCGTTATGAATAAGCACAAAGGCCACGTGTCTATCAAAGAAGCTGGTGTCATGGTGAGTGCGTGGATTTCTTTGGCTCTTTTGTTTGGGGCAGCTATTTGGTTGTTTGAAGGCCCGCGCCATGCCTTGGAGTTTTACACAGGCTATGTGTTGGAATATTCTCTCTCCATAGACAATATGTTTGTGTTTATCATGATTTTTGGTTATTTTGCCGTACCCAATGATCTGCAACCCAAAGTGCTTCTGTGGGGTATTTTGGGGGCGGTGGCCATGCGCTTTTTGTTTATCTTCGTCGGTGTACAGCTTATTTCTGCTTTCGCCTGGATGATTTACGTTTTCGGTGCGTTGCTGATTTTCACCGCTGTAAAAATGCTGTTGCAAAAAGAAGATGACAAATTTGACCCCAGTGAATCTTTTATCCTCAAAGTTTTCAAAAAAATTATGCCCATCAAAACCGACTATCACGGGGAAAACTTTTTCGTTAAAGAAAATGCCAAATGGTTTGCCACTCCCTTATTTGCCGCACTTTTGGTCATTGAAATGTCAGACGTTATCTTTGCCATAGACTCTATTCCGGCTATTTTGGGCATTACGCAAGATACGTTCTTGGTTTATTCTTCCAATATTTTTGCCATTATCGGTTTGCGTTCTTTATATTTCTTGCTTTCCGGTATGGCAGGCAAATTCCCGTATCTAAAATACGGTATTTCCGTCATTTTATTCTTTGTGGGTGTAAAAATGATTGTTTCCCACTTTGTAAAAATTCCCGTTCCCGCTTCTTTGGGCATTATCGTGTTCATTTTGGCGCTGTCCATGTTAGCCAGCAAATTCTTTCCGCCGAAAGAGACTGCAAATTAATTGGACAAATGCGGTAATATTTACTAGAATATAAAGACCGAATTTAACTTATATACAAGGAAGGACTTTATGGCGTATAAATGTGCAATCTGTGGCAAAGGCCCCGTCTCTGGCGGTTCTTACAGCCACTCTAACCTCAGAACGAAACGCACCTTCAACCCCAACTTGCAAAAACAAAAAGTGGTGTTGGAAGGCAAAACGCAAACGGCCTACGTGTGCACCAATTGCATCAAGAGCGGACTGGCCAAAAGACCGGCCAAATAAGTCCGGTTTTGTGTTGTTGTTTGTTTTCTGATTTGTCAGCCCGCGCGGGAACTTCGGCGCGGGCTTTTTTCTTTTGACGTACAAACCGGGGGTAGGTAGGACGTTTATGAACAAATGGCTGATCAGTTTGGTATTGTTGCTCGGGCCGATGCTTTTAACGGCACAAGATATTACCGAAGAGGTAGACTCTTACGGGCCGTGGATGATTTGTGATGTAGCAGTGGACGGACTTAAAAATATAAGCAAACGCACCGTTACCAAAGCATCTCACTCTAAAAAGGGAGAACTCTACGAAAGATACACCGTCAATGAAGATATTTTAGATATCTCTTCTTTGGGCAATTTTGACAGTGTGCAGGTGGATATTTCCCGCAGTAAAGGCACCCGCCAGGACGAATTGGGCCAAGCCTATCCTTGCCATCGCATCACCTACATTGTAGAAGAAAAACCCATCTTTGACCGCATTACCTATCAGGGCCGCAAGAAACTGGGCAAAAGTGCCATTACGGGCGCGATGACCTTAAAGTTAAAAGACCCTTTTAACGAAGGTAAACTCATGGGCGATATGGAGCGCATCAAAGCCAAATACGCCGAGAAAGGCTACATCAGCGCGCAAGTAAATTACGAGGTGATCCCTGACGAAAAAACTAATACCGTTACCGTCAAACTTATCATAGACGAAGGACCACGCGTGCGCGTGGCAGCCCTGAACTTAAACGGCCTGTCCGACAGTGATGTTTTGCCCGCCAAAAAAATTATCAAAAAAGCCTCCAACCGTACCGGCAAAGTATTTAAACCGCAAAACTTACAACGGGACTGGGTCAAAATGACCTTGTACGGACGCAACGAAGGTTTTGCTGATTTTAACTTAAGCGAACCGCAAATAGACATTAACCCCGAACAAACGGAAGTCTCCATTTCCTATGACGTAACCGAAGGGGAAAAGGTGGATTTCGGCACAGTTACTTTCGCCGGAAACAATGTTTTCACTCCGCAGGAGCTGCAAGAGCATGTATATATGCGGGAAGGAAAACTTTATAATCAAAAAGATTTTGACGATTCCGTCATTGCTATTCAACAACAATACGCCAACAAAGGTTATTTGCAAGTGCGCGTAGAACCGCAAAAAACCATTGAAAACGGCCGTCTGAATATCAATTATGATATTTCGGAAGGAAACGTTTTTTACATTGACAATATAGACGTTACTGGTTACGAAAACACCAAAAAATATGTTTTTACGCGCGAAATCTCCATTAAACCCGGCGATTTGTATGACTCTGCCAAAATCCAACGCAGCCAAACCAAGATCTTAAATTTAGGTTTTATCAATGATGTACAAATAGACATTCAGCCCACTGCTGACCCGCAAAAAGTGGACCTCGGGTTTAATGTAGTAGAAGGACGCCCCGGCATGTTCACCGCAGGCCTTGCGATGAGCTCCTTGGACGGCTTATACGGAGAAGTATCCATCAATCATATGAACCTTTTTGGCCGTGCCCAACGATTGTCTTTGCGTACTTTATTCGGGGAAGAAATTTTAGACTACACGGTCAGTTGGTCTACCCCGTGGATTTACGATAAACCCACCTCTCTGGGAATAGATTTATTTAATACACGCCGTTACCGCTCTTTTTCCGATGAAAACCAAGCCTATACCGAAAAACGCGTCGGTGGACGCGTCCGCGTAGGTCCGCGCTTTAATGATGATATTTATCAGTTAAGTTTCGGCTATTCGTTTGAAAATATTGATATCTATGATATAGACGAACAGTTCACGGAACCCAATGCTCACCCCGGAGACGACAACTACCTGCCTGAAGGGGACCAATATATGTCCACCCTCAGTGCCGATTTTGCCATGGATACCCGCGATAATATTTGGGATCCGACCAGCGGCTGGCGCAACTCTTTAGGTCTTTCCTTAGCGGGCGGACCGATCGGCGGAGACTTGGACTTGTGGTATTTAAATGCCCGCTCTATTTTCAACCACACAGTACTCAATGTAGGCGGTAATTATCCGATTGTGTTTGTTTTATCTAACAAAATCGGCTCTGTACGCGCTTACGGCCGCACTAAAGAAGTGCCCCCCTACGAAAAATTCTTTTTAGGTGGGGCCGACACCGTGCGCGGTTATGAACGCGCCGGAGAAGTGGGCCCTGAATACGGCGGCACCACGTATTACGTAATGAATGCCGAACTGCGCTTCCCACTGGCGCGTGAAGGCCGCCGCACCATGGCGCAATTTGCCCTGTTTGCAGACATCGGTAACTCTTGGAATGATTTTGACGATTTAGACTTTTCTTTCGGCCCTGATTGGAAACAATTTAAGGCCGGCGTAGGGGTGGGGCTGCGCTTCACTACTCCGTCTTTGCCTATTCGCATAGACTGGGGCTACGGATTAAATCATAAAAACAATGAGGACCGTTCTCATTTTTACTTTAATATCTCAAACATGATGTAGGAAAATATGCGTAAACTGTTTTGGCTTTTATTTTTTAGCATGCTTACTGCACCGCTCCCCGCCCAAGAAACGGCGGCTGAGCTGACGCAGCAGGAGCTTTCCGTCATAGAAGCCATTAAAGCCAAAAACCGCCCTGCCCCCAGTACAGAATCGCTCCCTGCATCTGCGTCGGCCGCGCCCATGCAGGCGCCCCAAACACAAAACGGGCAAACTGATCCTGCCGATATCCGGCTTTCCGACCAAGCCAAAGAACAGGCATGGAATGAGCAAAAACAGGAGCAAACCCCTCTTGCCGAAAATCAACCGCAAGAAGAGATTTTAGCCGAAGAAACGCAAGAGAATTTAGAGGAGCCCTCTTCAAAAAAATGCCTTACTGTGGCTTTTATAGATATAGACATCGCTTTTAACGAACACCCGCGCACGCAAGCCGTTAAGAAACAAATTGATGTTAAAATTAAATCTAAACAGCGTGAAGTAGAAAATGCCAAAGACATCATCTCTGCTTTGGAAGCCGAAAACGCCCTTCTTACCCGTCAGTTGGCTGAGTTAAAGCCCTTTTATGAACGTATTGTGACCGACCAACCGTTACTTCCCAAAGTGCCGGAAGCGGCCGATACGTTATTACTAAACAATATTTTAAACCGCCTGATTTTTTCCGGCAGTGAAGTGCTTTCCACTAGCCCGCTCAACTCCCCTGCCCGTTTAGATGACGTGACGGAAAGAATCGGCGCCAATAAAAAAATCATTGCAGAACGCAGCTTTTTTATTGATAATTATAAGTATCAGACCCGTGAAGAAATTTTGAACTTGGAACAACAAGAAGTAAAAGCCATTTTGCAGGATATTTATCATGAAATCAAATCCTTTGCCAGAAAGCGCAACATAGGCGCTATCGTACGCAAGGACGAAATTTTGTACGGACAACAGCCTGTGAACGTCACCAAAGATTTTGTAAGCAGGCTCAAAAAATCTAAAAAATACCGGAAAAAATAACCGGAGGTACCCATGAAGCTAACATTGAAAGACGTAGCCAAAATTACCGGCGCAGAATTAGTCGGAGACGAAAATTTTACCATTCAACATATTTGCGATTTGACCGCCCCCCAACCGGATGGTATTTGTTATTTAGTCAGTATTGAAAAAGTGGCCGTTCCTCCCAATTTTGTAACCGGAGCCATCATCTTGCCCGAAGCCGCCAAAGGCTTGCCGATTCCCTTAAAAACCAACTTTTTATTTGCTAAAAATCCGGAATGGGCTTTTAATTTATTGGTCCAATATTGGGATGCCCAAACCCCCAAACATACCCCGGGCATTCATCCCACCGCCGTTATTAGTCCTTCGGCCAAATTGGGAGACAATGTATCCGTAGGGGCTTACAGTGTGATTGAAGATGACGTAGTCATCGCAGACAACACCGTCATTTTCCCTCAGGTGTATATAGGGAAACGCACCCAGATAGGGGCCAATTGTATTTTATATCCGCAAGTAGTCGTGCGGGAAGATTGTATCTTAAAAAACCATGTCATCTTACAGCCGGGGGCTAAAATCGGTAATGACGGATTTGGATTTATGTTTCATGAGGGCCGCCATCACAAGGTCCCCCAAATTGGCAATGTTATTATTGAAGACGATGTAGAAATTCAGGCCAACAGCTGTGTGGACCGCGCCAAATTGGCCCATACCGTTGTGGGGGCCAACACAAAGATAGACAACTTGGTCCAAATTGCGCATAATGTAAAGGTAGGACAAAGCTGTATCATGTGTTCACAAGTAGGCGTTGCCGGTACGACTACCATCGGCAACGGTGTTGTTGCGGCCGGACAGGTGGGTATCATCGGCCACTTAAAAATCGGCAATGGGGTGCAAATTGCCGCCCAATCCGGTGTTACCGGTAATATTGCTGACGGTCAGGCTTACTTCGGCACACCGGCCCGCCCGATGAAAGATACACTTAAGATTTTGGCAGTACAAAATAAATTGCCCGAAATTTACAAAGATTTAAAGTTGATTAAAAAAGCGGTGGAAAAATAATATGAGAAAAACAATTGTTGCTCCTGTCAGTGTAAAAGGAATCGGTTTACATACGGGCGCTCCGTCTGTAATGACCTTTAAACCAGCCGAAAACGGGATTCATTTTGTTCGCGTGGACATTGCCGGATCGGAGCCGATTAAGGCAGACTTGCATCATGTGGGCTCCACCATGCGTGGTACCAATCTCAAAAATACCACCGCCGAAGTTTGGACGGTAGAACACGTGCTTTCCACCCTCAGCGCCCTCGGCATTACAGATATACTGGTGGAAATGGACGGCCCCGAGCCGCCCATTACGGACGGTTCTGCCTTGGTGTATGCCCAGCACTTGCAACAGGCCGGCTTTCGGGAACTGGATACAGATTTACCCCAACTGGTACTGAAGCAACCCGTTACCTATTCTTACGGTCCCATTTCTTACAGTGCCGAGCCGGCCGATGAATTAACGGTTACTTTTATCTATGAACACAAACACCCCTTAGTGGGAAAACAAGAATATACCGTGGCATTAAATACGGAAAATTATTTGCAGCAAATTGCCGCCGCCCGCACCTTTGGTTTTGAAGAAGAGTTGGCTTTCTTAAAAGCCCACGGCCTTGCTAAAGGCGGCAGCTTGGAAAATGCTATCGTCATCGGAAAAGAGAAATATTTAAATGAGCTTCGTTATGCAGATGAATTGGTCCGCCATAAAATATTAGATTTAGTAGGTGATTTTAGCCTTATCGGCAAAAAATTACCGCCTTTAAAAATCACTTGCCGTATGGGGGGGCACAAACATAATGTGCTATTCGGGCGGTTGTTGTTGGCAAACTCGGAGGAAAAATGAGTAATTTGAAAAAAAACTCTTTATTACCGCTGCTGTCTATGCCGGTAATAAGAGTAATGGATGTTGAAGAAATCAAAAAGAATATTCCACATAGAGAACCCTTTCTTTTTGTCAATGAAATTCGTATATTAGAAGAAGGAAAAAGCTGTATCGGAATTTATAAAATCACAGGGGAAGAAGGATTTTTTAAGGGGCATTTTCCGCAAAAGCCGATTATGCCCGGGGTACTGGTGCTGGAAAGTATTGCCCAAGCCTTTGGCGGAGCCATGATGTCTTACGTCAATACAACAGGCAAGGGTATTCCTTTGTTTTTAGGCATAGAAAACGCCAAATTCAGAGGAATGGTAGCACCGGGAGACACTTTGCAAATGCCCATACAGGTGATTCGCCTTGGCAAGCTTTCACGCATTTGCGCGCAAGCGTACGTCAACGGTAATCTCTGTGCAGAGGCAAACCTGATGTTTATCTTAGGAGAAAACCTACATGTCTGACAACCTCATTCATCCCACCGCTATCATAGACCCTAGCGCGAAGATTGATCCTTCCACGGTAATAGGTCCGTATACTGTTATTGGGCCGAAAGTTACTATCGGAAAGAACAACCGCATCGGGCCTTTCTGTATCATTGAGAATACAGTTATGGGCGACGGGAATGAAATTATTGCTCACGCTTCTATCGGCGTGAAACCGCAAGATTTGTCTTATGACGACTCTTTGCAAAGCATGGTAGAAATGGGAAACGGAAATAAAATCCGTGAATGTGTCACCATTCACCGTTCTACCAAAAACGATGTTCCCACCCGCATTGGAAACAACTGTCTGTTGATGGCCAATGCTCACGTGGCACATGACTGCCAATTGGGCAGCGGTATCATCTTGGGCAACTGCACCGGTATTGCCGGACACGTGCAAATTGCAGACCGTGCCATTACTTCCGGCATGGTCGGTGTGCACCAGTTCGTTCGTATCGGCCGTTTAGCCATGCTCTCCGGTGGTGCCATGGCGCCGCTGGATATCCCCCCTTATTGTACAGCGCAAGGGGAACGCGCACGTCTGGTCGGTCTAAACGTAGTGGGCATGCGCCGTGCGGGCATGAGCCGTGATGAAATCATGGCCGTTAAACGTGCTTTTAAAGTACTGTTCCGCTCCAAAATGCTGCTCAAAGATGCTATTGAACAATTGGAAAAAGAAAATCCGATTGCGCCCGTGCAGGAAATGTTGGATTTCTGCAAAAATACGGGACGTGGCGTTACCGCAGCCAAACGTAAAATTAACGAATCTGATGAAGACTAACAAACTGGGCATCATTGCCGGCGAAGGCAAGATGCCCGTTTATATCGCCCGCGAGGCAACGGAAAAAGGAATAGAGGTTTTCGTTGCCGGCGTAAAAGCAAACGCCTTGGAAGAAGATTTTCGGGGCGTGGCGGCTGTGTATAAAGAAATGCGCCTCGGCCAAATGGGGGCGGCCATGAAGTTCTTTAAAGAACATCAGGTCAGCCAAGTTGTCATGGCCGGACGGGTACAACATTCATCTATATTCAAAAATTTAATGCCGGATTTGCGCGGGGCCAAATTTTTGGCCTCGCTCAAATCTATGCAAACCAGTTATCTCTTATCTAAAGTAATTGAAGAGTTTAAAAAAGAGGGACTGGAGTTTGTTAATTCTGCCCTGTATTTAGAGCATTTCATGCCTAAAAAAGGAATCCTTTCCCAACGTAAACCCACTCAAGAAGAGCAAAATACCATAGCCTATGGTTACAAAATTGCCAAAGGGATTGCGGATCTGGATATTGGGCTTACCTGCGTAGTCAGCCAAAGTGCCGTGATTGCCGTAGAAGGCATGGAAGGTACGGACAACTGCATTCGCCGCGCCGGAGAACTGTACCAAAATTCTAAAGAAAAAGACAGCAGTGTAGCTGTCGTTAAAGTGGCGCGCTCCGGGCAGGATATACGCTTTGATTTGCCCGTCGTCGGTAAAGGAACGGTGGAAACCGTTGTTCAAGCCGGCTTTCACGTACTCGCTTTTGAAGCGGAAAAAACATTAGTGCTTGATTTGGAAGAAGTCATTGCTCTGGCAGACAAACACCATCTGTGCTTAATGGCTATTTAAGTTTATATTCGTAACAAGCTCCAATCACACACCCGCCGTTTGTTCTTTTATTTGTTCCGCCTAAACTCAAGCATAACTTTTCAGCCCGTTTATTACCTTGTTTGGCTTGGCAAGTCCAACCTTGATAGTAATCAATGGCTCCAACATCAAACCCCATTACTAAACTATTGCTGGAATCCTTATTTCTGATAATCAAATAGCCATAAAGATCCCCTGCATTGTCCAGCTGCAATCCGCTGGATAAACGAACATGATTTTTGTCTCCCGAAGAATAATCTCCCGGAATAGTAATATCCAACTCTGACAAATCATCGGAATAGACACCATTAGCCATATAGTAGCGCTCTTGTGCATCTTTTACCGCACGGCCAACAACCATCGCTTCCGTCATCCGGGCTTTATCTACTGCCGTAGTATATTGCGGCAAAGCCACTGCGGAAAGTATGCCAATAATTAACACTACTACCAACAGTTCAATAAGCGTAAAACCTTTTTTCATTTTTCTCTCCTTTTAAACGGCTTTAAGACCCGCCGAACGACACTTAAAATTCGGGGCTGAGTGCAACGCTGAAATTGTAGCAAAAAAAAAAAACGTGTCAAGAAGTAGCGCACTTTTCCGACGAAAAAATGACAACAAAAAAATGCAAAGCCACAGCTTTGCATTTTTTATGTTAGCAGAGATATTTTACTTCCTAAAATTTTTTGCCTGTTCAAAGGCTTCTTTCTGCGAAAAAGGAAGCATATTAAAACTGACTACTTTACTGGTAAACATCTCCAGACTGGAAATAGAGGCAATTACCGCATCTACAATATTGCCTTTATCAAATTCCCGCTCCACCGCGTCCAGTACGGCATTAGCATCGCGTGGAGCCATAATCATTTCCACTCCGCATCCGATCATCTTTAATGCGGCGGAGGCTTCGTTTTTGATGCGGCTCTTATATAACGGAGCCCCGATAACACAGCCTTTATAATTGAGCCGTTTTTTCAAAAGTCCTTTGATAATATTTTCAGACATCATGGCCCGGTTGGCTGGGTCTATATTGGCAAATACCATATCTGAGGGCATAACAGCATCGGCACGGCGGAACATATGTTTATAGGGCACAAATTCAGCATCTTCCATTTGAGCTAAGGTTTTCAAAAACCCACTCACTCCCGGAAAATATTTCACACAATTGAGCAGTCCTCCATTGGAAACCCCGGCCACATAGTCCCCCGCCATACGCGCCACCAACATCGGCGTTTCACAAAAAGCAGGGCTCTGATACCCTACATCCACCACGGGGGCTAACAACCAATCTATCCCCAAACTGCGTGCCATGCGTGCACTAATAAGCCCTTTGCGGTAAGCCCCTTCCGTATCTGCATTGGCACCCAGTTCAGCATTGCTCGGCAAGGCAGGAGCATCAGTCACTACTTCAGATAAATCTTCCTCCATATCGGCACAAATTAAAATATGGTCGTAAACAGAGGCTTCCCGTACGGTATCAATAAATGCTTTGGTTTGCTCGGCATTTGCGCCATATACACAAAACCCCCCCACACCACGTTTGGCTTGCTCTTTAGCAAGATTCAAATCACTTTCTCCAAACCGAAAAGCAGGAAAAACTATACGGGCAGGTTTCATGGCAGGCTCCTTATTCTAATACAGACGGCACTAATGCTTCTTCCGTTGCGGAGGGAAGCACGTCCTCATAAGCCCCTTGGTACGGGTCTTGCTCCGGCTCCACTACGTCCGGCTTAAGCTCCGGCTTTTGCGGAATCTGCAACCATTGCAAAAGTTCGGCTGATGTCCATTTATCCAATAATTCATGTGCTTTTTTATCATAAGCGGTAGCAAAAGTTACATGCCCCTCTCCGCTGGATAAAAAAGCCACATTACGCATAACGCTGGCTTCCAAAAAAGTTTTTTTATCATCGGCGGCCGCCGCGATAAAAACATCCCCCTTATACAAACGCAAAGAAGGAATGGGCAAAATATCCCGAAAATTAGTTACCGGAGTTAATAGGGCAATTGCCGCAACAGATGGCCACAAACTGGCCGCTTTGGCCGCCACATTGGCACCCATGCCCACCCCTACAAAGATGACCTCTTCTTCCGGAACGCCTTTTCCTTTTAAATAATCCATCGCAGCATTTACGTCGCGGGTCATTTTGTTGTAATCGTTATCCACGCCCTCTTTGGCAAAAGAAGCATATCCGCCTTTATTGGTGCTTTGCCCGTGGCCGCGCAAGTCCAAGGCCAAATAGCCCAAACCTTTTTCAACCAGTTTTTCAGAAAAAGAGGCAAAGTCCGCACGGCTTTTGCTGATATCGTGCAATAAAAGTACGGTTTTCTGCTCCGGCTCTGCCGGCTGATATACCGCGGCAATACTCCAGCCGTCCTGCGTTTGAAATCCGGCAGGGCGGCCTTTTATATCCTCTTGCGCAAAGACAGAAACGGCCAACACACAAAGTGCACCGGCCCATACTATTTTTTTCATTTCAATACTTCTTCCGGTTTGAACCAAAGATTAATTTCCCGTTGGGCTTCTTCCGGTGTGCCGGAAGCATGCACGGCATTTTGCATAACCCCGTTTTTAATACAACCAAATTGGCCGCGCAAAGTCCACGGGTCGGCTTTTTCAGGATTGGTGGCCCCCAATGCCGCACGCACGCGTGCAACGGCATTTTCCCCACGCAATACAAAAGCATGAATGCGGTGGTCCGGTAAATGGTTATATTCACCCAACATAAATTTCAATACTCCGTCCAAAAAGGGGCTTCCTTGCAAGTTGGCGTAATGCTCCCGCAAAAGTTCTTCGGTCGCGCAAACCACTTTTGCTCCGGCAATTTCCAAGCCCAAAGCTTCAAAGCGGCTTAAAATGATACCCGTCAATCTTTTTTCAATAGCATCGGGTTTAATTAAAATAAGTGTTTGTTCCATAAGCATATTATACCTAAAAACCGTCCCATTGGTTGTGCGTTCCTTACGCGCGTAGTTATGATATAATAAAATGAACAGCAAAAGGAACGGATTGTATGAATAAAAGCTCCCTGCCAACGGAAAACATTTTGATTGTAGCCGGAGACGTATCCGGAGATTTGCACGCGGCCAATTTAATCCAAGAGATGAAAAAGTTGCAGCCCTCCATACATATTGCTGCTATTGGCGGGCGCTTAATGAAACAAAAAGCGGACTCTTTTCTTTTTGACTTGGCCGCCCAAGGTGCCACCGGATTTATTGAACCGCTTAAAAAAATGCCGCTATGGCTCCGCTTGCTCAGGCAAATCCGCCAGTATATGCAAAACCAAAAGCCCCGTGCCGTGATTGCGGTGGACTTTTACGGTTTTAACCATCAAGTGTTGAATTTGGCGGAAAAGTTACAAATCCCCGTTTTTTACTACATTGCCCCGCAAGTATGGGCCAGCCGTCAGTATCGGGCTAAACAATTGGCACGCCTGACAAAAAAAATGTTCGTTATTTATCCTTTTGAGCCGGATTTCCATAAACAGTTTGGCGGCCATGCTGTATTTCACGGAAACCCCCTCTTGGACATCATGCCGCAACCGGCCGAACATTCTTATATCAACCAAGATGGAAAGAACAAAGTCTGGAAGTTGGGCCTATTACCGGGGAGCCGCCATAGCGAAATATCCCGCTTGACTCCGGCCTTTTACCAAGCATTCAAATTAATAGTAAAAGAATTTCCCAATACGCAGGCCTATTTGTTTGCTTTGCCTGATGCCGACGAACAAAAATTTTTAGATTTACTGGGAGAAAAACCCCACCCGAATTTTCATATTGTAAAAGATAAAAACTATGAGCTGCGCAGCCAAATGGATTTTTTGCTTGCCTGTTCCGGTACGGCCACACTGGAAAATGCCCTTCTGGGAGTGCCCATGCTGGTGGCTTACAAAATGTTTTGGCCCACCTACCAGATCGCCAAAATGGTCATCAAAGTAAAACATATTTCTTTGGTCAATATTCTGGCGAAAAAAGAAGTGGTAAAAGAATTTATTCAGGATAAAGCAAGCCCCCAAATCTTGGCACAAGAAGTGATCGGAATGTTTCAAAATCCGCAAAAGTTGCAAGCCCAAAGGGACCTGCTTTTGCAGTTACGTGCCAGTTTAGGACAGCCGGGGGTAGCCGGACGGGCTGCTAAAGAGATACTGGAAGACTTGGAAAAATAGCGTTTATGCAGTTAAAAGAATTGATTACCCAGTTTAAAGAATATAATCCCAACGCAGATACTTCTATGTTGGAGAAGGCCTATAACTTTGCCTTCAATGCCCATAAAGACCAACAACGTGAAACGGGGGAACCGTACTTCAACCATTGTGCCGCTGTGGCCCAGATCCTTTTGGATTTTAAAATGGACGAAGAAACCGTATGCGCCGGCTTACTGCATGACACGGTGGAAGACACCGGTGTGACGGCGGAAGACTTAAAAAGAGAGTTTAATAAAGACATTGCCCACATGGTGCAAGGGGTTACAAAAATCAGTGATTTGAAATTTTCTTCTACTGATGAAGAAACGGTGGAAAACTGGCGCAAAATGCTCATTGCCGTAGCCGAAGATGTACGCGTTATTTTAATCAAACTGGCCGACCGTACCCATAATATGCGCACCATGGACGTGATGCCACCTGAAAAACAAAAATTTAAATCTTATGAAACCATTACACTTTATGCTCCTTTAGCCCAACGTTTAGGAATGTTTACCATCAAAACAGAGCTGGAGGATTTGGCCTTTAAATACCTTCACCCCGAAGAATTTGTAGATTTGGTAGAACAAGTAGAAAAGCGTACCGCAGACCGTGAATTTGCGTTAAGCGAATTTAAACGTTTGTTGGAGCCGGCTTTAAAAGAAGAAAATTTGGATTACCGCCTGCTCTCCCGCGCCAAAAATTATTACTCCATTTATCGTAAGATGCAACAGCAAAACCTCTCTTTTGCCGAAATTCAGGATTCTTTGGGTGTGCGCATTATTACCAAAAATTTACAAGATTGTTACAAAGCTCTCGGGGTCGTTCATTCCCGTTTTAAACCTTTGGCCGGCACGTTTACCGACTATATTGCCACCCCCAAAGCCAATATGTACCAAAGTATCCACACTACTGTTTTAGTGCCCACCGGAGATATTGTGGAAATCCAAATCCGCACCGAAGAAATGCACCGCACCTGTGAGTATGGTATCGCGGCACACTGGCGTTATAAACTGGGTGGGAAAAAAGACAAAAACTTTGATGAAAAAATCAACTGGATCCGTCAATGGATTGAGTGGCAACGGGATTTAACCGCCCCGCGGGAATTTTTGGAAGGATTCCAAACCGATATTAATTTGCAACAGGTTTTTGTTTTTACGCCCCAAGCGGACGTAAAACCTTTGCCGGACGGGGCTACCCCCATAGATTTTGCTTACGCCATTCATACAGACATCGGGGACCGCTATATGGGAGCCAAGGTAAACAACCGCATGGTGCGTATGGATTATGTATTCAAAACCGGCGACGTGTGCGAAGTAATTACCAAAAAGAATGCCCAGCCCAAACGGGATTGGTTGGAGTTTGCCAAAACAGCCAATGCCCGTAGCCGCATCAAACGTTATTTACGCACCCACGGAGAGGACATTTAATGACCACACCACCCATCGTAATGACAGAGCAAGAAAAGCTCCTCATGCAACAGATACTTAAAAAACATTCTCTGCAATGTAGCCGCTGCCATTTGCCCATTGAAGAGTTGGACTGTTATTGCCGCCACTGCGGCAAAGCCTTGCGCCCTTATATGGGGTTTTGGTATGACCATGGCGGAATTTTTTTGTGCACCCTCATTGCAGGGCCGGTTTCATTACTGCCGCTTTGGCTTTCCCGTAAGCTGGGTATCCGCGCTAAAATCTGCTGGTCTGCGGGGATTTTGTTGGCTTCTGTCTATATTCTTTATGCCTTACGGCAATCTTATCTTTTGTTCAAGCAAGCCTTTTCCCTTATGATGTAATACGGGATTTATTTTCCATTTCCCTATTATTTTTTGCTAAAATATGGGGTATTCTTTGTTTTCAAAAATACGTAAGGAGACACACATGACGAATCAAGAAGCAACTCAACGTGTTCCCGCAAAAGGTCAACCCAGAGCATTATACATGCTTTTTATGGTTGAAATGTGGGAGCGTTTTAACTACTACGGTATGAGAGCGTTGCTTGTTTATTTTATGACAAGCGCCGTAATCGGTTTTTCCGATCCTCAAGCCTATCAAATCTATGGTTGGTTTACTGCTTTGGTATACCTTACCCCTGTAATCGGCGGTTGGTTTGCGGATAATTATATCGGCAAACGCCATTCTATTACCATCGGTGCCATTTTAATGGCCTTGGGTCAGTTTGTATTGGCCTCTTATGGATTTGTACCTGCCAGACTGGCTTTATTTGCCGGCTTGGTGTTAATCATTATCGGTAACGGTTTCTTCAAACCCAACATCTCCAGCATCGTCGGGGAATTATACGAACCCAATGATCCGCGCAGAGATGCCGGTTTTACCATTTTCTATATGGGCATCAACGTAGGGGCCTTTATTGCGCCTTTCGTTACCGGTTATGTAGGTGAAGTAACGGCCACCTCTCCGTCTTGGGTAGATTGGAGATGGGGTTTCATGACTGCCGGTGTCGGTATGATTATCGGTTTAACTTGGTACTTGCTGGAACAAAAGAAATTCTTGGGCGAAATCGGTCTTTACCCTGTATCCCAGCACAAAACAGCTAAAGCTGTGGAAGAAGATAAACCCTTAACTGCAGAAGATAAAGATAAAATCAAAGCCGTATTTACCTTCACCTTCATCGCTATTTTCTTCTTTGCTTTCTTTGAACAGGCCGGTTCTTCTTTGAGCAAATTTGCCCAAACCTCTATTGCGCTTCCTTCTTTCAATATTTTCGGTTGGAACTTGGAAGTAAAAGCCTCTTGGTTCCAATCCATTAACCCCATTGCGGTGGTTATTTTGGCTCCGTTGTTTGCCAAAATGTGGATCAAATTGGGATCTATTGGCAAAGAACCCTCTATCCCGCTTAAATTCGCCTTGGGCGTATTCTTGACGGGTTTTGGTTTCTTGGTTTTGGCCATCGGCTCTACTTTCTTAGCCCCCGAACACCAAATCAACATGATGTGGTTGGTAGCTTTGTACATCATTCATACCTGCGGTGAGCTGTGCTTATCTCCCGTTGGTTTGTCTATGGTTACCAAACTGGCCCCGGCCAAGTTCATGTCCATGTTAATGGGTGTATGGTTGGCCTCTTCCTTCTTTGGCAACTTAATGGGCGGATACTTTGCCATCCTCTCTTCCAAATTAGGATCTATCACCACCTTCTTCGCCATTCCGGCCATCATCTTGATGGTATTTGGCTTGTTGGTGTGGGCCGCTTCCGGCAAAATTAAACACTGGATGCACGGCGTCAACTAAAAATTGCTTTTCACAAACCCCACTCTTGACGAGTGGGGTTTTTCTTTTGCCGGTGCACGAAAAATTTTTTCGTTTTCCCCCTTTCAAAACCTTCTTTTTTATGGTACTATCTAATATAGGCCGTTCTATAGTAACAACGGTAGCTGTTTTATACTTATTTAACGAGGAATAATATATGACCAAAAGAACCCCCATTATTGCCGGAAACTGGAAAATGCACAATACGTTGGCGGAATCTGCCGCGTTGATTGAAGCCTTAAAAACCGCCGGAAATAAAAACAATGCCGAAGTAATCGTTGCTCCTTCTTTTACCTCTTTGGCTAAAGTAGCCGAACTGGCCAAAGGCTCTCATATCCAAGTATCCTGCCAAGACGTACATTGGGAAGACAAAGGGGCTTTCACCAGTGCCGTTTCCCCCGTTCAGGCCAAAGATGCCGGCGCCACCCATGCCATTTTGGGCCATAGCGAACGCCGCAGCGTATTTGGTGATACCGATGAAATTTTAAACAAAAAAGTAGCCGCCGCTTTGCGTCATGGCTTAACCATCATTTTCTGCGTAGGAGAAACCTTGCAAGAACGCGAAGCCAATGAAACTATTGCTGTCATCAACAGCCAATTGGAAAATGGCTTAAAAGGATATACTGCCGAAGATTTGAAAGGCATGGTTATTGCCTATGAGCCGGTTTGGGCTATCGGCACGGGCAAAACCGCCACACCGGAACAAGCACAGGAAGTACATGCTGCTATCCGCCAATTTTTAGCTGATAAATACGGCAAAGAATATGCCGAAGCTACCCGTATTTTGTACGGTGGAAGCGTCAAAGACAGTAACGTAGATGAAATTATGGCCCAACCGGACGTAGACGGTGCTTTAGTGGGCGGACAAGCCTTGTTGGCTGATAAATTCGCCCGTATTATCAACTTTAACTAGGAGTTTATTTATGAACTTGGCTAAATACATTGACCATACTTTACTTAAACCGCAGGCCTGCCAAAAAGAAGTACAAACTCTGTGCGACGAAGCCCGCAAATACGGCTTTTTCAGCGTTTGCGTAAATCCTTTTTGGGTACCCTTCTGCAAAGAACAATTAAAAGGAAGTGATGTAAAAGTATGCACAGTTATTGGTTTCCCTTTGGGAGCCAATACCACCGAAGTCAAAGTATTGGAAGCCAAAGACGCTTTGAAAAACGGCGCCGATGAGTTAGACATGGTGGTCAACCTCGGCGCTGTGAAAAGTGCAGATTGGGCAACCGTTTTAGCCGACATAGAAGCCGTACGTAATGCCGGTGAAAATTTTACCTTAAAAGTAATTATTGAAACATCCGTACTGACAGAAGAAGAAAAAGTAAAACTTTGCCAATTATGTACGCAGGCAAAGGCTGATTTCGTCAAAACTTCTACCGGTTTTACCGGAGGCGGAGCTACGGCAGAAGACGTAAAGCTGATGAAAGAAAATGTTTCTTCTGATATGCAGGTAAAAGCTTCCGGCGGTGTACGTACGAAAGAAGATTTTGACAAAATGGTAGCTGCAGGGGCCACCCGTATCGGAGCCAGTGCCGGAGTAAAAATTGTAGAGGGAAAATGATTACTCAGTGGGATATCATATCCAATATAGATTCGCAAAGTAATTCTATTCTGTATTCCTTACTCATTGATGGAACAGAGCAGGATGCGCGTTTGATTGCTAAAAAACTGCAAGGTTACGTGCAATCGCCGCAGCCGGCTATGGCCCCTTATGTGTACAGATTCCCGTTGCCGGAAGATTTAGATGAGGATACTGTTGAAAAAATACGTACAGCCGTACGGGAAGGAATAGAGCAGGCCAAAAAAGTAAATGAATTTATTCCCGGTGGATCTTTCGGAAATACTTTATTCAATGAAAATGTAGTAAAAGAAGATAAAGCCTTTCCTACTTTTCTTACCTTGGATCCCTCTGCCAGTTTTTTCCAAGCACCAGAGCCGCAGGACGTTTCTTCCGTCAACATCTCTGTACCGGAAGTAGATGCGTTTCAGCATCGGCAAATTAATTTAGATTTAACGGAGACTTTTCCTCCTTCCGTTTCGCAACCGGCCGTTACTGAAGACACCCCACCGCAGGAAGCTGTTTTGCAAGAGGAGCCACCGAAGGCTCCGGCCGAAGTCGTAAAAGAAGAGGTCTTTGTTTCTGAGCCCTCTCTCGTACCTACCCAGAATTTTGAAGATAATTTACCTAAAATAAAAACTATTTCCTTGGACGAGCAGGAAATCCCTGCCGAGAATGTGGCTGAACCGGCACAGGAAGAACCGGCTGTTTTGCCTCTGACAGATAAAGATATGCTCAACAAAGATATAGAAGGAACTTTGTTAGACCAGTCTTTAGAAGATATTTTTTCTGCCGAAACTAAATACGACATGTTCTTGGATTTGGAGAAATTAGCTCCACCAAACGAGCAAAAAGCCGCCCAAGAAAAACAAGTCCAACAGGAAAAAGAGAAAGGGCTTTCATTAGAGAAACAAACACTCAGCGCCCCGGATATGCCCCCCGCTCAGTTCAATGCAGAGGAAGACTCTTTTAATATCTTTGACCAAAAAATCAAAGATCAAACCTGCTTTGTTGATTTAGATGATGTCAAACAAATCACGGAGCGAATTACTCAGAAAGATATGGCTTTTGTGGAACATGCCCAATTGACCAATACTTCACCGGACGTTATTGAGAAACCTCTTCCTCCGCTAGAGGAGGCAAAAGAAGAGAAACCTTCCGCTCCGGCCAAAAAGTCCCTTTCCATAGCCATGCCTTTTAGCCGTTTTGAACGTCAGAACGACAAACAGGAAGAAGTATTAGATCCCTTTGAACAAATGCTTGCCTCTGCTTCCGCAAAGAAAGAAGAAGCGTCGGCAGAATCAAGCAAATTATCACAACAAGAAACATCTGTTGCACAAGAAGTGGGCCCTGTGCCACCGTTGCCTAAGCCGCTTCCGCCAGCAGAAAAGGTACAAGAAGAATCTACGGTTCCCCAGAAGGAAGAAAACACACCTGCTGAACAGGAACCCTTGCCGCAACCGGATATATTGTCCGGACAAACGGAGCGGGAAGAAAGGGTTATCCCGCCCCCGGCTGCACCCATTACGGAGAGAAATATTATGTCTGAAAATACAGGGGATAAAAAACCAATTTTACGCATTAAACGCAAAGCACAAGAGCCCGTGGCTCCACCGGCTCCGGTGGCTGCGCCTTTACCGCCGGTACCAGCCGCACCCAGTGCGCCTGTTGCCTCCGCAACACCGCAAATACCGGCCCCAGTGCCCCCTGTACCCGTTTCAGCCGAGGAAAAACCGGCCACACCCCCTGTGCAAGAAGTAGCTCCCGTTACAGAGCCGGCGCCCAAACCGCAAGAGGAACACCATCACACCATCTTGCGCAGACGCCGCCCCAGTGCACATACCATTTTAGAGAAAACCCGCACCATAGACCACTCTATTGAGTTGCCTCTCTCTGAGTTAAAAAAACACAATTGGCCCTTGGAAGTACCGTTAATTCCCACCTATACGTTGGAGAATATGACGATTTCCGTTAACCGCTTTGCCCACGCTACGGCTATTTCCGTCATTGATAATCCGGGCAAATTATATAATCCGCTCGTGTTGCACGGAGCCAGCGGAACAGGTAAAACCCATTTCTTACATGCTATTGGATATGCATTATCTAAAAAGTTCGGTCAAGAAAATATTTTCATTACCAACGGGGTGCGTTTGTCCCGCGGTATCCAACGTTATGTAATGGAAGGAAATATTGAAAAGTTTGAAGAATTTGCCAATAATGCCAAAGCCATTTTGATCGATGACATTCATTTAATTGCCGTCAACGAACAAAACCGTGCCCATTTATCCAAACTCCTTAATGACTTTAGAAACCAACACAAACAAATTGTGGTCACTTCTAAATATCCGCCGGAGAGCTTGGCTAAATTGGAAGAATTGTTAAATTTCAAATTGGATTCCGGTTGGATTTCCGAATTAAAAGATGCGACCGGTAAGACCCGCACGAAAATTATCCAAAGAATGCTGTTAAGCAACAACATTAACATTTCCGATGAAGATGCCGAACGCTTTTTCGGTAAGCCGAATATGTCTTTGGGAACGGTCAACCGTGCTATCCGTCGGGTACGTGTCTTAGAAAGACTTATTTTCCCGCAGCTTCCGCCGGAGCGCCGCTCCTCCAAAGACATCTTTGAACAGCTGTTAGCCACCAGCGGAGAGGACCGTTCCAGTCAGGTAGCCATACGGGAAATTAATGAGATTTCCAATGCTCCCGTTACCGGAAATGGTGAATGGGGCCGCATTGGCTTCTTCTATCCTCAAAACAGCTCCAATATGATGAATTGGCTTGTTTTTGCCTTGCAACAACGCGCCAAAGAATTAGGGATTCCGGGCGGGCCGGAATTGTCGGTCCGTTCTTCTTATTCTACGGATAATATTATTTCTTCTGCTTTCAAAATTGCCAACCTTTGTGATAATAAAAAGTTAAAAGGAGCGGTCATTTTGGGGCCGGAATTAGATGTTTGTGAATCTTCCGTCAGAGAAAATTTCTACGATATTTTAACCCACATGTTAGAAATTATGCTCATTCGCTGCGGTGTAATTAATTATGAAAATGTAAATGCCCCCAGCACTTATGTGAAGATTTTATCGGAGTTGCTGAGATGAAAAGAATCGTTTTTTTCTTCGTGAGTATTTTGTTTTTGGCTGCTTGCGGCGGCCTTAACAGTGCAGTAAAGGACGGAGCCATCGCCCCTGCCTTTAACGACACCTTGTTAGACGACCAGTACCTCTGGGTGCGCGGATTTGGTGCGGCGAACCCCAATCATAAAACCGACTCCCAAAAACGTATTTTATCCAGAGAAGCAGCCATTGCCCATGCTTATCAGCGGGCTACCGAAGTTATCTACGGGGCCAATTTAGAAAGCAATATCCAAATTGTAGATGCAATTTCGGAAGGGTCCACCATTCATACCTCTTCCAGCGGTGTATTAAACCACATGGAGCTGGTATCTACGGAATACTTAGAAGACGGCGGTTGTACGGTCATCATGCGTATCAGTAAAGATAAATTGCAATAGGCCGAAACCGGAATTTTCAGGAGAAAGAAAATGAAAAAAATTTTGTTGATCATGTCTATTGCCGTATTTACGCTAACCGCCTGCCGCGCATTACACATCGGCCCGAAAGGAGAAGGAGAATATGTGGTGGCGGAATCTTTAGTTCCCTATGATGAAAACAATCTTTCCGAAATGAAAAAAGAAGGGGAACTGGCCGCCCAAAAAGCCGCTGTAGAGAAAGTGGCCGGCATTTTTATTTCTTCCACCTCTACGGTAGAGCAAGCTCAATTGGTAGAAGACAAAATAACTTCTAAAACAGCCGGATTTATTCGCCGCGGATATGTACAAAAAGCCTACCGCAAAGGGGACCAATGGTACACCCGCGTACGGGTAATGGTGTTGGTAAAAGACGTAGGGGAAATTATTAAACAATCCGAAGCGGATGCCTTTGCCAAAAAAACAACTATTTTGGTCACTTCCCGCGAATCGGTAGGGGAAGAGCTTTCCTTAAAGCAAGATTGTAAACAGGCCATTTACCGTGCTTTAAAAACCCAGCCTTACGCTTTGGTAAACGGAGATAATTTAAGCCAGAATAATTTAGATAATCCTACCCCTGTTATTGATAAAGCCCGCCAAGACGGAGCCCGCTTTATCATCATGGCAGACGTAGAAACGGCACCCTTGCAAGCCTTACCGGGGATTACTTCCGCCTTCAAAACCTACCGCGCCAGAGCCAACTTAAAAGTAGCCTCCACCAAAAATTATCAAGTAATCGCCGAAGGGGCAGACCAAGTAAGCGGTTTGGACCCGATGGAAAATATTGCCGCCCAAAAATCCATTTCCGCCGCTTGTGAAGCTGCGGCTAAACAACTCATTGAACCCATTAATACCGCTATCAATTCGGCCACTAAATTTGATGTGATTGTGCAAAATGTAAAGACTATTGAACGCTTAAAACAAATTCAAGATATCTTTAAGGAAATGCGTGAAATTGAGGATTACAATTTAACCAAATACACCAATTCCGACGCACACTTTGAAATAGCTGCTAATGTCTCTTCCGGAGAAGAGTTAACCGCCAAAATCATCAGAAATTACCATGTAAACTTTACGGTCATGAGCACTTCTCCCCAGAAAGTTGTATTAAACTTTAATTAATTATGTTAGCCAGTGTCCAAACATGCGCCTTAAAAGGCATAGACGGATTTGAAGTAACGGCAGAGGTGGACATTTCTTCGGGAATGCCCACCTTCTCCGTGGTAGGCCTGCCCGATGCGGAAGTAAAAGAAAGCAAAGACCGCGTAATTGCCGCAATACGTAACAGCGGTTTTGATTTTCCGCTCAAAAGAATTACCGTAAATCTAAGTCCCGCCGAATTGCGCAAAAGCGGCACCCAGTTTGACTTGGCCATTGCTGTCGGTATTTTAGCCGCTTCGGAAGCATTATCCGAAAAAGCCATCGAAAGAACCAAACAACTGCTTTTTTTGGGAGAGCTGGCTTTAGATGGTTCCCTGCGCCCGTGTGCCGGTGTACTACCCATGCTTATTTCTGCCAAAAACACCGGAAAAACAGTGGTCGTTCCTCCCGCCAATATTCTGGAGGCTCAAACTTCCACGGTTGCTTTTATTACCCCGCGCACACTACGTGATTTGGCCGATTGGTTAGAAGGAAAAAAAGAGGACGAAAGCGTCAAACTTTCTTTTTTGCCGACGCAAGAAGAAGAATTTTCCTCCCCGCTGGACTTTTGTGACGTAAAGGGACAATCCGTCGCTAAGCGCGCCTTGGAAATTGCAGCAGCCGGTGGCCATAATGTATTAATGATTGGCCTGCCCGGTACCGGAAAAAGTATGCTGGCCAAACGTTTTCCCGGCATTTTACCGCCGCTTTGTGAAGAAGAAATTCTGGAAATTACCAAAATTTATTCCGTTTGCAATCTGATCGGAAAAACTAAAAAATTAACAGCTCGGCCTTTTAGGGATCCGCACCATACTATTTCCGATGTAGCGCTCATCGGCGGGGGTAGCACTCCTAAACCGGGTGAAGTGTCTTTGGCACATAACGGGGTTTTGTTTTTAGATGAATTTGCGGAGTTTTCCCGCACTACCTTGGAAGTACTGCGCCAACCGTTGGAAAATGGCACCGTTACCATTTCCCGCGCCAAAGAAACGGTTTCTTATCCGGCCCGATTCACCCTGATTGCAGCTATGAATCCTTGCCCTTGCGGAAATTTGGGCAACCCTCACAGAGCCTGCACTTGTTCTCCCATGCAGGTCAACCGCTATCAATCCAAAATTTCAGGCCCTCTTTTAGACCGCATTGATCTAACGGTCAATCTCAACCCCGTACAATACGGAGATTGGAATAAACCCAGCGAGGGCGAAACTACCGCCCAAATTCGTGCGCGCGTAATAGCGGCCCGTGAAATCCAACAAAAACGCTTTAACGGCACCTCTACCACCGCCAACGCGTTTATGACCCAAAAGCAAATCAAAGAATTTTGCCCGTTGCCCGACGGAGCGGACCGCATTTTAGAAACGGCCATGCGCAAGTTTGGCCTCAGTGCACGAAGTTTGGATAAAGTGCTCAAAACCGCCCGCACCATTGCTGATTTGGAAGGCAAAGAAAATATAGAAAATGCCCACCTCATTGAAGTATTGCAATACAGACCTTTGGACCGTAAGGGAGTGCCGGATCTATGAGTATCTCCATGCAAGAGCGCTTGGCGCGCATCCGTATCAATGCTTTTTTATATTTTCGGGCCGATTGGTTGAAGCGGCTGATTGATATTTTTGGGTCTGCGCAAGAAATTTTAAAACAAACCGCCGATACCTTGGCCCAACAAGCCCAAATGAATCCTTCCACTGCGGCTCATTTTTTAAGAGATGCCTTTGCCATTAACCCGGAAGAAGAACTGGAAAAAACGCAAAAATACGGCGGACGGATTTTAGTGCCGGAGGACGAAGAGTATCCGCAAAGTTTGCGTGATATTAAAGAAGCTCCTATTGCTTTATACGTGCTGGGCCATTTACCCCCACACAAAGCATATATCGGTATGGTAGGTACACGCAAAATTACCGCCTACGGTCGCCGTGCGGCCAACACCCTTTCCACCGGTCTGACCCAAGCCGGAGCCGTGGTAGTCAGTGGGCTAGCCCGCGGTGTGGATAGTGAATGCCATGCCGCCGCCGTGCGCTTACATCGTCCGACTATTGCTGTCATCGGCACCGGCATCGGAAAATGTTATCCCCCCGAAAACAGAGAATTGGCTCGTGCTATCTTGCAGAACGGAGGGGCAATTGTCTCGGAACTTCCTTTTAACAAGCCTCCCCACGCTTTTCATTTCCCGCGCAGAAACCGTATTATAGCAGCTTTATCCGAATTGGTGGTTGTAGTGGAAGGAGAAATAAAATCCGGCGCGCTCATCACTGCCAAGCTGGCACTGGAAATGGGAAAAGACGTTTTGGCTGTTCCCGGTCCGATAGACAGCCCCCAAAGCGGCGGCCCCAATAATTTGATAAAAGACGGGGCAGGTGTTGTCACCTCGGTAAAAGATATAATAGACTATATACCGAGCCCACAGCTTTTTGATTTGCAAATGCAGGCAGAAGAATCGGCAGAAACAGCCGACAATAATTCTTTATCTCCGCAACAACAAAAAGTAATGCAATTTATCGGCACGATGGAAGTTTCTGCCGATCAAGTGGTAGAAGAAACGGGCCTTTCCGTGCAAGAGGCCGCCACCGCTTTGTTTGAGCTAGAGGTAAATGGCCTTATTTCTTGCAAAGCAGGTCTGTACAGTAAAAGTAAATTTTAATTTTTAAAGTAGGAAATCATATGGCAACAACAAACAATTTTAAAGGGAAAAAACTCGTTATTGTAGAGTCTCCCACCAAACAAAAAACCATCAGCAAAATTTTAGGGGCGGACTTTTTGGTCCGCAGCTCTTTTGGCCACGTGCGCGATTTACCCTCTCACGATATGGGGGTAGATATTGAACATCAATTCAAACCTACCTATCAACCGGTGGAGAGAGCCAAACGCTTGATTAAAGAACTGGAGTCCGTAGCCAAAAACGCACCCGAAATTTACTTGGCTACCGACCCTGACCGCGAGGGAGAGGCCATCGCATGGCATTTGGTAGAGCTGTTAAAACTCCCCAAAGAAAGATATCATCGTATTTTCTTTCATGAAATTACACCGGCGGCCATTAAAGAATCTTTTTCCCATGCGCGCAAAATTGATGATAATTTAGTCAATGCCCAACAGGCGCGTCGTATTTTAGACCGTATTGTGGGATATAAACTTTCTCCGCTTTTGTCGCGTAAAATAACTTCCGGTCTTTCTGCCGGACGGGTGCAATCTGTGGCGGTCCGCTTATTGGCAGAACGCGCCAAAGAAATTGCAGATTTTACCGAAAAACCTTATTGGAGTTTAAAAGCTCAATTTGAAAAACCGAAGGCTCAACCTCTTTTCTGGGCACGCCTGCTAAAATGGGAAGGCAAAAATGTGGAACAAACCACCACTTATCATCTGTTTGCCGAAGATTATAAAGTAAAAAACACGGTTTTTGATGCACCGGAAAAATTGGCCCCGGTTAATGCCTTGCTTCGCCAAGGACCCTGCACGGTAGAAAAAATAGAAAAGAAAGCTGTTAAACAAAAACCGAAACCGCCCTTTATTACCAGCTCCATGCAGCAAGACGCTTACAATAAATTAGGGTTCCCTTCTCAAAAAACCATGATGACGGCCCAGCATCTCTACGAAGGTATAGAGATTGCCGGCCAAACCGTCGGTTTGATTACCTATATGAGAACGGACTCTTTTAACGTGTCTAAACTCTTGCAAGAGCAAACCAAAAAATTTATTGCCGGAAAATACGGTGAAAATTATGTTCCCAAAACCCCCAATGTGTACAAGAGCAAAGTTAAAGGTGCACAGGAGGCCCACGAATCTATTCACCCCACAGATGTTAACCGTACCCCGCAAAGCATCAAACAATTTTTAACCGCAGACCAATATAAACTTTATGAACTTATTTGGTTGCGCTTTGTGGCCAGTCAAATGGCAGAAGCGGTCTTTAATACGGTCACCGTAGATATTGCCGCTGGAGAGAAGAAAGATTGTATTTTGCGCGCCGGCGGAAGAACCGTTAAATTTCCCGGATATCTTTCTATTTATAAAGATGAAGAAGAAAATGAAAATGAAGAGACGGCTCTCTTGCCGGATCTGACGGAAGGGGATGTTCTTTCTCTGAAAGAAATTACCACCAAAGATCACAAAACCACACCCCCGCCGTATTACAACGAAGCCAGCTTAATTAAAACTTTAGAAAAGCACGGCATCGGGCGTCCGTCTACTTATGCTCCTACCATTAAAAATATTTTGGACCGCAAATATATCGCCAGACAACCCAAGTCCAATAAACTGGTGGCTACGGAATTAGGCATCACCGTAACGGAAAGTTTGAAAGGATTTTTCAAAGAAATTATGGCTCTTTCCTATACGGCCGGTGTAGAAGAAAGACTGGACGAAGTGGCTGAAGGGGCCCAAAAATGGGTGGATCTGTTGGAACAATTTTACTCCTCTTTTAAAAAAGAGTTAGATGATGCCGAAAAAGGCATGCTCCGTCCTGCCGCTAAGCAAACGGACGAGAAATGCCCTCTTTGCGGAAAACCGATGTTACTGCGGACCAGCCGCTTCGGGCAATACTTAACCTGTTCTGATACGGATTGTAAAGGAAAAATTAATTTAAATAAGGAAGGAGAAAAAATCCAACCGCAAACCACCAACGAGGTTTGTGATAAATGCGGCGCACCTATGGTTATACGCACAGGCCGCAGAGGAAAATTTATGGCATGTTCTGCCTACCCGAATTGTAAAAATACTTATTCCGTAGATGAAAACGGCAATAAAGTGGCCTCCACCGGTCCTATCATCACGGAGCATGTATGTGATAAGTGCGGCAAGAAAATGGTCCTTCGCAGCTCTAAACGCGGCTATTTCTTGGGTTGCGGCGGATATCCCAAATGCAAAAATATTGTAACGATATCCGATGAAGAAATTGCCAAAATCAAGGCCGCCCACGAAAAACAATCCGCTTAGGCGGGAGGCACCGCATGCAGGAGTTGATGCAAGAATTTTTATTGCAACTTAAGAATAAAAATTACTCCGCTTTAACTATTAAAAGCTATGGGGAGGACCTGCAAGAATTTTCGGATTTTTGTACTTTGCGTAATAAAAATAAACCGCAAGATTTTACATTAAGTTTTATTCGTTCTTTTTTAGCCGGTTTAACGCAAAAAAACCCCAGCCGAAATACTATCTTACGTAAGATTGCTACATTACGTAGTTTTGCGGCATATTTGTTGGAACAGGGAAAAATTGCACAAAATCCGTTTAAATTATTGCCGGCCCCCAAAAAAGAGAAGCTGTTGCCTAAGTTTTTGACATTAGAAGAAAGCAACCGTTTAATAGATACTGCCGCCGATAAAGGCCGCTATATCACCCGCAATAAGGCACTTTTTGAGCTGATTTACTCCAGCGGTTTGCGCCGAAGCGAAGTAACGGGGCTTAAAATAGCAGACGTAGATTTTTTTAACGGTGTGATAAAGGTATTGGGTAAGGGGAACAAAGAAAGATATGTTCCCGTAACCGATGAGGCATTACAGGCCATTAAAAATTATTTGGCTTGTCGCCCCAACCCCTTGCCTACAGATCCTTTGTTTTTAAATAAAAACGGCACCGCTTTGACGGGAGACGGCTTGGCTTACATTTTTAAACAACTGGCTATACAATCCAATATCGCCAGAAAAGTAAGTCCGCACAGTTTGCGGCATTCATTTGCCACCCATTTGCTTAATAATGGCTGTGATTTACGCAGTTTGCAGGAAATGTTGGGTCATAAAACACTGGCGGCCACACAGGTATATACCCATGTGTCGCTGGATAAATTAAAAAGCGTGTACGAACACGCACACCTCAAAAATAAGGAGCTAAAACCATGATTGGTATTGGTGTAGATATTGGCGGTACCTTTGTAAAATTGTACGTAATGAATGAAAACGGAGAAATTATCCGCAAAGAAAAAGTGGAAACCAATTATGAAAACGGCGCAGAAGAGTTTTTGAAACAAATTGCCGGATTTGTAAATCAAATCAAGGCGGAGTTTCCTGATCATAAAGTAGCCGTCGGAGTAGGAGCCCCCGGTGATGTGGATAACCAAAGCGGTATTTTGCGCTATAACCCCAATTTAAAATTTAAAGACGTGGACGATTGGCCGTTGGCCGATATTTTAGAAAAACTAACCGGTATCCGCCCGCACGTGGCTAACGATGCCACCATGGCTGCTTGGGGTGTATATGAAAGCACCTTAAACCGCCAAGCCAATAATGTATTAGTGGTTACGTTGGGCACCGGTGTAGGCGGTGGTCTGATTATAAATAAAGAGCTTTACCAGGGCTCCAACGGAACAGCCGGCGAAGTGGGCCACACCAAAATTGCCAGTACTAAAACCGGTCCTCAATGTGGTTGCGGAGCACGCGGTTGCTTGGAGGCATTTGTCGGCACAATCGGCATTCGCCGCAGAGTGATGGAAGGCGTGTTAGAACATCCGCAATCCATTTTGGCCCAAATGGTAGCCGAGGAAAAGAATTTCAAAATAGAGCTTGTTTCCCGCGCGGCCGACAAAGGCTGCCCCTTGGCCCTGAAAATTTGGGAAGATACCGGATTTTTCTTAGGAATCGGTATTTCTAATATTTGTTTGGTGTTAGATGTAGATACCGTAGTACTAACCGGCGGTGTATCCGGTGCCTCCAAATACTTCTTACCGGCTACGGAAAATGTGCTTCATCACCAGCAAATCCAGACGCCGTTTAAGAAATTAAAACTCCTGGTCTCCCAAGATCCTAACATTGGCGGGGTCGGGGCGGCCATGTATGCTATTCACCAAGAATTGAAAAAATAATGAAAAAATTATCCCTCCTCTTTGTTTTGCTTGTTTGTTTCTCTCTCTGTAACGGGGCAGAGCAGAACGTGCTCCCCCAACCCAACACAGAGGAGGGGTTTGTTTATTTTACCGCTGATGAAGCTGCCGCTGATCCGGCCGCCAAGAAAATCAATTTAAAAGGAAACGTAACTTTAGTACAACAAACACAAGAAGGGGAAACCCGCACCGCCAAAGGCGAAGATATTACCTTTGATCAGGTGAACACCACCATTTCTTCTGTTGGTCCCATGACCGTAGAGGGAATGGGGGCTACGGTGAAAGGGGATAATGTATCGGTCAATTATAAAACCAAGGATTTCTATGCTGAAAATATCCAAACGGAATATCCTCCTTTGCGCGTTATCTCTGCTAAAGAAATTTCCATGAAGGACGGTACGGAACGATTGAAAGGTGCCGTGCTGACCTGTTGTGATAATCCGGACCCGCACTATACCGTCACTTTAGGCAGTTTAAAAGTTTCCCCGCAAAAGCGCGTTTTTGGCACCAATGCTGTTTTTAAATTAGACGGCTTCCCTGTATTATGGTTGCCGGTGTTTTGGCGCTCTTTAGACAGTCAAAAACCGTGGACCACCCATGTGGATTTCACCCAAAGCGGCAATACCGGATTCGGTATTTTGACGTCCAATGTTTTTCAAGAAATCGGCGGTTTTCGGCCAAAGGTGAATTTGGATTATTACACTAAGTCCGGCATCGGTATGGGCTTGGAACTCATGGCTGTGGAAACCGAAACCTTGCGCGGTACGGGCGAAGTGTATTACATCAATGACCGCTCCAGTTCTGATGAAGAATATACCGTGGACGGCCACCCTTTTCAACTGCAAGATACCAAACGCTGGGGCATGCGCGGCGGATACTGGTGGGAAATGTATGACAGTTCTGATCATTTTAACAATGACAAAGGCGCTTTATACCAATTTCAGACTCAATTCCGTATGGTGTCCGACCCTTATTTTAACGATTCTTTCTTCCGCGGGAACCCTTATATTTTTACGCCGGACCAAGAAACCAACTTTTCACTCTCCCGTCAAAGCCGCCGCTCCACCTTGCGTTTAAGTTATACGCAGATGGATATTTTTGATTGGCAACGCGGGGAATTTATTGCCAAAGAACGCAATATGCCCCAGTTAGACTACACTTTACTCCCGTTTAAAGATCCTTTTTTAGGCCTTACCCACCGCATGGAAGTGAACTTTAACAATACTTCTCTGATGGAAGAAGAGTGGAAAAAACAGGGCTCTGCCCGTTGGACCACCGAAAAATCTATTCGCTTGGCACGCGGTTTCACTTTTTTACCCAGCGTATTTTATGATCAACATGTCTCTTTGGACGATGATGACTACAACGACAAAACCGCTTGGGTCGGCCGTGTGGGTACGGACTTGAATTTACAGACAGACACCCCTATCGGCACCTTGGATTTTGGTTACCAATACACCAAGCGTCTTTCTACGGGTACGTTAAAGGCAGATACCTCTTCTTTGGACCATGGGGAAGAGCGTAACCGCATTTACCTGGAAAATTATTATCGCCCCTCTTTTAACACTTATGTCCGCTTGGCTACGGGGTTTAGCTTACTCAATCATGATGGAGTTTCTAACTCGTGGGAACACTTAAAGCATCGGGTAGAACCGATCCTCTTGGAGGCGGGTTATAATTCACCGGACGGAAAAATAAACTTGTTTGCGCAAAATTTATATGATTTAATAGAAAAAAACCAAGCATTTATTGCACAAACCGATTTCATTATCAAAGGACAGCATTTGGGTATCGGTATGACAAATTATGATACGTATCAGGATCAGTATTCCTTGTATCAAACTTTTTCTAACCGCTACACCTTTACCACTACTTTCGGTCTGCGCATTCCGGATGCTACTTGGTCTTTGGATTTAGGAACGGACTTTCAAATCCAAAGCGGAAATTTTAATTCTTTCAACAAATTGGTCCGCTTTACGAAACGGTTCCACGATGCTATTACGGAACTGACAGTACGGGACCGCAATGACAATTTATCTTTTGCTTTCCGCATTTCCGTGCTCTGCGGAAAAGACGGACGCAAAGAAGCGCAACAAACGGCACAAGATGCATATTGGTACCCGTGGCGGACAGCCAATGATCTGCGCGATATGTAAAATTTGAAAGATCGCAAAAAAGAGAGGAAATGAGTATGACCCCGAACCTGATGTTTAAAAAGCAAGGCTGGATTGAAGTAATTTGCGGATGTATGTTCTCCGGAAAAACCGAAGAGCTGATCCGTCGTGTGCGTACCGCATTGATCGCCAAGCAAAAAGTACAGTTGTTTAATTCCCGCTTGGATACCCGCTATGGCATTGGCAGTATTATCAGTCACAACCAAAACAAAGTAGATGCTTGTTGCGTTAAGAACTCCGCCGAAATTTTGCCCTTGATAGAAAAAGACACTCAGGTTATTGCGATTGACGAGGTCAACTTTTTTGACAAAGGCATTGTGGAAGTGTGCGAAAAATTGGCCAATCAAGGAAAGCGGGTCATTGTAGCTGGTTTGGATACCGATTACCGCGCCGAACCTTTTGAAGTCACGGCCGCTTTAATGGCTAAAGCAGAATTTGTGATGAAAAACCACGCCGTCTGTACCAAATGCGGCAACCCCGCCACCTTCACCCAGCGCATGACCAAAGACACCAAGCGCATTGTGGTGGGCACTACGGATGCTTATCAGGCCCGTTGTCGCCGTTGCTACCGTAAACCTAAGGAGAGAAAAGCCAAATGAGCGAAGAAAATACCTTACAAACACCTTGGACGGAAGAAGTCCTCTCAGAAGAGCCACTTCCCGCAGCCCAAACGCCCTATGCCGGCTTTTGGAGCAGAACGCTTGCTTTTTTGATAGACGTATTTCTTTCAGCCATTGTACCGGCATTGATTTGTTTTCCGGTAATGTTTTTCTTAGTGAGTCAAAGCTATACCGCTGAACAAATGGGTGAAGATATTTCCGTCTATTCCGTGGGCATGTTAGCTACTTATCTTTTGTGGAATATACTGGGTGCACTTTCTTTTTGGTTATACTTTTCTTTGCAAGAAGGGGGCAAACATCAGGCCACTTGGGGAAAGAGACTGCTCAAAATTAAAGTAGTTAATAAAGAAGGTTTTCCCCTCAGCTTTGCCCACGCTACAGGCAGAACGTTGGCTAAAATTGTATCCTATTTGACGTTTTATTTAGGGTTTTTAATGATGCCTTTCAGCAACCGCAAAAGAGCTTTGCACGATTATATTGCCGAAACCTACGTTGTCAAAGCTACTTACAAACAGCAAGACTATTTCCCCGATACTCACAGCCATTGGGGCGTTTTCTTAATGATTATCATTGCCTGTGCTTTGCTGGGGGCTACCTTACTTTTTCAAGTGGCCAAAAATACCGCTGATACCACCGCCTTGAAAGCTAAGATTGCTCTTTCTATGTTGCCGGCTTTGGCCCAACAAGCAGATATGCCTGAAACTTTTACACAAAATGAAGTCACGTTCTTTCAAGATGAGACGGGTTATCGGGCTATCTTCTTAGATGACGAGGGCGAGAGCTATGTGCTTTATTTGCCCGAAGCTGACGGAACGGTTTGTTGCGATGTTTATCCCAATGAAGATTGCCAAAATATATCCGTACCGGTTTGTCAGTAAGTTTTCTTTAACAAAACCCCCCGCTAAATTAGCGGGGGGTTTTTGATTAACAACAACGACAGGTTTCATCTTGTTCTAAATTCAATACTTTCAGTATATCAAAAGGCGGTTCTTCCGATGTTCCACATGCGTCTCCAACGTAGCCTGAAAAATGCCCATCTTCATGAATACACAAACATGTATCAAATTTTCGATAGGAAGCATTAGCTTTAATTGTTTCATTAATCTCTGTTCCGGAACCCGCATAATAATAAAAATTTTTTTCATTCTCAACAGAAACAGATAGATTTTCCATCAAATTACAGTCTGAAATAGAAGACACATTTGTACCTGTTTCTAATTCGCAAATTTTTACGGCATCGGAAATTGTCTTTAAATTCGTGAAAGCTTCTGCGAAACGTGCTTTTGTAACAGCTTTTGTGTACTGCGGTAAAGCAACGGCAGACAAAATACCGATAATTAACACAACTACTAACAACTCTATCAACGTAAAACCTTTTTTCATTTTTCTCTCCTTTTAAACGGCTTTAAGACCCGACAAACGACTTTTAAAACTCGAATCTAAGTACAACGCTGAAATTGTAGCAAAAAAAAAAAACGTGTCAAGAGGTAGCGCAATTCCCCGACGGAAAACAATCAACAAATAAAAAGGATTTGTTAAAACGTCGGCAGGCAAGGCGGAAACAAGAAACTTAAATGTAGAAAATTGTTTGCCCAAAAAGAGACAAGCACCTGAAAAGGCCGTACAAAAAACAGGAGAAAACTTTACGTTTTCTCCTGTGCCTTCTATCACTTACCTTCTTAAATACTGTTAAAACGACCAGTGCGGAGTGAAACTATCCCCTTTCAGATCCGCCACTAAGTGCGGTGCACTGCCGTCCGAATCCATGACATACAGTTTGCGGCGGCCGCCGTCTCTGGTACTGGTAAAGGCAATAAAGCGGCCATCGGGGGACCAAGTCGGGTCTTCGTTGGAGCCTGCATCAGTGGTCAAACGGCGCAATTGTGTACCCGTCAAATCTACTAAGAAAATATCAAACGGGTGGTACGGAGATTCACGCCCCGCAAATACAATCCACTCTCCAGTAGGGGACCATTGCGGGCTATCGGACCAGTTAAATGTTTTGGTCAGCGGACGGGTTTGACCCGTAGCCAGTTCCATGACGTAAATTTGCGGATTTCCGGCACGGTTAGACACAAAAGTAATAAATTTGCCGTCCGGAGAGTAGGAGGGAGAGCCGTCCACGGAGTGGCGGTTGGTAATTTGCTTCTTTTCTCCCGTTTCCAAATTATAAACATAGATGCTGGGGTTGGCCCCTTTGGAGCTGGTGAACACCAAGGCTTTTCCATCCGGAGAGACCCCACCGATCAAAGACAAACCGCCGCGGATAATAACAGGGGCAATTTTACCGGCTTTTAAATCAATAGCAAAAATATCCGGATTTTTATAGCGGTAGGTTGTGTAATAAATACGTCCGTCTTTGCTCCAGCGCGGGAGCAAAGAAATACTGCGGTCATTGGTTAATTTTTTCAAATTTTGTCCGTCATAATCCACTACGTAAATTTCTTTATGCTTGGTGGAATTGTTGGCAAAAGCAATTTTTGTATCCGCAATACCGCGCCGACCCGTCAAAGTTTGGATAATCTGGTCAGAAGCAATGTGTGCCAAACGGCGCAGGCTGGATTCGTTACCCTTGAAAGCTTTGGCAAATACCGGAGCACGGGTAGCCACATCATACACGTATAACTTGATTGTGTAATAAGGCTCTTCGTAAGAAATATTTCCGCCAACCATATAATTGGCCCGCTTTTTACCCCAACCCTTCAAAGTATCTTTCAAATCTTTTGCATCAAAGGCAGGCCCGTCCTCAGATACGTCAAAATAACGCCCGTACAAGATATCGGCTCTTAGCGTATCATGCACTGTTTGGGCCGCAGTTTGGGCCGTTTCCGGCGCAACAAAGGCAGGCATAGCAATGACAGGCAACTGCTTACCACCGGAAGACGTAATACCAATATACACGTCCGTTTTAGGCGCGGCAAACAAAAACCCCACGCCACACACCCCTAACAGGATAGTGAGAAGAAGTTTAGAAGTTTTTTTCATGGCTGTTTATTTTAATTTGGCCAGCTCTTCTTTGGCCAGACGGGCCTCCGGACTGGATCCGAAGTCCTGCACGACGGAACTAAAATAGCGTTTGGCTTCTTCCGTCTTGCCTAAAGGAATAATACTGCGCGCATATTTCAAACGCGCGGTAGGAATAATTTTACTTTCAGGAAATTTTTGCAGTACCGTGGCATAAGCAATGGCCGCGGGTTTGGCTTGGTCTTGGGAAAAATAGGCATCTCCCATATAAATATAGGCCTGCTCTATATTTTCCCCTTCCGGATATTGTTCAATATACAGTTTAAATCCGCTAACAGCCAAGTCATAGGCTTGCTTGGTTAAATGATTTTTGGCCTCGTTAAAAATATCAGAAGGAAGTAAGACTTTTTGATTTTCCGCTTCGTCCGTACTTTGGCCGGATTTGACGGCCACATTAATATCATCTAACTTAGCAGACAGATTAAAAATTTGCGCATCTAATTGAGAAAGATTTTCATTAGATACAGATAAATTTTGGTTTAACTCTTCCATTTTGCTGGCAAGCTCAGCCTGATTGGTTTGCATGACAGCAATGGTGTCATTTAATTCTTTCAACTGCAACTTGAGCGTACCCATATCCCGCTCACTGGCGATGCAGCCGGACAACAAAAGGCCCAAACCGCCTAAACAAAAGATTTTAAGATTTCTGTTCATAACAGTTCGGGCCCCTTTTCAAAACAATTAGTTAGCCGTCAAGACAGTATCAGCGCGGCGGTTTTTGGCCCAGCAGGATTGCGTGGCTTCATAGCAAACCGGTTTTTCTTTACCGTAGGAAACGGTGCTGATTTTCTCGGCGGGAATACCCAAGCGAACGTAGTAAGCTTTTACTTCGTTGGCTCTTTTTTCACCCAAAGCAATGTTGTAAGCAATGGTGCCTCTGTCATCGCAGTTACCTTCTACCACTACGGTGTAGTTATCACCGGCGGCTTTGATGGCTTTGGCATTGGCTTCTACAATTTTGCGGGCTTCGGCGGTCAAAGTGGATTTGTCCAGCGCGAAGTGTACCACACCCAAGGCTACTTGAGCGGGAATGGCTTCCGTCACAGTGGTTTCTTCCAACACCATTTCAGTAGAGGTGCCGGTAGCCAAGGTGGCATCAGCGTTGGCATCGTCTTTGACGTTTTTGCTGCAGGCAGTTAAGCCGGCGGCCAAAGCGAGCACTAAGGTCAGGTTCAACAAGTTCTTCATTTGTGTGTCTCCATGTTGCATTATAGATTTATTTCTACACATAAATAATAGCAGACTTTAAGGTCTCGGGTCAACCGCCTTTTCGGCGGAAAATCCCCTTTTCTTTTCCCCCTCTTTTATTTATGTGTCTAACTATTCTATATAATATCCCTCATAAAACTGCCAAGTGGTTTTTTGGATTAGAAAAAGCACAAGAGATTCAGCCCTTGTGCTTTGTATAAAAAGAAGAACGCAACAGCATTTATTTGCTGAGCAGCTCCACTAAGATTTCATTCATTCTCTTAGGGTTGGCTTTACCCTTGCTTTTGCGCATCACGGCACCGACCAACGCACCCACCGCAGCACGGTTGCCCTTTTTAAAGTCGGCCACCGCCTTGGGAGATTCATTGATGGCTTCCTGCGCCCAGGCAAAAAGCTGTCCCTCATCGCTCACCTGAGAAAGACCTAATTTTTCCACCAATACAGCGGCTTTCTCACCCGTTTTGTACATTTGTTCAAAAACGGTCTTGGCCTGATTGCGTGAAATTTTACCGCTTTCCACCAGTGCAATAAGTTCCGCTAAATTTTTTGCGGTAACAGGACTTTGGGAAATATCTTTTTTATCGGCATTTAACAGACCCAGTAAATCGGTGGTAATCCAGTTAGCCGCCGCCTTAGCCGCCGCTCCGGCACCCAACACCGCTTCAAAATATTCGGAAATGGAACGGCTGATGGTCAACACACCCGCATCATAGGCGGAGAGTCCTAATCCTATGAACTTAGCCTCCTTAGCGGCCGGCAATTCGGGCATTTCCGCACGTAAATTTTCCAAACGTTCTTTATTTAACACCAATGCGGGCAAGTCCGGCTCCGGAAAATAGCGGTAATCCAACGCATCTTCCTTGGAGCGCATCGGCTTGGTGATATTTTTTTCTTTATCCCACAGCAAGGTCTGCTGCACTACTTTTTCCCCTTTGTTAAGCAATTCGGTCTGGCGATTGATTTCAAAATTAATCGCATCGCGCACGGCTTTAAAGGAGTTTAAATTTTTAATTTCGGTGCGCGTACCAAACGCTTCTTGCCCCACAGGACGCAAAGAAACATTCACATCCACACGCAGTTCGCCTTTTTCCATATCGCAGTTAGAGGCGTCCACCCATTGCATCAGGTGTTTAATTTCCGTCAAGTAGGCATAGGCTTCATCGGCAGAGCGCAGATCCGGCATGGATACAATTTCCAAAAGCGGACAGCCGGAGCGGTTATAATCCACCAAAGAATATTCCGCACAGTGCGAAGATTTGGCAGCATCTTCCTCTAAATGGGCATGATGAATGCCGATTTTCTTTTTCTGCAAATTATCTTTCGGGCCGAACGTAATTTCTATTTCGCCACGTCCGTTGATTGGATGTGTGTTTTGGGTGATTTGGTATCCTTTGGGCAAATCCGGATAAAAATAATGTTTACGCTCAAAAGAGGATACTTCATTAATTTGGCACCCCAATGCCAAACCGGCACGCACGCCCAAACGCACTGCGCCCAAATTAATTACAGGCAAAGTGCCGGGCTGACCGCTGCAACGGGGGCAAATTTCGGTATTCGGGCCGGAGCTTTCGTCCATGCCGTTGGGACAAGCACAAAACATTTTGGTTTTGCTTGCCAATTGTACGTGTATTTCTAGTCCGATAACGGGTTCAAATTGTGTAGTCACTTGGTTTTATCTCCTAAAATACTATAATATCAAATATGCTTTCTATTTTTAAGACTACTTCTTATAAAACGGGCGCGGCCTTAGCAGTGGCCGCCACTGCTTTTTGGAAACTGGCCTCCTTTGCCAGCAGTATCCTGATTGCCCTTTACTTCGGGGCCAGCATGGATACAGATGTCTATTTCTATCTTATCATGCTGATTGGGTTTGGTGTTACTTTTATGCAAAAACTCAATGGCAGTGTACTCATTCCGGAAGCTATGTTTTTAGCGGAAGAAGATGAAAATGTAAGCCGCCGTTTTTTAACCATGGGGTTTTATTTTTACGTTATTTTAGCATTGGGATTATGCGTTTTGGGATTATTGTTTCCGGTCCATATTGTGGGACTTTTCTCTCGCTTTGAAATTTCTTTATTACAGTCGGAACAACTTTTACTTTGTCTGGCATTCTTTCTTTTTGCCACCAATCTCATTTACTATTATTTGCTGGCTGTAGCAGAAATGCACAAGTTTTTTGCCACCGCTTTACTAGGCCCGCTTAATGCCGTCCTGCCGCTGGTTTCACTTTTTATCTTTGGAAAAACAGTAGGCATTATCAGTATGATATATGGTTTTTTGGCCGCCAATATTTTGCAAATTTTTCTATTGATGTGGTTGATGCACAAACATTTACATTGGGATTTTACTCCCCGCCCCTGTTCCATTCATCCGCGCGCCCAAAAGAATATGCTCACGGGACAAACATTGGCAATTATTGATATCGTGAACAATTTATTACCGCTTTATCTGATCAGCGGTATGGGTGGCGGGATTGTAAGCGCTTTAAGTTACTGTAAGCAACTCAGCGATTCTGCCACTGAAGTAATTACCATTCGTATTGCCAATGTATCTAAAATTGAACTGACGGAAAATGCCTCCAAAGGGCAAGTGAATGTGTTTAATAAAAACTTTTTATCCACCAATCATTTGCTTCTTTTTGTGCTGACGCCGTTGGCTGTTTTCAGCTCTTATTTTGCCATGGACATTGTGGGGCTCTTCTTTGAAAGAGGTGCTTTCAACCCCGAAGATGCCGCCAATACGGTCCGTTTCTTACGCCCGATGATCTTTATGCTGGTTTTACTGGTGCCTGCTTACTTGCAAAATAATACGATCGCTGCATGGCTGAAGATGAAAGAAAGTTTTCCTTATGCCATGATATCTTCTTTATTTTTAATGGGAAGTATTTGGTTTTTACTGCCTAGGTGGGGAGCTTTTAGTTATCCGTATGTACTGATAAGCGGTACCTTGTTTGGATTTATTTTAAATTACTTCTTGTTTAGAAAACATTTCCCATTTGTTAACTATTTCCGTTCTTTTTGGGAGCTTTTGCGCTTGGTGGCTATTAATATTATTGCCTTGTTACCGGCAGCGGTTATCCGTGTCTTTTTATCGGACCATAGTTACTTTTGGAGTTTGCTTTTCTGTGGCTCGGTATATATGACAGTACTATTGATTATTTCTTACAAGAGCAGAGATTTGGAACTGTTTCTGAAATCTACCGAAATTTCTAAAGTCGTCAAAAATTTATTTTAAAATTTCTTGCACGGACTCAAAAACCCGCTGCGCAGTAAGTGCCTGCATATTTAGGCAGGAGTGATGCCCCAAGGCGCACTTCGTATGCCATTGCGGCCCCAAAAGCCACATGCAGCTTTGGCAGGCATTTTCTTTCAAATTGATATTCTTTTTGATTTCAAAAAAGGGTTTATCGGTAGGCCCAAACATAACTATACTTCTGTTTTTTAAATAACGTGACAATTGCACCAAACCGCTTTCTCCATCTATATGAAGCATAGAGTGGTTTAACAAAGCAGGCAAATCCGCTAAAGCCGTTTTACCAACCAAACAAACATCGGCAAAATCAAACTTCGGGCTGTTCTTTCCGCCTAACTGCACGATCAGAATATGCGGATATTTCTGCTTAATCATGCGGGCCAGCTCCCGCCAGTTGTCCAAAGCCCAACACTTCAGCGGACGGGCGCCTTTTAATTCAAAACTCGCATCAATACCGTCATGAAAAGTAATATACTCTTTGCCGGCAAGGCCCACGGACTCCAATACGCAGGGAGAAATTAAATTTTCATCTAAAGGCGGCATTTGCGTTGTGTCAAAATCCAACCCGCTCAAATAACTCTGCAAATCCAAACGGTTCAAGCCCTCCTGCCACATCCATTGACCCAATAAATCTTCCAACAAATAACTGTCTTGTAAGAAGAAAGAAAATTCTTTTTGACGCGCTTGCATTTTTTCCAAAACAGGCAAAAACTCCGGTGCCACTTGCCGCACTCTTTCGGTTCGTACGTGAGCCAAGCGGAAACTTTGGCATAATTCAAAAGCCAAGTCATATTTGTACCACAAAGGTTCCCCCGAAGGCAAAAATACATTTAGGGCATCTTGTGTAAAAACGGCAGATGCTGCATGGACAGAATCGGTATGATAATAAAATACGGCTTGGGGCAATTTTTCGCGCAGGGCCAAAACAGCTAAGCGGGCAGCGGCCACGTCCCCGATTCCGCCGCGCAAATGCCAAAACACATGCAGTCGGTTATCTTGGGCAGGGCCTTGCTGCACGGCAGACAAAAACTGCCTGCGCCATTGCCACCAAATTTTATTGCGTAAATGACGGTAAGCATAGCTCCAACGCACCACACGACAATCTCTGCCGTACATTTGCGCGGCAGATTGCATACGGAGTAAAGAAAGGCGCGTTTTTTCGCTATGCAACTGTTTCATTAGTCTTGTTCAAAAAAGGCCATAAAGGCTTCAAACGGATAACGTTCTCTCAAATGGGAGGCTTCCACCGCCAGACCAACGCGTTTCCCCCAGTCTACCATTAATTGGTCCAAAGAATCTGCTAAATTTTTCTCATCATCAACCCCAACCAAGAGTCCGTTTACCCCATGCTTTACCAAGGCTTCGGCCCCTTTTACTCGGCTGGCCACCACCGGCAATTTACTGGCCATAGCGTCCAAAAGCTCGCTTAAAGCTTCCTCTTCGCGGGCAGGGCTGACATAGATGTCGGCACAGCTCATCAGATTATAAAGATCACTGGCGGCAGGAATGATTTCTGTACTGGAGAAAAGATTATTTTTTTCAATCAATTTTTTAAGAGAAGTTTTACTCGGGCCATCCCCCACAATGGTTAAATGCCAAGAAGGGTGCAACACCGCCAAGCGTGCCCACGCTTTTAAAAGCACATCAAAACCGCCCGTTTTCGTCAGTTTTCCAAAAGCCAAAATATTGTTTTCTTTCTTAAAGCAATCGGGTCTGTGATGATTCAAATGTTCCACCCAAACAGCCGGATTACTTACACGCACGGCATTAGCACCGTAGGTTTTTTTATCCAGCGGTTTGCCCGTTTGCGCCAAGACCACTACTTTTTGGGCTTTTTTCAAAATAGTTTTTTTATTCTTTACGGCTTTTTCTTCTTTAAAATTTTCCGGCTCACAATAAACAAACGGAATTTTATTTAATACAGCTGCCTCACAAATGGGCAAAGAAGTCAAAGAAAGCACTTTTTCCGCTCCTTCTTTTTTCAGCATCTCAGCCAATTTTTTGGCGGTAGCCGCGGCGGTAAATTCTATCGTGCGCAAACCTGTATAATCGGGCAATTTGCCTTTAGTACCGGCCAACACTACTTCGTTTCCGTTCCAAGCCAAATTTTGTGCCAAACGCACCCCCAAACGAAGCCCCGAAAAAGCTTTATGATGTCCTACATATACTACATACTTCATTTTTATCTCCCTTTGCGGGCGCACAGGCCCGTTACTTATATTTTCTCTATAAATTGTACAAAACAACCTATACACAAAAAAACCGCCCCCTGGCGGGCGGTTATAAAATCTATTGCGGGGACTGGATTTGAACCAGTGGTCTCAAGGTTATGGGCCTTGCGAGATACCAGGCTTCTCTACCCCGCACTTTATTATAGCAAATATAAATCAGGAAGGCAAGTTATGTTAAATTTAATATTTATAAAAGCCGTTACACATAACTGCAAATCCAATGCTCGTAGCATGATTTTTCAGATTTGAGGTTAGTTTGCGTTACAAGTTACCCGAGGCAAGTACTGTCAGGTACGGCGAGGGCAAGGTAACGCAAAATAAACCAAATATGGAAAATGGTTTGCCCAACATCAGACAAACAGCTGAAAAAGCCGTTACACTTTATTTATACATGGGATAGAAATATAACCCCATATACACCGGATTATCCACAAACCCCTTCACCCTATCTCTCATCGCCCATAACCCGGTGGGGTGAATGGTATAAATTTGCATAGCATCTTCATAAGCAATGCGATGAAGCTGTTTATACAAAGCTACCCGTTTTTTAGGATTTGTTTCAGCTACGGCTTGGCGGACTAATTTCTCTGCTTTCGGGTTTTTATATCCCTGAGAAAAGGCATACCGTCCGTCTCCGTGCATAAACGCAAAGTAAAAATTGTGCGCATCGGCATAATCGGCCACCCAACCGCGTACCCATACCGGCATTTGACGGGCAGTCGTCTTTTCTAAAAAGGAAGACCACATCACACCGCGTACATCAATTTTGAATTTAGGATTAAGTTGCTCTAAATTTTTCTTCAAAATTTCCGCCGCAATTTGCCGCTGTGAACTTCCGGTATTATAGGTAATGGTAAATGCAAAGCCTTTTTCCCACACTTCCCCATTATATGCTTTACGCAAATGTTCTTCTGCTTTTTTCAAATCAAAATCATAGTGTGGGTCCGATTCATCATAATGCAATAATCCTTCCGGTGCCGGCCCGTAGGCTCTGGTCCCTCTGCCTCCCAAGGCTTGCTTTAAGAATGAATCATAATCAAAAGCATACGCAAACCCTTTGCGCACATTTTCATCTCGGAAAAAATCGGCCGGAATGCCCGCACCGTCCAATTTGCCGGATCCTACATCCGGATTGCCTTTCGTATTAATATTGAGCGTAAAGAAAATTACGGGGTCCGTGCGCAGGCGGGGCAAATTGTCATACACCACCACCCCTTCTTTTCCGCGTAATTGCTCCACAAATTGCAAAGGAATCTCGGAAATATCCGCATCCCCTGTTTCCAACATCAAACGCAACATACTTCCTTCGCTCACGGTCATCATGTGAATATTTTTAATGGCAGGGGCCCCTTCAAAATAATCTTCATGGGCAGAAAGCTGCAAACGGCGGGCCGAATTATCCCAGCGGACCAGCTTAAACGGACCGCTTCCATTCATATGATCAAAAAGATAAGAATCTTGTTTTTCAAAATTATTAAATTTTTTCCAAGTTTCTTCCGTTCCGTCCCATCCTCCGTTTTCAGCCACCCATTTTTTAGGCACGATATACCCCCAACGGGCCACTACACCCAAAAAGGGGGCAAAGGGACGCTTCAGATGGATAATTACCTGTTGTCCCTGCACTTGTACGGCTTGGGCCGCTTCTTGGAAATTTAGAATGATTTCTCCTTTTTCATTACGTGTGGAGGTCAGCCCCAAAATAGGCTCTAACAACAAACTGGACGGACCGCCCGAAATATCCGAAATCATAAAACGCAAAATGGAATAACGCACATCTTCCGGTGTCAGCTCCGTTCCATCGTGAAATTTAATACCCTTGCGAATCGGAAAAATATACGTAAGGCCGTCTTTGGAAATGAGTCCGTTTTCTACAGAAGGCACTTTTTCGGACACAGACGGCAGAAATTCTGTCATTGAGCTTCCGTTAAATTTAAGCAATGTATCATACACATTGATCATCATCCCCTGCGTTACTCCGTCATAAGAGTACACCGGATCTAACGATTGCATCTCTCCGCTGTGTGCCACCACCAACGTTTGCTTATCATCTTGTTTTTGGCACGCAGACCAAAGCAACAACCCTAAAAACAACACGAATATTTTTTTCATTTTTTCCTCACTAAATAAGCTAAGCCGCGTTTGCGCACCAACCAAGCGCGGGCAAATTCTTCGGCATCGTAATAACGAATTACCTCTTTGGTCAAACCCGCCGCCGGATCCGCCACGCGGATTTTCCCTTCTTCCCAACCGCAAATTAACACCAAATGTCCCGCAGTTTGTTTGACGGCGGCATTGCTCAGCTCTCCTCTCTTATAGGCAATGCTGGCTAGCACCAAACTTTCTTTTTTTAAAAAATCTTTTAACTGGTTTAACCGTTGGAAACGCGTGACAAAAGCCTCCGCTCCCATACGGCAAGCATAGGCTGTATTAAAGGTCCAATTTCCATAAATGGCGGCTTTATCATCATAAACAGCCTGCGCCGTTTGCAACGGGTCTGCATCGATACCCAATGCATTTAAAGCCATGGTCAAAGAAGTAGGACTGCACAAACGGATCCGGTCCGTTTCCGAAACGGCTAACTGCATTTGCGAAATAGGCTCTACATTCACTTTTCTTTTTCCGTCAGGCGGCAAAACAGCGCAAGGGTCATACTCCGCTTGGGCATCGGTAATACAAACCGCCACCTCCGGCAAGGCTGCCTCTCCGCCGATTGTCAAACGAAAACGGTAGGCTTGAGCCGGTTTTTTGAGCTGCAATACGTCTACGCACACTTTGGCAAAATCATCTTCTTGTTCATCAAAGCTATGGCTTAACTTTTGAGAATAGAGCGCGAGTTTATAAAAAGGACTCCATTTTCCGTCTTGACGGATTTGCACTTCCGTCCAAAGCCAGTCTTGCCCCTTCGGACAAAAATTTACCGACAAAACTAATGAAGAAAAACCGACACTGGCTTCAAAAACCGGAGATAAGATGATATGTTCTGCTCCGTCCCCGCTCAGGTGATACCCGCGGCACGGACGGTGATAAAAGGTGAGATAGGGCAGCTTTGGTTCTGCACAAGTCATTTCAAACCCTAAAATAAAAATCGGGGCACCGAGACTCGAACTCGGAACCTTCCGCTCCCAAAGCGGACGCCCTACCATTGGGCCATGCCCCGCATTTTCCAACTTTTGCAAAAAAAATGCGCCCATCAGGACTTGAACCTGAAACCGGCCGATTATGAGTCGGCTGCTCTAACCAATTGAGCTATAGGCGCGTAACTAGATTTATTATAACAAATTCCATATCCGATTGGCTAAAAATCCATCTCCCCCCTTGCACCGCCCAGCACCAAATGCTAAAATATATGTGTTAATCCGGGATGGTGTAATGGTAACACGGATGCCTCTGGAGCATTAATTCAAGGTTCGAGTCCTTGTCCCGGAAAAATTTTAAGTAAATTTTTTAGGACAAGAGCCGCCGCAATATAAGCGGCGGCTTTTTTCATAGAGGCTTTTATGGAAAACACCCCAAAACCCGCTACCGCATTAGACGGCATTATTGCCCAACGCTACGCCGAGGCTGAAGAGTTAAAAGCCGCCGGCATTAATCCTTACCCGAACCATTGCGAAAAAACGCACTCCTGCGCCGAAGCTAAAGATTTGCCGGAAGAAACCGAAGTCAGCACCGCCGGCCGTTTGGTGCAGCTGCGCCTTATGGGCAAGGCCGCCTTTGCGCACGTGCGTGATTTCTCCGGTAAAATTCAGCTTTATATTGCTAAAGACAATCTGGGTGACGAAGCCTATGCTTTCTTTAAAAAACACATGGCCGTGGGAGATTTTGTAGCGGTCAAAGGACATATGTTTGTGACCAAAACGGGCGAAAAAACCATCAAAGCCAGCCGTTTGGATCTTATTTCCAAAGCTATTCGCCCTATGCCCGAAAAATTCCACGGTTTGCAAGATACGGAAGTGCGCTTCCGCAAGCGTCACTTGGATTTAATTGCCAACGAAGATGTAAAAGATATTTTTATCAAACGCGCCAAAATTATTTCTTCCATTCGTCATACTTTGGAAGACAAAGGATATCTGGAAGTAGAAACCCCTGTTTTGACACCGGATTCCGGCGGTGCGGTGGCCCGTCCGTTCCAAACCTACCATAATGCTCTCAAAATGCCGCTTCGCTTGCGCATTGCATTGGAGCTGTACCACAAACGCTTAATCGTTGGCGGCTTTGACCGGATTTATGAAATCGGCCATATGTTCCGCAACGAAGGCATAGACACCACCCACAATCCTGAATTTACCATGATGGAGTTGTATCAAGCTTATGGTGATGTAAACACTATGGCTGATTTGTTTGAAGAAATTGTGGGTAACGCCGCCAAAGCCATCGGTGTAGAAAAAGTGATGTACCGCGGGCAGGAAATTAATTTAGTACCGCCGTTTAAACGGCTTTATATTCCTCAAGCATGGAAAGAAACCTTCGGCCAAGACATTCACGAGGTATTAGACGGCCGCCAATTTAAACGCGAACCCTTGGCCAAACTAGCCAAAGAACAAGGGATTTCTTTCTCCGCGGCCGATCCGGACAGCAAACTTTTTGATGAACTGTTTGAAACCAAGCTGTTAGCCGGCTACAATTGCCCCGTCATCGCGCTGGATTACCCCACCGCCGTCAGCCCGTTTAGCAAAACCAAACCCAATGACCCCGAACTGGTGGAACGCTTTGAAGCGTTTGTTTGCGGCGGAGAACTGGGCAATGCTTACACGGAGCTTAATGATCCCGCAGACCAATTGCAACGCTTAAAAGACCAAGCCATCGCTAAGGCCAAAGCCCAAGGCGAAGATGCCGAAAATGCCGACATTTTAGACGGTGATTATATTGAAGCCTTAGAATCGGGCATGCCCCCGACGGGTGGTATGGGCATTGGCATTGACCGTTTGGTCATGCTCTTGACCGGACAAGATTCTATCCGTGAAATCATCTTCTTCCCCACGTTGAAAGCTTTGGGAGCTGAAAAAGAAGAAGATAAATAATAAAAAGTTTAACTAAAAACCCCCGCTGAAATAGCGGGGGTTTTTAAATTACATAGGGCAAGAGGCCCAATTCCCTCCACTTGCAATATCAGGATGAGCACAAGGAACCATTATAGGACAATATCCATCACGAGTAGAACAATTCATAGAACGCCTTCCGGATCCAACATCTGTAGGATATAAATAGTATGAAAAAGAAGTTCCTTCCATGGAGCCTTTTCCCGATATATTAAGATAAGAACACCCCACATCACCATAAGTGTTTATACCGCCGGCACCTAATGTAACTGTCCACTTTTCTTCATTTACTGGAAGCGGTACTGTTAAATCGTCCAAGTTAACTGCAAAAAATCCATTTTCCATTAAATAAACATCTTGTGCATCAAAATAAGTTTTTCCGATGGTCCATGCTTCCGCGGCGCGGGCACGTTTGACCGTTTTCGTATATTGCGGCAAAGCTACAGAAGATAAGATACCGATGATGAGTACTACAACTAAGAGTTCAATCAGCGTGAAACCTGCAGAAAGAGGACCACGCTTGGCCGGGTAGCCAAACTGTTTTTTCAAGTTCATATTTATTCTCCTTGCGATCCTCATTTATGTTCTACCTTAAATGAGCGTAAAAGGCCACTCAACAGATTAAAAAAACAAAAATTACTTTTTACTTAGTAAAAGCAGAAAAATTTTAGAAAAAAAAAAAAACGTGTCAAGAGGGATCGCACTTCACCGATGGAAAACGACCCACAAACAAATAGAGTTTCCTTTTGTTAAACGTCGACATTCAAAGCGTTTTAAAAATACTTCA
>JAFUJU010000010.1 GCA_017468055.1 Elusimicrobiaceae bacterium
GTACGACAACTAATAGTTCAATCAGCGTGAAACCTGCAGAACGAGGACCACGCTTGGCCGGGTAGCCAAACTGTTTTTTCAAGTTCATAGTTTATTCTCCTTGCGATCCTCATTTATATTCTACCTTAAATGAGCGTAAAAGGCCACTAAACAGCTTAAAACAACAAAAATGACTTTTTACTTAGGGAACGCATGAAAATTGTATCAAAAAAAAAAAATGAGTCAAGCCCTAGCGCATTTTACCGACGGAAAACTGCAAATGAAAAAGAACTGCTCGTAGCATGATTTTTCAGTTTTGAGAATGATTTGTTCCGCAAGTTACCCAAGGCAAGTAGGGTTAACTATGGAGAGTGCAAGCTGGAAGAAAGAAACTCAAAAATGGAAAATCGTTTGCCTAAAACCAGCGCATCACCTGAAGAAGTCGCTTTCAAAACTAATTAATTTTTAGCCCTTGCAGATGTTACAGATTCTCTTTATAATAGTTTTATAGATAAGAGATTTCTGGCCCCGGGGGACTTACCTGCTAGGGTAAGATATGGGGCAGAGGGAGATGAGTTTTCTGTGATGAGGAAAAACTGGTATCCCCCTGATTTTTCCCGACGTATCTCCAACGTTAGGAAAAACCAGAATTAAACCCGCGGATAACCCCCACCGCGGGTTTTTTGTACGTAAAAAAGCCCCCTTTCGGAGGCTTTTTATATGAGAAATATTTTACAGCTCTTCATGCATTACTTTCAGAACCGCTTTTTCCTTGGCTTTAGACCACATAAAAACCGCCCTTTTGCAAGGGCGGTTTAGTTTGCCAAATCTTACATCTGCGTTGAACTGTTTTACAGCTCATCATGCAACACTTTCAGTGTCGCTTTTTCCTTCGCTACCGGCAAACATTCCTGCACGCGGTAATTTTTGCCTTGGATACTGTCCGAAATAGCCTGTATATCGGCATCGGTCAGCACTTCTTTGTCATATGTGGTGCGAAACTCATACGGCAAACCGGAAGCCACAATCAGGTCTATGCTTTTTTGGATAATCTTCGGGTCAAACTCTACACCGGTGATTTGGGAATATTTTTCCAACGGAGCCTTAAGGTCCATCGCCACAAAATCCACCAGCTGTCTTTCTATGGCCTCCTGCAACACCTCCGGTTTGGTGCCGTTGGTGTCTAGTTTGATTTTATAGCCCAATGCTTTTACTTCGGCCATAAAATCAGTCAGCCCCGCATGTAATGTAGGCTCTCCGCCGGTAATGACCAATCCTTCCAATGTGCCCCGACGACGACGTAAAAAAGACATTACGTCTTCTGTGGGCATAGAGTCTTGTAAAAGATGGGGGTAGACCAGCTCCGGATTGTGACAATACCGACACCGAAAATTGCAGCCTTGCGTAAATACCACCGCCGCCACATGGCCCGGATAGTCAATCAACGTAAACTTGATCAAACCCCCAATCTTTATACCCATAAATTATGTTAAAGAACGATTAGCAACCGCAAGAACAAGAATCCACATTGTTCATGGTTTTGCGCATAGAGAATTCTTCTCTTTTGCCTTTGTTCCAGTTTTGCACCGGACGAAGGTATCCGACTACGCGGGAATACACTTCACATTTAGAGCCGTGCACATCGGCCATTTCTTTTTTTAATTCAGAGATTTTGTTTTCAACGATCTTTCTTTCTTCAGCGGTCATGGGGATTCTCCTAGACTATACTTCTGTTCGGTGGAACATCCATATTTTACTATTTTTGAAATCACACCGAACTGCTTTTAAGGGTTAGGCCATAACCCTAAAAAGGGACTTTATAAGCAATAATAATAGATTATTTGCTGTAAAGCTGTTCTTCCAACAAGCGCACCTGCCGCTCCAACTCTTGCATCCGTTCGGACTTACATTTCGGGCATTCAAAATGTTCTCCTTCAATGTAGCCGCATTTGGGACAAACGCTAAACGTAGGTGTAATGGAGAAGTATGGCAAAACATATCTTTCACAGACGGTTTTGATAAACTTCTTCATCGCTTCTAAATCTTTGATACGCTCCCCCGTGAAAATATGCTGCACGGTGCCACCGGTATATTTCGCCTGAATAGTGCTTTGCAAGTCCAACATTTCAAACACATCATCCGTATAATTGACCGGCAACTGAGAAGAGTTGGTATAAAAAGGAGGATGGCCTTCTTTATACATCGGTTCATCAGCGCAGATAATTTCAGGATAATGTTCCTTATCCAATCTGGCCAAACGGTAGGAGGTACCTTCGGCCGGGGTCGCTTCCAAATTGTAATTATTCCCTGTTTCTTCTTGGAATTTCACCAAGGTTTCACGCATAAAGGTCAGCACTTTTTCAGCAAAAATGCGGCCTTTTTCCGTACCAATATCTTCGCCAAACAGGTTAATGGCGGCTTCGTTCAAGCCCACTAAACCGATAGTGGAAAAGTGGTTGGTCCAATATTTACCAAAACGTTCTTTGACGCTGCGCAAATAAAAGCTCATGTACGGATACAAATTAGCAGAAGTAAAACGTTCGATTACTTTGCGTTTAATTTCCAAACTTTCTCTGGCCGTCTCCATACGGTCCAACAAGTTTTTGAAAAATTCGTCTTCGTCTTTAGACAAATAGCCCAAGCGCGGCAAGTTAATCGTTACCACACCGATAGAGCCCGTAAGCGGAGCCGAACCGAATAAACCGCCGCCGCGTTTGCGTAACTCGCGGTTGTCAATGCGCAAGCGGCAACACATGGAACGGGCATCCTCGGGGTTCATATCCGAGTTAATAAAGTTGGCAAAATACGGGATACCATACTTAGCGGTCATTTCCCACAGCGGGGTCAATTTCGGGTTATCCCAGTCAAAATCTTTGGTAATGTTGTACGTCGGAATCGGGAACGTAAACACGCGGCCTTTGGCATCACCGGCCAGCATCACTTCACAGAAAGCACGGTTCAACAAATCCATTTCGGCCTGAAACTCTTTATACGTTTTATCCATCAGTTTCCCGCCGATAATGACCGGTTGGTCCTTATAATAAGAGGGAACATTCAAATCCAACGTCAAGTTGGTAAACGGCGTTTGGAAACCCACACGAGTCGGCACGTTCAAGTTAAACAAAAACTCTTGCAAAGCCTGTTTGACTTCGTCGTAGGTTAAGCCGTCATAGTGGATAAACGGAGCAAGCAAAGTATCAAAGTTGGAGAATGCTTGAGCACCAGCACTTTCCCCTTGCAAAGTATAGAAAAAGTTGACTACTTGGCCCAAAGCCGTGCGGAAATGTTTAGCCGGTTTACTCTCAGCTTTTCCGACAACACCGGTAAAACCGTTTAACAATAAATCTTGCAAATCCCAACCCACACAATAAGCACCTAACAAGCCCAAATCGTGCAAGTGGATATCCCCTTCGCTGTGCATGCGTTTTACTTTTTCGGGATAAATTTTATTCAGCCAATAAATCTTACTCACTTCGGAAGAGATGTAGTTATTCAACCCTTGCAAAGAGTACCCCATATTGCTGTTTTCTTTTACTTGCCAGTCCAACTGTTGCAAATATTGATCTACTAAATCCACATTAAACTTAGAGGAAATTTCACGGATACGGGCATGTTGGTCACGGTACAAAATATAGGCTTTGGCCGTTTTATGATAATTGGAGGTCAAAAGCACATCTTCCACAATATCCTGCACGTTTTCCACGTTGGGGGTGGTGTCAGAATACAATTGCTGAATAATATTGATGGCACGGATCGTTAATTTTTTAGCCGTTTCAATATCAAATTCGCCCGTCACTTCTGCCGCTTTAGCGATAGCCTTGGTTATTTTTTTAGAGTCAAAATGTTGGATACTACCGTCTCTTTTGACGATATTGGTAATTACTTCTGCGTTTTCCATGATCTGTTTCCTGTAAGTTGAGTGGCCGCGTAGTTTGAAAACCTGCGACAAATAAAATTTTTACATAAAAAAAGTAAAATTGCAAATTACGTCTAAAAATATTTTTTCAAGCTGCCTATTTTTTTATTTTTACCGTCTGAGAAATTCTTTCTCATTGTAAGCAAAAATAAGCTAAAGAATTTTTCAAATATTTTTAAAATTATATTCTTATTAAGAATTTTTACTATTTATAAATATCTTTTGTCAAGTTTTTCTTTTCTAGACCTTTTTTTGTCTTGACCAAAACTCTGTAAACTTGTTTAATGAAAGAAAAGGGGGTGTGGTATGGACTTTTATCAAATCATGACTTTAATTGCCGTTACCGCTTTTGTGGTATTGGTAATTTATGCGGTATTAACCTTACTGCAAATCAAACGCACAGCCGAATCTGTGGAATACTTGAGTATTTTGGCAGCAGAGAATGTAGAGAAAACCCAAAGTACGTTTGATCTATTGCACAATGTTTCCTCTGCTTTGGACAGTACTTTTTTCAAAGCAATGAAACTGGGGATAGATTTCTTCAACAAATACCGTAATACCAAAAAATAACTTTGTTAATAGAGGCCCTCTTAAAAGAGGGCCTCTATTTTTTAGTTTAACACCAGTGTCGCATAATTTAAGCACCAGGCAAAACATAGCCACAATCCATAGGGCAGTAGCAGCCAAAAACCGCCGCGCGTTAAGTACCACAATTTTTTCATCAGCCAAGCGGCCAGAAAAATCATAGCACTTAAAATCACCAAACCGAATCCGATTTCCTGATGTCCGAAAAATACCGGCGTCCAACAGGCATTCAAAACCAACTGCCCTACAAATAAGGCCACAGCCGGACGGTTTTGATAGTGGACTCCTTCCCGTGTGAGCAGATACCCCACCACCCCCAGCAAAATATACAGCACGGCCCACACCGCCGAAAAGATCCAATCCGGCGGCGCAAATACTGCTTGATTCAAACTGTGGTACCATTGCATATTTTCGCGCACGGCCCCCATTCCCACCAAGGCCGGAATCTGACAGATGAGCAACCATATTACCAGTTTTGTTATTTGCATACGCTCCCCCCTTTCTAACCAGTATAAATTTCTCCGCGTCCGCAAAAAAGCCCGAAAAAGGATTAGAATGGCAGGAATTTTTTTGCGCAAACAGGCAAAAATGCTAAAATAAAAGTAATCTATTTTATACAGCCGCAGCGAGGTACATAATGGACACTAAACTCATTACCGAAATTACCGACTGGCTCAAAACAACCGATCTGGCCGAATTTTGCTATCAGAAAGACCATAACTGCATTGAAATCAAAACACGCGAAGCTCTTCCGGAGCCTGCCAAATTTACCTGTCATTTAACTGCCGTTACCGCACCGGCTTTAGGAATTTATCACAGTGCCGCAAAAGGCAAAAACTTGCCCTTAAAAGAAGGAAAAGCTGTCAAAGAATCTGACTCTTTAGGTATTGTGGAGAGTGCTTCTAAGAAGCATGATGTTTTGGCACCCGTTTCCGGCACATTACGCATCATTTGCGCCGAAGAAGGCAAACCGGTGGAATACGGCCAACCGTTGTTCTTTATTGAACCGTAGAGGATCATATGGCCAAAGTTACCGTTACTCCTTTCAAAAAAGTTTTAATTGCCAACCGCGGCGAAATTGCCCTGCGCATCATTCGCACCCTCAAAGAAATGGGCATTGCTTCCGTTGCTATTTATTCTGAAGCAGACCGCAACAGCCTGCATGTGCGCATGGCTGATGAAGCCGTTTGTATCGGGGCGGCACCGTCTTCTTTGAGCTATTTAAATATTGATGCCGTTGTAACAGCCGCCAAAATTACGGGGGCCGATGCCGTTCACCCCGGATATGGTTTTTTATCTGAAAATGCCGATTTTGCCGATGCCATTACAAAAGCCGGTATTACTTTTATCGGTCCTACCGCCAAGGCCATTAGCATGTTGGGTGTAAAGAGCACGGCCCGTGAAATTGCTATCAAAGGCGGTGTAGCCATTACACCAGGTTCCGACGGAGTCGTAGGAAAAAACTATAAAGAAGTCGCCAAAAAAATCGGTTTTCCGATCATGATTAAAGCTGCTTTGGGCGGCGGCGGAAAAGGAATGCGTGCCTGCTTAGAAGAAAAAGATTTGGAACACATGATGAAAACGGCCCAAGGAGAAGCAAAAGCCAACTTTGGTGATGACCGTGTTTATTTTGAAAAATTGGTATTAAACCCGCGCCATATTGAAGTGCAGGTAGCCGCTGACAACTACGGCAATGCCGTTGCTTTTGCCGAGCGCGACTGCAGTATGCAACGCAGACATCAGAAATTAGTGGAGGAATCTCCCTCTCCGTTCGTAACGGCACAAGTGCGCAAAAAGCTGCAAGAAGCGGCCGTAAAGTTGGTCAAAGCGGCCAAGTACCGCGGTGTAGGAACGGTAGAATTTTTGATGGCGCCCAACAAAGAGTTTTACTTTATGGAAGTCAATACCCGTTTACAGGTGGAACACCCTGTAACCGAAGAGGTATGCGGGCAAGATTTGGTAAAAATGCAAATTGAAATTGCCCAAGGCATGCCGCTCTCCATTACACAGGAGCAGGCTTCCGTTGTGCGCAACCATGCGGTGGAACACCGTATTAATGCTGAAGACAGCGACCGTAACTTTACCCCTTGTCCGGGAACGATTGAAGAATGGATTCCTTCCGGCGGATTAGGTGTGCGGGTGGATAGCCATATGTACACCGGCTACACCATTCCCAGTTATTACGACAGTCTGATCGCCAAGCTGATTGTAACCGCTCCCAACAGAGCCGAACTGCTTAAACGCAGTGCACGCGCACTGGGCGAATTTAAAATTTCCGGTGTTAAAACTACCATTCCGTTCCATCAAAAAATCTTAACTAATGCAGATTTTATCGCCGGAAACATGGATACGGGATTAATTGAGCGTATGCTCGCGGCAGAAAAACAAGATGAAAGCAAAAAATAAAATTTTAGGCCCGCGTTCTCTAAGCAACTGGGTTAAAAAGCAACGTCAATCGGGTAAAAAAATTGTTTTCACAAATGGCTGTTTTGATATTTTACATGCCGGCCATGTAAGCGTGCTGGAGTTTTCACGCAGTAAAGGGGACGTGTTGGTAGTCGGCATTAACAGCGACGATTCCGTCCGCCGCCTCAAGGGCCCTACCCGCCCCGTAAATACTCAAGCGGACCGCGCCTTGGTCCTAGCCGCGTTGGAGTCGGTTGATGCGGTGTGTATCTTTACTGAAGATACGCCCTACAACCTGATAAAACGGGTACAACCGGACGTATTGGTTAAAGGCGGGGATTACAAACCCAGCGAAATTGTAGGTCGTGAATTTGCAAAAAAAGTAGTGCGTTTTGCTTTACTAAAAGGATGCTCCACTACCAATATTATTAATAAAGTACAAAAGTAGTTTTCGTACGAAAGGAAAAGAACATGTCTGATATTTTTCAAAAGTGCAAAGAATTTAAAGATGCCAAAATGGCCATGCGCCTAGGCATTTACGGCTATTTCCAGCCGATTGAATCCGCCCAAGGACCCGAAGTAGTATTAAACGGAAAAACCTACATCATGGCCGGATCCAACAATTACTTAGGATTAGCCAATGACCCCGAAATGAAAAAAGTAGCCTCCGAAGCGGCCCTGAAATACGGTACGGGTTGTGCCGGATCTCGCTTTTTAAACGGAAACACCAAAGCCCAAGACGAGCTTGAGCAACGTATTGCCAATTTCAAACGCAAAGAAGCCGGTCTTATCTTTTCCACCGGTTACCAAATGAATTTGGGTGTTGTCAGCTGTCTGCTCAAAAAAGGCGACTATGCCATTGTGGACAAATTAAACCATGCCAGCATTTTAGACGGGGTCAAACTCTCCGATGGGGAAATGGTACGTTTCAAACACAATGACCCGGCCGATTTAGAACGTGTCTTATCCAAACTGCCCGAAGAAGCCGGAAAGCTGATCATTGTGGATGGCGTATTTAGCATGGAAGGGGATATTTGCCCGTTACCGGAAATTGTCAAAATCGGCAAAAAATACGGGGCCCGCATTATTGTGGACGATGCCCATGCCACCGGCATCTTGGGGAAAACAGGCCGCGGAACCTGCGAACACTTTGGGTTGGAAAACGGTGAAGTAGACTTGGTGGTAGGAACCTGCTCTAAAACTTTTGCTACTGTCGGCGGGTTTGTGGTAGGAGATGCAGACATTATCCATTATATCCGTCACAGCGCGCGCAGCCAGATTTTCTCCGCAGCCTTGCCGCCGGCTTCCGTAGCCTCCATCAACAAGGCTTTGGAATTGATTGAAAATGATACCTCCCGCCGCGACAACCTGTTCCGCATGACGGAAAACCTGAAAAAAGGTTTGCGTGAGTTGGGATATGATTTGGGCACCAGCACCACGCCGGTAATTCCCGTACACGTAGGAAGCAACGAAAACTGCTTCCGTATGTGGAGAGCTTTGCATGAATTGGGCATTTTCTCCAATCCGGTCGTCAGTCCGGCCGTGCCTCCCGGTAAAGCCTTGATGCGTTTGACCCTTATGGCTACACATACGGACGAACACGTACAAAAAATCATTGATGCCTTTGCCCAAGCCGGCCGTGCCGTAGGCATTATTCAATAGAATATTTACCCAAACCCCTCTTTCGGGAGGGGTTTTTCTTTTGGAGAAAAACATGAGTCAAATTTTAATTAAAGATGCGGAAATAGATTTAAAAACATTTGTCCACTTTCCCTATCAGCTTTATAAAAACGATCCCTATTGGGTAGGGGAACTGGAAGCAGATACGCTGAAACTGCTCCGCCCACAGAACACATTCTGGAGCCATGCCCGCCGAAAATTGTTACTGGCCTATCAGGACGGAAAGGTAGTGGGCCGTTTGTGTGTATTGGTCAACGATACATACAATGAATATCAAAAGGAAAAGATCGGCTTCTTTGGTTTTTTTGATTGTATCCATGATGTTGCTGTTTCCCATGCTTTGTTTGAAGAGGGAGAAAAGTGGCTCAAGAGCCAAGGTATCAGTGCTGTTCGCGGCCCGGCCAATCCCTCCAGTAACCATGTATATGGTCTACTTACAGACTCTTTTGATAAAATGCCGTCTATCATGATGCCGTACAATCCCCCTTATTATATGGAGTTGATCGAAAAAGAAGGGTTTTTAAAAGTAAAAGATTTACTGGCCTTTGAGCGAGATAAGAAAGACCATTTTACGCCTCTTTTTGAAAAAATTGTTGCCCGGGCCTCCCGCTCCAAAGGTTTGCATTTGCGACAATTAAATCTCAAAAATTTAAAAGCCGAAGCTTCTCTGATCCGTCAAATTTACAATAAGGCTTGGGCGCAAAACTGGGGGCATACTCCCATTTCCGAACAAGAAATACAAGACATGGTAGAAGAGCTGAAATGGGTCGTTAAACCCCAAGGCACTTGTGTGGCAGAGGTGGACGGTGTACCGGCCGGATTTTATATTGCCATTCCCAACATGAACCATGTGCTTAAGATTTTACACGGCACTTTATGCAATCCGTTCCGCACTCTCAAAGCCTTGCTGAAGTGGCCCAAAATTCGTGATGCCCGCCTGATTATGCTGGGGGTAGATCCTGACTATCGAAAGCGGGGTATTGATTTAGTATTAATTAAGCATATCTTAGATCACGGAGTGGCTATTTGGGATAAAGCAGAACTGTCTTGGATTTTGGAAGATAATGACGGCATTATCCGCTCTATGACAGAAGCCGGGTGCCATCAAACCAAACGCTACCGCTTATACCAAAAAAACTTATAACTTAAAAAGCCCCGCATAAGCGGGGCTTTCTTATAAGCATATTACTTAAAATAAATAGGGAAAAATCAGAAACGAAAGAACCATTCCCGCCGAATAACTGCTGACATTAATGGCCAAACTCAACACCGCGCTATTGCGCAGGGTTAGCGTTCTACGGTTCAAAAGCCAAATAAACAAGGCTTCAAAAACAAAGCTAAACAACCAAATCAACGTAGGCTCCGGCACTATGTTAGCCAAAAAGTGCCACGAAACAGGCATCGTAATGAAATTAGCCAGTACAACAGAATATAACACACGGTAACTTTTCTCTGTATAAAATAAATATGCAAAGGCCGCCACGAGCTCAATTAATAAAATGATCACCAAAGAGGCCCACGCATCCGCCCGCGAAAAGGCATTCAACGGATACGGTTGGGGAGATAATTTCACCTGCAGATCTTTTTCCCGCACCGTCACCACAAATGCATTTCTCAGTTTAGAGGGAGTGGCAAAAACATTACTTTCTCTTTTTACGCCGTCTGAAAAATCTATAATTAATTTTTGAAATGGCGCATATTCATAAGAAACAGAAAAACAACTCTCCGCCGTGCAATACAATTTCTGAATGCCATACACTCCTAGCGGTTTTTGGCCGATGCACTGGTTGTCCGTGCATTGAATTTGCTCACTACCTTCCGCCAAAATAGCCGGTTTATCCGTCGTTTGATACTGAAACGCAAAGTCCATTTCCGGTTTTGGAGAAATCCCCCCCCAAAGCGGAGCCAGAATAAAAAGGAAAAGAGTAAAAAGCAATAATTTTTTCATTTTTTTCGCCTCACAACGTATATTTGCTATTATAACATTATACGAAGAAAAGGGGGAAGTTATGATTTTTACAAAAACACAATTGGCCAAATATGCAGATGTGATGGTATGGGCGATGGAAAATGCCCGCCGCGGCGGAAAATTTAAAAAGTATGATCAGATATTGGTCCGCTACGATAAAGCAGCCCTTCCGTTGGCGCATGCTATTTACGAAAGACTGTTAGAAAAAAAATATTTACCCACGGTTAAAACTACTTTACCGGAAGAAATCCAACGTAGTTTTTACACTTTAGCCGATGACAAACAACTCAAACACATTACCGCCGGTGAGGCTGCCTTTCAAGAATCGTTAAACGGCCTGATTGCCCTGCATGCACCGGAAGACTTAACCGCTCTTAAAACCGTTAACCCTGCCCGTATCGGCACGGCAGCCGTAGCGCGTAAAAAGTTGCGTGAGATTTTAGACATTACCGAACAAGCCGGCAAGTTCTCTTGGACCTTGTGCAATTATCCGACGGAAGAACTGGCTAAAAAAGCGGGTCTTTCGCTTAAACAATATGCGGGCCAAATTGCCAAGGCATGTTTTTTAAATGAAAAAGATCCAGTCAAAAAATGGAAAGAAGTAATGGCACAAATCACCGAAATCGGACAATGGTTAAACGGGCTTAAAATAGATACTTTGCGCGTGCAATCTGCCCACATGGATTTTGAAGTTTTATTGGGAGAAAAACGTAAATTTATCTCAGGCGGCGGCAATAATATCCCCTCTTTTGAAATTTTTACCTCGCCCGATTGGCGCGGCACAAAAGGAATTTACTTTGCTGATTTATCTTCTTACCGCACCGGCAACTACGTCAAAGGCATACGTTTGGAATTTAAAAACGGACGCGTAGTTAAAGCCACTGCTGAGGCGGGACAAGAATATCTGCGCAAAATGCTTTCCATGGACCGTGGAGCCAGCCAAATCGGAGAGTTTTCATTAACGGACAGAAGATTTTCTAAAATTGATAAATTTATGGCCGATATTCTGTTTGATGAAAACTTTGGCGGAAAATATGGTAATTGTCACGTAGCTGTAGGATCCAGCTATGCAGACACTTATGCCGGTGACATGAGCAAGCTGGATAAAAAACTCAAAGAAAAATTAGGTTATAACGAATCTGCCCTGCACTGGGATTTAATTAACACGGAAAATAAAACCGTACACGCCACTCTGAAAAATGGCAAAAAGGTTTTGATTTATGAAAAGGGGCAATTCTGTTTTTAACAAAAGATAGGATTTCTTAAAAAAAGGCGAATGAAGCTTTTTTCATAAAAAGGAGATAACAGAACATGAATAAAAAATTTTCCCGTCGTACTTTTTTTCTGGAAAACATTTTACAAGATGCTTTTCTCTTTGTTTTCTTTTTGCTCCTTTTGTCTGGATACAGAATTGCTTTTCTCTGTCTTTTTAATGATCTGCTTCTTTCCTCCACCACTGCGCAAGAAATTGGCCTAACGCTTTGGTACGGGCTCAGAATCAGTTTAAAAACGGCCGGAGCGATCTTTCTGCCTTCTTTTGTTTTTGCCACGTTGCTACAGCAAGTTTTCCCCCGTTGGAAAGCGGACAAACTCCGCTTTGTTTGGCTTTGTTTTGCTGTTACCTTGCTGTCGCTTCTTTTTCAAGCGCGCATTCCTTATTATCAAGAATTTCAAAATGCCTTCAGCCCTTTTGTATTTAATACGGTTCATGATGATATGTGGGCCATTACCGTAACCGCTATTCAACAATACAATGCTGTGGGCCGCGTTTTACTGGGGTTAATTTTAGCAGGAGCCCTCAGCTGGGTGGGAAAACTTTTCTTAAAAACAGGAAAAAAAGCGGGGGCCCGCTTGGCCAGTACTCCGCATAAAACAGTTTGGGTGATTCTTCTCTGCGTTTTACTGGTACCGACGGCCATTTTTGTGCGCAGGGGTGGAAGCTTTGACTTTGACGGCTCTATTTATTGGAAAAATGCCGCCCGCATGAAACAGCACTTGCTCAACGAGGCCATCTTAGATGATGTGCAAGCCCTTTACAAAGCAAGCCGCATTTATAAACAATTTGCCAAATTTTCCAAGAACGTTACCGAGCAGGAAGTCCGTCAGGCAGCCGCACGCATCAGCCGGCAAGAAGAGTATACACAGGATTCTTTGCTTCCCTTACTGCAACAAACCGCCCAGGGATCTGCCTTAGAAAAACCGCAACATATTTTTGTGATTGCGGCCGAAACGTATATGCTTTGGCCTTTACTGGAGCAATACAGCCATTTACCCATCGCCTCAGAAATGCGCCGCCTGACCCAAAGGCCGGACAGTATTTTATTGGATCGCTTTCTTCCGGCGGCCAACGGAACCATGTTTGGCGTCACCGCCATTTTGCTGGGACTGCCGGAACTTAATTTGCTCACGGCCAATCGTCCTTCCGCGCAAACACCTTACGAAACGGCCCTTTCCGTACAGTTAAAAAAACAAGGATACAAAACACGGTTTTTTTACGGTGGTTTTCCTTCGTGGGAGAATATCGGTCTTTTCATGAAAAACCAGCAAATGGACGAATCTTTCTATTTTTCGGAATTAGGCGGAAAAGGCGGTGTATGGGGTGTGAAAGATGATATTATGTTCCATCACGCGGCGGAAAAAATATCAGCTGAGCCTTCTTTTAATTTCTTTTTAACCAGCACCAATCATTCTCCCTATACGTTAAATACGCAAGAAGAAGCGCATATTACCCCCAGAAAAGAACTGCAAAAGTTTATTCCGGCGGATACGGCCGATGAGGATTTACTTTTGCAACGCATGCAACACTTTGAATATGCCGACTATCACTTGGCCCATTTCATCACGCAGATGTATCAGAAATACCCGAACAGTCTTTTCATCATTACCGGAGATCATGCCTCCCGTTGGACTCTGTCTGCCAATCCTACCCTTCACGAGAAACTTAGCGTACCGCTGATAATCATAGGGAAAGGGATTACCAAACAAATGCTTGGCGCACAAGCCGCCGGTAGTCACATGGATATTGCGGCTACAGTGCTGGAGTTGGTATTACCGGCCGGAACGCCTTATTATGCCTTAGGCAAAAGCGTCTTAAATCAGCAAACACTCGGTCTGCACGCCTATCACTGGATCAGTAAAGACGCTTTGGGAACACACCACTCAAAAGAAATTGAATACACGCAAACCGCACAAAAACCTCTTTCTGAAGAAAAAAGAAAAGAAATAGAACAGCGCTTAAAAGACTACCAAACCATCGCCATTTGGCGCATCTTAAACGGCACAGATCTAAAATAGGTAAGTTAAAAACCCCGGTGAAAGCCGGGGTTTTAATTTAAAAAATTAGCAAAGACAGCGCCATCAGCATCATTCCGCCAATGACTCCCCAAATTACGCGGTGCCCGTCACCATATTCGTGCGCGGTAGGCAGCAGTTCATCCAAAGAAATATACACCATGATCCCCGCCACTAAGGCAAACATCACCCCAAAGGCCCCCTCATGCAAAACAGAGCGGAAAATCAAAAATCCAATCAGCGCCCCCAAAGGCTCTGCCATACCGGAAAAAGTGCTATACCAAAAAGCCTTGCGCTTGCTTCCGGTAGCATGATACACGGGCAAAGCCACCGCAATCCCCTCCGGAATATTATGCACTGCTACCGCAATAGCAATAGAAACACCCAATGTCATGTTTTCCATAGAGGCCATAAAGGTGGCAAGCCCTTCGGGAAAATTGTGAATAGCCAAGGCTAGTGCCGTAAAAAGCCCCAAATGTTTGAGTTTATTGTTCTTTTCCAAAGCATTGGCTTCTATGTGGTGCGACGGCATAAACCGGTCAATAGCCCATGCCACCAACACCCCTAAAAAGAAAAGCCCCACACTCAACCACGCACCTGCGTTCTGCCCATACAAAGCGATAAGTGAGCCTTTGGCCTCCGGCATCATCTCCATAAAAGAAACATAAATCATTACCCCGGCCGAAAAACCAAGCCCCAATGCCAAAACGGAAAAATTATTTTTCTTAACAACAAAAGAAAGCAGCCCCCCCACGCTGGTGGCGGCACCGGCCAGAAAACTAAGTAA
>JAFUJU010000011.1 GCA_017468055.1 Elusimicrobiaceae bacterium
CCAGTCTGCTCAACGGTGAGGCGAAAGAAGAACTTTTAAAACAGCAACAAGCCAACCCGCAAGGCGATTGGGTATTACATTTAGGGTAACTGATATGAAGCAACGCAACCTCATTCTTAACGCGCGCGTCATTACGCAAGACAAAGTACTGCCGGACTATTGTTTGGAAATAACGCACGGCAAGATTTCTGCCGTTTTCCCTTGCACGGAATTGCAAAGTTTGGAAAAAGACGTAGAAATATTTGACGCGCAAGGGGCTTATCTGTCCGCCGGTATGATAGATATGCATATACACGGTATGGCCGGATTTGGGCCGGAACTAGCCACTGAGGAAGCGTTGCTTCAAATGTCTTTAGAACTGGCGAAACAAGGTGTTACCGCTTTTTGCCCCACGCTTTATTGCGGTAAGCCGGAAGATATGTTGCACATTGTGTCCAATACAGTAGGCGCTTTTGGAAAAGAAAAAGGAGCCCATATTATCGGATATCACTTGGAAGGGCCTTTCATTTCCCCCCAAAAACCAGGTGTCATGAAACCGCAAGATATCGCCCCCATAGATTTAAAGGCCTTGCAAGATTTATATCAAGCCGCCCAAGGTCATATTGCTAATATGACGGCAGCACCGGAACTGCCCAATATAGCTGAACTGGCCGCCTTTTGCCAAGAACGCCATATTCTTTTGCAGGCCGGACATACCAATGCTACCTATGAAGAATTCTTGCGCGGAGCCAAGCTGGGCATGAATCACGCAACCCACTTGTTTAATGCCATGAGCAGTTTTAATCACCGTTCCCCCGGTGCGGCAGGAGCCGTGCTGATGCACCCTGAAATTTCAGCTGAAATCATTGCAGACGGGGTGCACGTTCACCCGGATTTAGTGGCTTTCTTGCGCCGTATTAAACTTATAGAAAATTTAGTACTGGTAACCGACGCTCTCCTTCCCACCGCACAAGCGCAGGCGCCTTTTTATGCCAACCGAGAAGAAGTCGTTTTTGACGGCGGTGTCTGGAAACGCAGAGAAGACAAGGTAATTGCCGGCTCTGCTTTAACCATGATGCAAGGTGTTAAAAATTTGGTATCTTTCGGCTACACTTTGCCCGAAGCCATGACTTGCGCCGCCACCAATCCGGCCCGCTTGTTACACCTGCCTGACAAAGGGAAAATAGAAGTGGGTATGGATGCGGACCTTGTTATTTTTGACAAAGAATTTAACATAATCAAAATATTTCTTTGTTAGCTTAAAGCCCCGCACTTGCGGGGCTTTTTTAAGGTAAAACATACATATTTACGGGTGTCCGCGTCCAAGACACCGCGCCACTTCCTGTACCGGCTGATACGCCCCCCATACTTTTGCATACTTGGTTAGCTACTTTATTCTCTTTATACGCCCAACACTCACGGCGATTGGGGTAAGCGCTGTGGTCTAAATAAGCGACATATTGTAATTCTGTCTGATTATTATGACTCGGGTTATCCCCCACACCTGCCATAATGTTATACTGATCACGATCACCGCCACCGACATAATTGATAAAAAAATCATCACACCAAAAAATATCGGGGCCGCCATTATTATAGTCAGTACGACAACCACCGATATCGGAAATATCCAAAGACATATCAGTCTGATCATAAACACCATTGGCCATGTAATACATTTCGGCCGCTGTTTTTAAAGTCGCCACCGCCGGCATCGTACGGGCCAGACGTGCTTTCATCACCGCCACTTGATATTGAGGCAGGGCCACTGCAGATAAAATACCGATAATAAGCACCACTACCAATAATTCAACTAACGTAAAGCCTCTTTTCATTTTTCGCTCCTTTTATACAGCTTTAAAGCCAAACAAACAGCTTTTAAGATTGGGGTCTGCAAACAACCCTAAAATTGTAGCAAAAAAAAAAAACAAGTCAAGCTTTTTTTACATTGAGTATCCCTGATGCTTTTTAGTAAAATATAAATAAGCCAACCGCCGCTAGTACGGGGCGGTTTTATTACGCAAAAGTTATGAGTAAAAAGAAAAAACTTTCCTCCAAAAATACCAACCCCTTCAAAGGGCGCACCATATCCGGCCTGCTGGTTAAATTTTCTGCTCCGGCGGTAGCGGGTATGTTTGTCAGCGCCTTGTATAATATTATTTCCCGTGTATATGTAGGCCATGAATTTGGCGCAGACGGCATTGCCAGTATTACACTTTTATTTCCGATGGGTTTTTTCTTTTTGGCGTTCAGTGTGCTGATCGGGGTAGGGGCCAATGCTTTATTTTCCATTCGTTTGGGCGAAAAAAAAGAAGAAGAAGCCCGCACTATTTTAGGAAATGCCTTTGTCGTTCTCTCTCTTTTAAGCCTTGCCCTAATGGCAGGCGGATATTTATTTTTAGATTCTATTCTTTCTTTTTTAGGAGCCAACGAACACACGCTGGCCTATGCCACACAATATATGCAAGTGGTGCTTCCGGGATATGCGTTATTTAATATCGGCGCAGGTATGAACAACTTTATCCGTTCCGCCGGCCACCCCAAAACGGCTATGGCTACGCAATTTATCGGAGCGTTTTTGAACTTAACAGTTGCCCCGTTGACTATTTTTGTATTGGGTTGGGGAATGCGCGGCGCTGCAGCAGCCACAGTAAGCGGACAAGTGGTATCTTTTGCATGGATTATGCTGTTCTTTTGCAATAAAAAAAGCCAATATCCCCTGCATTGGAAATATATGCGCTTAAAATGGCGCATTGTGTATGACAGCGCGTTGATCGGTCTTTCCCAAGCTATTTTTCAGTTGGCTTCCAGCGCGTTAAACTTACTTTTAAACCATGCTTTGCTGAAATACGGCGGCAATTTGGCTGTATCTGCCATGGGGATTGCCGTCAGTGCTAATGCCATTTTCCTTATGCCTTTGCTGGGGTTGAGCCAAGGCGCACAGCCGCTCATCGGTTACAATTATGGCGCACGCAAATATGCCCTTGCCTTTCAAACGCTTAAAATGGCCCTACGGTGGGGTGTGATGGTAGGGTTTATCGGGTCTTTTATTGCATTATGTTTTGCGCCTTATATTGTATGGCTTTTTAATAATAAAGACCAAGCACTTATTTCCATGGGGGCTTATGCTGTACGTGCATTAAATGTTTTTACCACCTTTGCCGCATTGCAGATTTTGGGTACCAGTTTCTTTCAAGCCATTAACAAGCCCCTCTTAGCAGCAGTACTCAGTTTGTCGCGCCAAATACTGTTTGTTATTCCGTTGATTTTAATTTTACCCCTATTCTGGGGGTTGGACGGGGTGTTTTTTGCACCGGCAATAGCCGACGTCCTATCCTGCACCTTGGCATTCTTTATGCTCAAGGGTCACTTTGCTAAGTATAAGCAAAACTTCTTTTTTAGCAATAAGTTTTAAAAATACCCCGCTGAGAGCGGGGTATTTAAATATTTTGTAAATTATAAACTACAGTGAGCACTATCTCCGGAACCTATCCCGATACAAGGCAACATATTAATACATTGTTTTTGGTCTCCATAACAATAGGCCGCTCTACCATCTTGTTGCCATTCAACGTCCCAACGAAAAGCAAACCCTGATAACCCTGCTTTTCCATCAATTTCAATAAAAAAAGCTTCGTCATCAGCCATTATTTTTCTAACTTCAAAATTTTTTGATTCTGGAATTGTAATGTCCAAAGCTTCCAAATCATCAGTATAAGTATCGTTGGCTAAAAAATAAATATCTTGAGCATTTAAAAAAGCCTTTCCTACCGTCCATACTTCTGCGGCTCTGGCTTTCTTCACCGCTTTAGTATATTGTGGTAAAGCTACCGAAGATAAAATACCGATGATAAGTACCACTACCAATAATTCAATCAGCGTAAAGCCGCCGGATTTGCGTTGTATAAGGTTTTTCATATTCTTTGCTCCTTTTTTGCTTCAATTTTCCGTCCAAAAAATTGTAGCAAAAAAAAAAAACAAGTCAAGCTCCACCGCACTTTTCCGTCGGGAAACAGCTAAAAAAATACCCCGCTAAAAGCGGGGTATTTTTTCATCAACAAAAACTTTATTTTAATTTCAAAGCCAACTCATTGATTTCCGTGATTTCTTTCAACACAATTCCAGTCAGCTTTTGCTTTTCACTTTTACTTACCGGTGCGGCAAAAGCCGTTTTAAAACCTAAACGTTGTGCTTCTTCTAAACGGCGATCTATTAACGGCACTTTGGCTATTTGGCCCAAAATTCCTACTTCAGCTAAAAACAACCAATCATGGGGTATCGCCACATCTTTGACCGAGCTGATAACCGCAGCGCAAATAGCTAAATCCAAGGCAGGATCTTTCATCTTTACACCGCCGGCAATGCTGATATAAATATCTTTATTATCCAAAGACAAACCGACATGTTTTTCAAGTGCCGCAAAGAGCATCAAACAGCGGTTTAAATCCACCCCCGTAGCCACACGGCGCGGGAACGGATAATGCGTCGGACTGGCTAAGGCTTGCACTTCTGTAAGTAGCGGGCGGGAGCCTTCTAACGCCAAGGTATAGGCCCGTCCTTTTAAGGCTGCACTGGAAGAGGTTTGCGCAAAATATTCGCTGGCATTATCCACACTTTCCAGTCCGTGGCCCGTCATCTTAAAAAGTCCGATCTCAGAAGTGGAACCAAAGCGATTTTTGTGTGGGCGTAACAAGCGCAGAACATTGTCTTTTTCCGTGTCAAAATAAAGGACGCTGTCCACCATATGTTCCAAAATTTTGGGGCCGGCCAATTCGCCGTCTTTCGTCACATGGCCGAGTACAAAGGTAATAATTCCTTTCGGCTTACACAAACGAACAAGCTCTGCCGCACATTCGCGCACTTGACCAATCGTTCCGGCCGAAGAAGTGAATTCCGGATGATAGACAGTTTGGATAGAGTCCAAAATCAGCACATCTGGTTTTTCATTTTCTACCGCAGTAATGATATTTTGAATATTGGTTTCACAATGCAGATAAATATTAGGATTTTTGACCCCTAATCGTTGTGCACGACCGGAAATTTGGCTGATGCTTTCTTCACCGGAAATATATAAAACTTTGCGTGTTTGCGCCAAGGCATCTGCCACTTGGAGCATGAGGGTAGATTTGCCAATCCCCGGCGCACCGGCCAGTAACGTCAGTTGCCCTGCCACTAAGCCTCCGCCCAATAAACGGTCAAACTCTCCAATTTGGGTAGGAATGCGTGGCTCCTGCACGGCTTTACTGTCTGCTAATTTTACAATCTCAGAAGAAAAATCCGTAAAAGAGCGGTTCTTTTTTTCTTTTTTGGACTCCTGCTGTTTCACTTCTTCTTGCAGGCTGTTCCACTCTCCGCAGTCCGGACATTTACCGGCCCATTTTGCAGCCTCGTAACCACATTTTTGGCAGACAAAAACTGTCTTAAATTTCATACATACTCCTAACGGGCCATAGTAGCCAAACCAAAGAACGAAGAAATATCTTGGTCATTGAAAGACACATTCGCTTTTACATTGAAATAATTGGTTTCCAAGGTATCGCGCATCCAAGCCCCTACGGAGAAATATTTGCTCACGCGGTAGTCCACCCCGTAAGATAAGTTCGGGCTATCAAACAAACGTCCGTTGATAGTGCGGTCGCGCCCCCAGTCCGAAAACTCCACTCCGGCCGTAAAACGCTGTAAGAACTCATGATTATAAAAAGGCTTCACTTCCAAAGCCACCCCGCCTGCACCGCGAATCATACCGGCCGAGAAGTTGGCCCAACGGTTATACAAACCAAATCTTAAATCCAATTTGTTGCGTTCCACATAGTCGTGCTCATCTAACGTGTCATCTTCGTTACCGACATTAGCTATACCGGCGCGATAATAAGTATAACCGCTGGAAGGAAAAATTTCTAAAGCCAAATCACTGCTGGCTACTTGGGTTTTGGGAGCGTAAAAGAAATCAAAGTCCCAATACACGCGGAAACGGCTCATTTTCCCGACGAAAGATTTCACTTCCGTCATCGTGGTTTTAAGCTCACTGACGCTTTGTTTGACTTGGTCTTTCATTTCTTGGTCTTTAATCAACGTGCCCAGCACACCCTCTTCATTGGAAATAGCGTCCATGACTGCGTTTAATTTATCGGTAATCTGCTCTAAGTTTTCCATAGACTGCGTCACATACGGGCGCATGGTCATAACTAACTGGTTGACATTGGCAGAAAGCTGGCGGATATCACGCATGGCCTCATTAAGCTCACTGCCAAACTGCCCTTGATTATTTACGCTTTCTACCAATTCCCGCACACTTTTCATCGTCTCGGCTATTTGTTCGTCCATGGGTTTTTCGTCCAATCCTGTCACATAAGAGCCGGCCGTAATCAGCCCCAAGGATTCGTCCCCCTGTACGATTTTGATGTATTTCGTACCGATAATACCCGTCATCACAACAGAAAATTTGGCCCCTTTATACAGCTCTACCCCGTCATAAATACCCAGCACGGCAATCACTTTCTGTCCTTCAATTTTAATATCTTTTACTTTTCCCACTTCCACGCCGGCCAGTTTCACCGCCGCTTTTACCGGCAGGCCGGAGACATCGGCAAATTGGACGTTCACATCATAGCTACGCGTGATAGAGAACCCGCCCAAAATATATAAAGAAAATCCAAGGACCACAAGCCCTAATATCGTAAAAATACCAACTTTTGTTTCCGGTTTCATATTTTCCACCTTAGCTAAATTAACTGCTTAAATCCAGTTCAGTCTTTCATTAGTTTCATTTGTATCGGGCCCTGACTACTGCCGTCTACAAATTGGCGCACATACGGGTTATCTGTTTTTCTGAATTCTTCCGGTGTGCCATACATCATAATTTTTCCTTCGTACAAAAAAGCAATATAATCGGAAATTTTAAAAGCGGAGTGCATATCGTGCGTAATCACAACAGAGGTAACCCCCAATCTCTTTTTCATTTCCAAAATCAAATCACTGATAATATCAGACATAATAGGGTCCAAACCCGTGGTCGGTTCATCATACAAAATACACTTCGGATTGACCGCCAATACCCGCGCCAAACTAACCCGCTTGCGCATACCGCCGGATAGCTCCGAAGGGTTCAGCTCCGCTACGTGCGGCTTTAACCCTACCATAGCTAATTTTTCTTGAATAATGGCGGGATATTTTTCAAGCGGAGTATCGGTCAGATATTTAAGCCCGAATGCCACGTTTTCCCCCACCGTCATAGAATCAAACAAAGCCCCTTCCTGAAACAAATAGCCAAAATGCCGCCGCAGAGCCGCCAGACGCATCGGGTTTTGCTCCTTGGTTATATCACGTCCGTTGAGCAAGATTTGGCCGCCGGTAGCATTTTGCAGACGCATCATACACTTAATCAAGGTGCTTTTACCCGAGCCGGAACCGCCCAAAATGGTGGTCACCTTTCCTTCTTCAATGTTCAGGTTCACATCTTGGAGTACATGATGAGCACCGAAGCTCTTTTTTAAATGTTTAATCTCTATCATCTAAATTCCGAATGCGGTTAAAATAGCGGTCAAAAAATAATCCAACACCAAAATCATCACAATACACGTTACCACGGCACCGGTGGTAGCTTTGCCCACGCCTTCTGCACCGCCGCGCGTACTGACACCTTTGTAACAGCATACCGTGGCCACTAAAAATCCAAATACAAAAGATTTTAAAAATCCGTGCATAAAGTCTTTGACTCCCATAAAGGCTGTTACATCACTCATATACACTTCACCGGGGATACCCAAGGCGTACTTGGCTACCAAATAACCGCCAAACACACCGAACAAATTGGAAAAAAGCGTCAAAATGGGCACACTTAGCAGAAAAGCTGTCATACGCGGAATGACTAAATATTGGGTGGGATTCGTGCCTAAGGTATGCAAAGCGTCCAACTGTTCCGTCACTGCCATGGTGCCGATATGGGCTGTAACGGCAGCCCCTGCGCGGCCGGAAATAACTACCGCCGTCAAAACGGGCCCCAACTCACGAATAAGCGAAAAAGTAACCAAGGTCCCCACATAAATAGGATCTCCGAAGATATTACCAATGGTGTTCCCCCCTTGCAGTGCCAGCACCATGCCCGTGAACAAACTGGTCATGGCCGTCACAGCGAATGAGTCCACCCCAATCACCACGCATTGGTTGATAAATTGCTTAAACTCAAAACGCGCACGGGTAAACCAAAACAGTACGGAGCGTACCATATTGGTTGCTTCTCCCAATTGGGTCATCCAGTTTATCATGAGTTTTCCGATAGATGAAATCATTATTTTTTATAAATCCTCGGCACGCGGGCCGTCAACAAGGTGGTAATTTCATAGTCAATCGTACCGACTTTGCGCGCCAACTCTAAAGCCGTAATTTCTTCTGTCCCTTGCCGTCCGATCAGCACCACTTCATCACCCACATGGGCCTCTACCTGTGAAATATCCACCATGCACATATCCATAGTAATATTCCCCAACACCAAGCAACGCTTTCCGGCAATCAATACTTCCGCCTTTCCGGTCAAACTACGCAAGTAACCGTCCCCATATCCGACGGGTATAGTGGCTATACGCATCGGACGCGGCGCCACAAAACTACGGTTATAGCTGATGCTACTTCCGGCAGAAACTTCCTTTGCAAAAACGATGCGGCTTTTCAGCGACAAAATAGGCTCATACCCTTTGCTAAGTCCAAAAGCGGCATGACCGGCACGCACCATATCGCAATAAGTATCCGGACGGGCTTCAATAGCAGGGGAAGCTGCCATGTGGCAAAGTTGCACAGGGATTTTTTGCAAACGGACATTGGTCATCGTATCGCGAAAATAACCAATTTGCTCCTCCGTATAAGCCGGATCCGTATCTACACTGGACAAATGAGTAAACAATCCTTCCAACTCAATAAACGGGTCTTTGTCCAACGCTTCCAACACCGCCATTACACGGCTTCTACGTGTGCCTATGCGGCCCATTCCGCTATCTTGTTTCACATGACAGCGGGCCTTTTTGCCTTTTTTACGGGCAATTTCTTTAACGGCTTCGGCGGCCGCCAAGCTGGCTATCGTAATAGACAAATCATAATCTATCGCATACGAAAAAGCCTCAAACGGAAAAAGACTTCCCAGCACCAACACCGGCATTTTTACCCCGCCCAAACGCAGGGAAATACCTTCCTCTACGGACGCCACTCCAAAAAAATCACACAACCCATGTTCCTGCGCATAAAGCCCTAATTCCAAAGCCCCATGCCCGTAGGCATTGGCTTTCAACAGGGTCAACACCTTCACCTCCGCTCCGACTTTGGAACGGATTTTCTGCAGGTTGCGTTTGTAGGCGCTTAAATCAATTTCTGCCCACGTGGGGCGCAGCATAGGCAATGTCATATTAATCAGGAAGTACCATTACCCCTTCTTCTACCGGACCGATATTTTCCGGATCAGGAGCGGGATTGGTAAATAAAGTATATTCGCTGATAAAGTTTAAATCAATATCCCCCACCGGCCCGTTACGCTGTTTGGCAATAATGAGGGTGGCTTTGCGTTTTAAGGCTTCGTCATCACGTTTATAATAACCGTCGCGGTGAATCAGGGCCACCACGTCTGCGTCCTGCTCAATAGAACCGGATTCACGCAAGTCGGAAAGTTGCGGTTTATTGTCTTGGCGGTTTTTATCTTCATTCTTACGACTAAGCTGAGAAAGCGCCAACACCGGCACGTTTAAGTTACGTGCCAATTCTTTGAGCATGCGGGAAATTTCAGACACTTCCTGCTGTCTGCTTTCGGAGCGGCCGGAAGAACGAATGAGCTGTAAATAGTCTATGATAATCAGCCCCAAGGTTTTACCTTGTTTGGATAGTTCATTAGCTAAGCGGCGCGAGCGCATGCGAAGCTCGGTAATGGTAATGCCTGGAGTATCATCAATAAACAAAGGGGCTTCTGCCAGACGGGCCAACTCACGGGTTAAATCTTTCCATTTACTACGCGGAAAAAACCCATTGCGCACTTGGTGCACTTCAGCCATGGCTGCTGAACAAAGCATACGTTCATAAATAGAGTGGCGGCCCATTTCCAAAGAGAAAATGGCCGTCGGAACTCCGGAATTGACACAAGCATGATGGGCAATGTTTAAGGCCAAAGCGGTTTTACCTTGGCTGGGGCGGGCACCCAAAATGATTAAATCAGACTTACGGAAACCGCCCGTTTTGAAGTCAAACTCACTAAATCCGGTCGGCACGCCCTTGACGGGGTTTTTGTCCAAATGTGCTTTCTCAATCATTTCCATGACTTCTACGGCTAAATCTTTAGAAGACACAAACCCCTTTAAATCTTGTTTTTGGCTGAGCTTAAAAATTTGCTCTTGGGCAATATCAATCAGCTTTTCCGGTTCTTCTTCCTCTTTATAACACTCCTGCACCAAAGAAGTAGCCGTTTTAATTAAATCCCGTACCAAAAACTTTTTATGCACGATATTGGCATAATGCTCCACGTGCGCGGCGGTAGAAACTTTGTTAATAAGGTCAGCCAAATACAGCTCTCCCCCTACTTGCAAAAGCAAATTTTGGGTTTTAAGCTCTTCGGTCAAGGTTACCAAGTCCACCGCTTGGCCTTTGTCTGCCAAGTTTTTGATAGCGGCAAAAATCTTTTTATGGGTATCTTTATAAAAATGTTCGGGTTTAAGAATATCCAATGCCCGTTCTACCGCCTCTGACTCCATCAGCATAGAGCCCAATACGGCCATTTCAGCATCCAGTGCTTGCGGCGGCAGTTTTTCTTCTAGTAAATTACTGGCCATAAATTTCCTCTTTTTTAGCGAAAAATAGTCTGGGCTCCGTACGTACGCGCGAATCCCTTTTCTTTATTGTAGCATTTATGAGGTTAAAAAACCCTCGCCGATTTGACGAGAGAAAAAGAAAATTTTTGAACTAGAGTTTGTAAAAATCGCCCCAAGCCCCGGTAAAATAATATTCTCCACCGAGAGACAAACAAACTTTTTTAGCCAAAGCATCGTCTTTTAAAGAGGCACACATAATTTTGACACTATCGTTTGGGTCCAATGTATAAATAATACGTACCCCTTCCCGTTGACATTCTACCCAATCATCTGTTTTATCAAAATTACATTTTGCTCCGTTTGAAAATTCAATGCCGGAGCCATCGCCGCTTTCCTTCAATGTGCCCGCCCATTCAATAGAAAGCTGCGTAAAGTCGGTAGGGTACTGACCCGTTTCCAAATAAACAATCTTCGCTGCATCGTGCAAGGCTTTGGCATTGACTTGCAGCTCAACAGTTTTGCTTTTCAGTACAGCTACTTGATACTTGGGCAAAGCCACGGAAGACAATATTCCAATGATAAGTACAACAACTAATAATTCAATCAACGTGAAACCTGCTTTAGACAAAGGACCACGCTTGGCCGGGTAGCCAAACTGTTTTTTCAAGTTCATATTTTTTTCTCCTTGCGATCCTAATTTATATTTTACTTTAAATGACCGTAAAAGGCCATTAAACAGCTTAAAACGACAAAAATGGCTTTTTACCTAGGGAGCGCAGGAAAATTGTAGCAAAAAAAAAAAACGTGTCAAGTGTTGGCGCACTTTTCCGACGAAAAAAACTTTGTTATAATAGAATTATGAACTGTATATTTTGTGGAATCGTCAGCGGGGAAGTGAAAAGCCAAATCGTTTATGAAAACGAAGATGTGTTGGCGTTTAAGGATTTAAATCCTCAAGCTCCCACCCATCTGCTCATTATCCCCAAGCAGCATATTAGCCGCTTGGCCGAAAGCCAAGACGGCGACGGCGAAATCTTGGGTAAGGTTTTGTTGGCCGCCCGTGATTTGGCCAAAAAGTTTGATATTAAAGATTTCCGTCTGGTGACTAATAACGGAAAAGGTGCCGGCCAAACGGTGGACCATTTGCATTTCCACTTCATGGCAGGCAGACGTTTCCTGTGGCCGGCAGGCTAAAAGATATCACATCAAAAACCGCCCGAAAGGGCGGTTTTTTATCCCTAACAATCATCTTAAGATTTACGACAATAACTTGAGGAACAGTTAGAGAACCCTACTACTTTGCATAAAGATAAATCTCCTGAACATGTATCCAATATATCGTTTGTAATATCCCCCTCAAAATGCACATCCGTAGAACCAAGAGGATTCACATAAAATACAACTCCGTCATCTGTTTCATATTGCCAATATTTCGTGTTAAAACAAAGCCCTCCATTTTCGCAAGCTGAGCCGCTCAATATTGGAGTTGGGGGTTCAAACTCAACAAATTCCGTATTTGTTGAATTGGCACAGTCTGATGCCTCGGATGCCGCCAAACAACACATATTGTATCCATCTTTAATTCCTTTTGTAATTATATTCACCTCGGAAAAGCGAGATTTAAATACAGCTTTAGTATATTGCGGCAAAGCGACCGCGGACAATATACCTATAATTAACACCACTACCAGTAGTTCTATCAACGTGAAACCTCTTTTCATTTTTCGCTCCTTTTATACGTATTTAAAGCCCAACAAACAACACGTAAGTCTTGCGTCTGAGGGCAACGCTGAAATTGTAGCAAAAAAAAAAACGTGTCAAGTGGTAGCGCATTTTTCCGATAGAAGAACAACTAAAACAACAAACAAAAAAGCCCCGCTCAATAAGCGGGGCTTTTCATCTGACAAATCTTACTCTACCACTAAAACGGATCTTCCATCTTTTTCTTCTGCGTAAGGATCGGTAATTTGTTCTCCGTCCACTACGTATAAGAATTTATACGTTCCGGGAGAGATGGAAAGCGTCGTTTCCCAATAGCCGTCTTTTTTCTTCAAAGCACGAGGCTTTGCCATGGTAAAACCACTAACCACCGCCACCTTTTTCCCTTCGCCATAATAGCGGAAAGTGACCTGGCGGTACTTACTGCCGGCTTTTTTCTTTATGATAATGCTTTCCTTCTTTTCAGCAGGTTGGGCAGGGGTTTGCACTTCTTCTACCGGGGCTGCTTTCGGCGCCGGATTTTCTTCTATGACCGGTGCTTTTTCTGCTACCACAGGTTCCACCACCACAGGCGCGGCAGGCTCGGCTACTACAACCACTTCCTCCGGCTCAGCGGCAATAGATTCTTCCGGCAGGGTTTCCTCTACTACAGACGCAGGCACTTGAGCCGGCTCCTGCGTAGAGAGCAGACGGGCAGAAAGGTTTTTATATAAGAAAAAACCAAATACACACAAAAGCACCACATCTACAATAATCAAAAACAACCAAATGTCTTTATTATTGGTTTGAGCTGGGAGTTTGGCTTCAAACTCCGCCACGTCAGGAGTGTTCTTTTTTTCGTCTGCCATAGGATCCTTTTAAAAAAGCGGGCGAAGGGAATCGAACCCTCGTCTAGAGCTTGGGAAGCTCCCATTCTACCATTGAACCACGCCCGCATAAATTGTATCAGCGTCTATATTATAGCACTTTTGCGGCTATTTAGGCGCTTTTTTGTGCACCGTATTGGCGGCGGATAAATTCTTCAGCACTGGCTTTATCCGTCACTGCTCCTTCCACCTGTGCTACGGCCAATGCTTCCAATATCTCACCGATAAGCGGAGAAGAAGGCAAATTCAAAATCTGCATCACTTCCCGTCCGTCCAAAAGTTTGGAAGGTTTTATTTTTTTAGGAGAGTCAAAATATTTTTTAAACAGCAAACTCAGCACCTGCATATGGCGCAAGGTTTTGCCCACATTGGCCGTTTTTTTGGCGGTTTCAATACTCATCAGTTTGTCGGCACTTTTAGGTAAAATACGCCTAAGCTGGGCGTCGGTAATATAGCTGGTATAGTCAGCCCAACAGAGCAAAAGCATCGGCAAAGCGGCATCCCCCAAATCGCGAAAGAACTTATAGGCACCGCGGTCCGTAATGACATCATTACTGGCCAAATTGCTCGGACGAAGATGCTCTGCAATCATACCGCAAATCAAACGGTTATCTGCCTTACTATAATGCAAATTATCCAAAATCTTGCGTGCCATTTGCGCTCCTTTTTGTTCGTGATAGAAGAAACGCAACCGGTCCCCCTGCACTTTGGCAGTAGCCGGTTTGGCAATATCATGCAAAAGTACCGCCATTTTAAATAAAGCTTTATTCTGCACGATAGGGGCCAATTTCTTATGATATTTCGGAAAAGCTTTATGCAGGTTTTCCAACAGCCACTCTTCCCGCCTAAAACAATCCAACGTATGCTTCAACACGCCCCCCTTTCCGTAATAACACTGCGCACAGGTGCGTTGCTCTTCTAACAAAGGAAACAAAGCCGTTAGCAAACCTGTTTTCTCCATTAGCAATATATTTTCATAAGCACGCGGTGTTTGAAATAAGCGGTTTAACTCTTCGTGGATTCGTTCTCCGGCGGCCTGCACAACGAGCGGAGCATCTTTTTTTATTTGCCGTAAAACGGACGGCGAAAGAGAAAATTTCAGCTCTGCTGCATGACGAAACGCACGCAACATACGCACCGGATCCTCTTGCAACACATGCGGTCCGTTTAGTTTTATTTCGCGTGCGGCCAAATCTTTGGCTCCGCCCTTGAAATCTATTAAAAGTTTTTGTTGAAGTTTTTTCAGCCGTACTTGTGCTTTTTGGCCTTTACCGGTTTGGATTTGTATGTTCAGCGGCGCATCCACCGGATACGCCAAGGCATTCAATGTAAAATCCCGCCTCAGCAGGTCCTCCCGCAAGTCCTTTCCCTGAAAAGCGGTCAAATCAATTTGCAAGTTTTCTTTACGCGTAACCAAACGCCACACTCCAAATTCGGCGTCCATTTCAAAAGCAGCTGCTTTGAGATGTTTGGCTAAGGTCAGGGCAGCCTCTTTTACGCGGTTTTTGGGTAAGGCAAGATCAATATCGCCGGAAGGTTTTTTGAGTAAAGCATCGCGCACTACGCCGCCTACGTAATAGGCGTCCGGAACATAGGTGCGTAGTGCGCGGACTAAATCTATCATTACAGGTCTTTTTCTTCGGCATCGCCTTCAGCGATGCGTTGTTTCAATTTTTCAATGGCATCTTCACGCAATTTGCGTTTTAATACTTTGCGCAAGCTGTTACGGGGCAATTCGTCCACAAATTCAAAATCACGCGGACGTTTGTAATTATCCAAGTTTTGTTTTAAGAATTTGCGGAATTGGTCATCGGTCAATTCAGAGTCCTTGGTTTTGACAGCATAACACTTAATAAACTCGCCGCCTTTTCCATCGGGGACACCGATAATAGCACTTTCTTCAATACCGGGGCAAGTGTCAATGGTGGCTTCCACTTGAGCGGAGAATACTTTCAACCCTTTGATAATAATCATGTCTTTTTTGCGGTCTTTAATAAAGATAAAACCGTCATCATCAATGGCCACAATGTCACCGGTTTTAAACCAGCCGTCTTCGGTAAAGGCATCTCTGGTCGCTTGCGGGTTGCCAAAATATCCGCGGAACACATTGGGGCCCTTGACGCACAGTTCCCCTTCACAGTTGCGCGGTACTTCGTTGCCTTCATCGTCCACCACCAAGGTGCTGACCGACGGAATGGCAGGGCCGACGGATTTGATTTTTTGTAAATGTTCGGTGTTTACACTCACTACGGGGCTGGTTTCCGTCAAACCATAACCTTCCAAAATTTTTACACCGATTTTTTCTTCAAAACGTTGTTTGATTTCCAACGTCAAGGGAGCTGCACCGGATACGGCAAAGCGTACATTTTTAAACGGCCAGAACTGCAGGTACAAACGTTTAAATCCTTTGGCTTCTTTGGAAAGAACGGCCAAGATTTGCGGTACAGCCAAAATCAAGGTTACTTTCTCACTACCCATGGCAGAAAGCCATGTTTTGGCCGGCATAATGTTGGCCACAATGACTACTTTTAAATTTAAGTACAACGGCAACACCACACAAGTCGTCCATGCAAAAGAATGGAACATCGGCAATAAACATAAGAAGCAATCGTCGTCGTTAATCTTAAAAATTTGCGCCGCGGAAATAATATTACTGGCCAAGTTTCCGTGCGTCAACATGGCGCCTTTGGGCTGACCGGTAGTACCGGAAGTATAAAGGATAAAAGCATCGTCTTCCAATTGAGCACACGCACCGGCTGTTTCATCGTGGTAGGTGGATTTTTCCACTTGCTCCCAGAATAATTGCACAAACTCTTTATCTTGGGCAGTGGTGGGAATGGAGTCTACGGAAAAGATATATTTCAAATCCGGTAAAGACGGCTGGGCTTTGACATAATGGCGAATAAACTCAGCCTGCGTTACTACGGCTTTTGCACCGGAATTATTTAAAATAAATTGAAGTTCTTCTTGTTTGGTGACCATAAAGTTCATGGGTATTGCAATCGCCCCGATTTTATACAACCCATAGTTGGCAATAACCGTATCAATGGAGTTGCGCAAGGAAATAGCCACACGGTCCCCTTTGCGGATACCATGTTCCCAATACATATCCGCCGCACGGTCCACTTTCATCAACAGTTCTAAATAGGTCAGTTTCTTACCGGTACCGGCCTCCACTACGGCCACTTTTTGCGGATAACGGTACGCGCTGTCACTTAAAGATGTATATAAATCTTTTCTTCTAATCATAAGAACCTCTCCTAAAAATATCCTTATACTATATTGTAGCTTAAATTTAACCTTGGCGGGGGTCTAAAATATCACGAAAGTCATCTCCCAACAAGTTCCAGCCTATCACAAACAAGAAAATGGCTCCCCCCGGCACTACGACCGTATACCAGTAGGCAAAGGTATGCACTCCGTCCCCCAAGACCCAATTACGCGCTAAAGCAATCAGTTGTCCCCAGTCGGCCGTACCCGGCTGAGCCCCGAGACCCAAAAAAGACAAAGAGGCCGCCGTTAGCACAATATATCCAATATCCAAACTGGCCACCACTATAGAAGGATAAATAGAATTGGGCAGAATATGCCTCATCAACAACCGCCCCCCGCGCGCTCCCAAGGCTTTGCTAGCGGTTACAAAATCTCTGTTTTTTACACTCAATACATCAGAGCGCACTAAACGCGCATAAGACGGCCATGCCACCGCCGTCAAAGCAATCATCATATTGTTTAGATCCGGTCCCAGCATGGCGGCAATCACCATGGCCAGCACCAAGGAAGGCACCGCAAAAACAATATCCGTAAAACGCATAATCAGTTCATCGGTCTTTCCACCGAAATAGGCTGCGTTCGCCCCTAAAAAAAGTCCAATCAAAAAAGCAAAAAATGTAACCGTCATCCCTACCTTAAACGCTAAACGCGTTCCCCAGATTACGCCATAGTATAAATCGTATTGTTGTTCAGCCGTACCGAACCAATGCTCGGCAGAGGGCGGCTGTGGCGTCATCTCATAGCTATGTTGTGGAATTTGATAAGGATTCCCTGGGTTAGCAGCAGGAGCAAGCACGGGCGCGAGCAAAGCCACCACGGCAAAACACGCCACCAGTACAAAACCGGCCAAAGATGCTTTATTTTTTACGATACGTTTGAAGATACGGTTATTCACTGAGTTTAATCCTTGGATCCACAGCCGTGTATAAAATATCCGACAACAAATTACCCAACACAAACAACACCGCCACCATTAAAGAGAATCCCATAATGCCGGCAATATCCAGCTGTTGGGCGGCCGTCACTCCAAAACGCCCAATACCCGGATAATCAAAAATCGTTTCCACAATGACCGTTCCTCCCAACAAACGGATAAATTGGATACTGGCCAGTGTAATAACGGGAATAATGGCATTTTTTCCTGCATGGCGGTAAATAACAGCCCGCTCCGGCAGGCCTTTGGCCCGGGCAGTACGCACATAATCTTTGCCCAATTCTTCCAGCATACTGGAGCGCATGACGCGCACCATTAAGGCAAAAGAGCCTATACACAAAGTAAAAGCCGGCAAAAGCAAATGGCGCAACACATCTAAAAAAACTCGCAGATTGCCATTGAGCAAAGCATCTATGAGCAAAAAACCTGTATATGCATGAAAGTTGGGTCCGTGGATAGTCACATCTGTCATGACGGAATATCCCCTCGGAGGGAACCAGCCCAATTTTCCGTAGAACAACATCAGCAGCAAAAGCCCCAGCACAAAAATAGGAAGCGAAAACCCCCCCACCGATACAAAGCGCGCCAACACATCTTGCCACCTATCTTTTTTAACGGCAGATAGCGTCCCCAACCAAACGCCAAAAAATAGCACCAAAACAATCGTAACCAATGCCAGCTGTACGGTGGCCGGCAGATATTCTTTAATGGCGGTAGCTACGGGCATATTGGCACTGTGGCTATAGCCCAAATCTCCTTTTAAGGCACTGCCCAACCAACGGCCGTATTGCTTAAACACATGATCGCGCAATCCGTATTTTGTAATAACTTCCTCCATAGCTCCCATTTGACGCGGATCTTTGATATATAAAGACGCACGCATCTCAGGGCTGAGACGTTGGGTGAGCAAAAAGAGCAGAAACGTAACGCCCAACACCACCAACGGCAATAAAAGAAGTCTTCGCACAATATAACGGGTCATAATTATCCGCGGTAACTCAGCACCGTGTCTAACACCACACGGGCCGCCTTGTAAAAATCAGGTAAAATCAAATATTCTTCTAAAGAGTGGCACTTTTCTACCCCCACCCCCATATTGGGCAAGGCCAAGCCATGTTGAAACATCACATTCGCATCGCAGCCACCGCCACAAACCATGGGTTTTAATTTCACCCCATGTTTACGCGCCGCGGCTAAAACCAACTTAACGGACGGGGAGTTTTTGGAAATATTTTGCGCCGCATAACAAAGTTCCGTTTCAATTTCCACCTTCGGAGCAATGGTTTTCCCGTCTACTTTTTTAATAAATGCCTTTTCTGCCTTGGCAAAACAATCTTTCATGTGGGCAATTTGCTTTTCCAATTTTTTAGCATTTAAGCTGCGCACTTCCCCTTTCAGACTCAATTCCGAAAGAACGGCATTGGTAATCTGCCCACCGGAAATCACCCCAAAATTGCACACGGTTTCTTTGTCCACACGGCCGTGTTTCATCAGGCGCATAGCTTTGGCTAGTACGTCAATGGCAGAAATTCCTTTCTCGGGGCAAACACCCGCATGTGCCAAGACTCCGTGAATTTTAACATTAAAATTATATTTTCCGGGGCCGCGCACCAGCAAATCTTCAATGCTTTCATTATCCAAAATCAGTCCGTCCGTTCCTTTAATTTTGCGATAGTCCAAATACTTCGCCCCCGTAATGGCTCTTTCTTCACAGAGCGTAAAAATAACCTGTACGGAAGGGTGATTTCCTTTTAATTCTTTCAGCACGTGCAAGGTTTCTAAAATAATGGCTATACCGGCCTTATCGTCTGCGCCCAAAATAGTTGTCCCGTCCGAAGTTACACGGTCCTTTTTTACACAAGGTTTTATTCCCACTCCGGGGCACACCGTATCCATGTGGGCAGACAATACAAACGGCTTTTGGCTGAGTTTACCTTTTAAGGTAGCAATAATATTTCCTTCGGCATTTGTATTAAACTTTTTACCGGCTTGATCCACATATACCGTGCAACCCAGTTTTTTTAGTTTCTTTACCAATACTTTTTGAATTTTGGCTTCATTCAAAGACTCGCTGTCAATTTGCACCAATTCTAAAAACGTATCTAAAAGTCTTTTTTCATTCAACATACTTTCTCCTTCACACCGCAAAGCGGCTTTTGGTATTTTCAAACGGCCGGCGCACACAGGCGCACACATGCCCTTTTTCTTTGGTTTCGCCCAGAATCAAGTTTTTTTCACACACGTCGCCGGCATAATAACTGCAACGGGCAGCATACGGGCACAGACTCTCCCCTAAAGACAAGTCATATTTACTTGGCACCGGCATTCTATTTTTTTGCAGATCCGGATTGGGCAACGGCACTGCCGAAAGCAATGCCTCCGTATATGGGTGTTGCGGATTTTTAAGCAAGCTCTCCGCCGGACCACACTCCACTATTTCTCCTTGGTACATCACGGCTATGCGGTCACACAAAAAACGCGCCACCCCAAAATCATGCGAAATAAACAACATACTCAGACCGCGCTTACGGCTGATTTCTTTTAATAAATTTAAAATTTGCGCCTGTACGGACACGTCCAAAGCAGACACAGGCTCATCTGCCACCAAAATTTTAGGCTCCAAAGCCAGTGCACGTGCAATGGCAATGCGTTGGCGTTGCCCGCCGGAAAACTCATGCGGGTACCGGTCCAAATGGGCCACGTCCAAGCCTACAGCCTGCATTAAATCCTTTAATTTTTCGTTTCGTACAGCTTTATTTTTATGCATAGCGTGGATATCCCACGGTTCACACAAAATTTGGCGCACGCTCATGCGCGGATCTAAGCTGGAGTATGGATCTTGAAAAACTACTTGCATATCACGGCGCAAATTTTTGAACTGGGCTTTTGTCAAAGTGTTTAGCTCTTGCCCTAACACCTCTACAGAGCCCCCCTGATAATCTTCTAATCCCAAAATCACTTTTGCTAACGTGGTTTTTCCACAGCCGGACTCTCCTACCAAGCCCAAAATTTCGTCTGCTTGTAAGGTAATACTTACCTCGTGCAAAATGGTTTTGCTTTCCGCTTTCCCAAACCAACTTCCCTTGCGGTAAGATTTGATTAGGTTTTTAATTCTCACGGGCAAAGTCATGCTTTTTCCTCCATAAGCCAACAGCGCACCTCGTGGCCGTCCTGTATAAAAATAGGCGGCAAACTTTCATGGCATTTGGCGCAAGCTTTCGGACAACGCGGAGCAAACGGACAACCGCTCATACTTTGCCCCGCAGCAGGAGGGTACCCTTCTATAGCGGGCAGTTTATCTTGTTTTTGATCCACAGACACTAACGAACGCAAAAGGCCCTGTGTGTACGGATGTAAGGGATGGGCGAACAGCTCTTGCACGGGGGCTTTTTCCACCTCGTGGCCACCGTACAACACCAACACTTCGTCCGCGACGTCCGCCACAATGGACAGATTATGCGTAATAAACACCGCAGACATCTGATTTTGAATTTGCAACTCTTTGATAAGTTTTAAAATTTGCGCTTGAATCGTTACGTCCAGAGCGGTGGTAGGCTCATCGGCGATTAAGATATCGGGGTGCAAACATAAAGCCATGGCTATCATAATACGCTGGCGTTGCCCGCCCGAGAATTGGAAAGGGTATTCTTTCATTCTTTCCCGCGCTTGGGGAATACCTACTTTTTTCAGCAGGCGAATGGCCATGGCCTGCGCACGCAAAGCAGAACAGGAGCGATGCGCCAAAATGGTTTCCGTCAATTGTTTTCCAACGCTGCGAATGGGATTTAGGCTGGTCATGGGGTCTTGAAAAATCATAGAGATTCTAGCCCCGCGCAGTTTGCGTAATTCTTGAGCGGAAAGAGCCAAAATATTTTGATCTTTAAAATAGATACGGCCGGAGGTTACTTTTCCCCCTGACGGAAGCAGGTTTAAAAGAGAAAGCGCGTGTACGGTTTTTCCACAGCCGGATTCCCCCACCACCGCCAATACCTTGCCTTTTTTAAGTTGATAGCTAAGCCCATGCAATACTTCGGCAGTACCCATTTCCGTATGAAAAGCTACTTTTAAATCCTCTACCTTAAGCACGGTATCTTCGCACGCGTTCATATACATATTATACTATTTTACGTCTATACTTCGGTAGTACGGCTCTATAATGGAACAAAAAAATACCCCGCCTTGTGGGCGGGGTGTTGTGAAACTTTGGAGTTCAACTAAAAATTAGCAGGTTCTCCGCAAGCACCGTCCACACCATTATTGCAGCATTTAGCAGAGGGAACTTCTAAACCACAATATTCTCCACATAAGGCTTTATCTTCGTCTGCAGTTGTGCCGGAACCAGCTTCGCATTGCACTTGATTTCCTTGATAGTAACGAGTCAAGGTATAACCATAACGAGCATTACCATTACGTTTTGCGGTCACGGCACCTTTTTCTAAGTTAGCAGACACATTGGTTTGATCCAAAGCAATTTCAAAACCATTAGCATCTGATTTACAACCTTCAGTGGTAGCAGAAGCTCCTTCCCCACCAGTAACTTCATTCGTACCCTTGGTGCAGAACTTAGTAACAGCAAGTCTAGTAGGAGAAACATCTAAACCAGAAAAATGGGTAGAATATTTTCCTTTTTTCATCAAGCTTCTTTGCTGAGCTTGGGCAACGTTACCCATAATTGTTTCAGCTTCCGCAATGCGGGAGCGTTCTACTGCTTGGAAGTAGGCCGGCAAGGCCATAGCGGCTAAAATACCGATGATCAATACAACCACCAATAATTCAACCAAGGTGAAACCTTTGTTATTTTTCATCATTTTAATCTCCTCGGGTTAGTTAACCCTGTGTACGGGCCGTTTTTGGGAAACTGTAGGAGGTTTTTTAAACCCATCTGCGGCCCGTACCGAAATCGTATCAAAAAAAAAAAATAGTCAAGACTTTTTTATTTTCCCGACGAGAAAACAACCTTGACAACAAAATGGGAAAAAACATTTTTTGATATTTTTTCAAAAAAAGAGGAGACAAAAAAGATATAGAAAATGGTTTGCATTTCAGATATTAACAACTGAAAAAGTTGTTTGTGATAATTGAAAAATAATTGTTCATAGCATGATTTTTCAGATTTGAGGTTTATTTGGATTGCCAGTTGGCCGAGGCAAGTACTGCTAGGTACGGCGAGTGACAAGGCAATTCAAAGAAACCCAAATATAGAAAATGGTTTGCATTTCAGATATTAACAACTGAAAAAGTTGTTTACTACAAAAAAAACCCGCACTTTTCGGTGCGGGTTTTTGTTTTTAAATATACTATCTTGGGATTAATATTTTTACTACTTTTTGGCAGTGTTGTCTGCCGTTTTGCGCCCTAAAATCTACTAAGCCAAA
>JAFUJU010000012.1 GCA_017468055.1 Elusimicrobiaceae bacterium
AAATCCTGAAGCCACCGCCAGTACGACCGGCTATCAGTTAATGCAATACTTTTTGGCCGTAGGCTCAGGTGGTTGGTTTGGAAAAGGATTAGGAAACAGTGAACTAAAATTAGAATATCTGCCGGAGGCACATACAGATTTTATTTTTTCCATTATGTGTGAAGAATTGGGCTTATTTAGAGTGTTGATTATTTTGGCTTTATTTTGTTGGTTGTTGGTGAGAGGGGTGTCTTTGGCACGCATTGCTAAAAACAGCTTCCACAGTTTGGTTATTTTCGGCATGACCTTAACGATATGTTTGCAGGCCTTTTTTAATATGGGTATGGCAATCGGGCTTTTGCCTACCAAAGGGATTGCTTTGCCGTTTTTTTCATATGGCGGCTCTTCTGTGATTATGACCTTGGTGATGATGGGGATTATCGTCAATATGGCTGCCAGTGAAACCCAAACCAAACGCCCCTATCAGGACGATTTTACAAATTACCGCAATAGGAATAAATAACATGAACAAACGTTTTTTAATCGCCGCAGGCGGCACGGGAGGGCACTTTTACCCCGGTTTCTCATTAGGCCGCTTGCTTAACAAACAAGACTGCAGGGTCTTGTTTATTGTACGAAAAAATGACCCTGCCGCCCAGGTATTAAAAGAACATAATCTGAAATATCGGGAAATTGATTTCTGTGCTTTGCCCCGTACCCTAAATATTTTCAGATATTTTTCTTTTTTAAAAAAACTGGTGATAGCTCTTCTGCAAACGAAGCAGCTGATAGAAGAGTTCCAACCGGACGTAGCTGTAGGAACGGGGGGATATGTGTCCTTTCCGCTCATTTTTTCGGCCCATTTAAAAGGAATCAAAACGGCTGTGCATGATTCCAATACTAAGATCGGTCTTTCCAATAAAGTTTGTTCCTATTTTACGGATTTATTTATGCTCGGGTTACCGGTCAATAAAAAAATACGCAATAGCCGTTTGGTGGGCACTCCGATTCGGCCGGAATTTGCAGAAAAAGTGGACCGGAGTAAGGTGTTAGGAAATTTAGCTTTGGATCCTTCTTTCAAAACGGTGCTTCTTTTTGGGGGGAGCCAAGGGGCCAAAGCGCTGAATAATGCACTGATTGACACGGTAAAACGTCTTGTGGCTGAAAATGATAATTTACAGTTTATTCACATCAGTGGGGAGCGGTGGTATCAAAATATTTCTAATAAATACGGTAAAACAAACCGGGTATTGGTGCTTCCTTATTCCAATGAAATATACGATCTTATTCATGCTTGCGATTTAGTGGTTTGCCGCAGTGGGGCAGGAACTTTGGCAGAGCTAATCTATTGCCAAAAACCGGCTATTTTGGTGCCGCTTCCTACGGCTGCAGCCAATCATCAGTTTTATAATGCCAAAGTTTTACAGAGTGTGGGCTGTGCCGCTTTGGTGGAAGAAAGAAAAGTGTTTTCTAAAGAGCTTTATTTGGTCATGGACCGTATTTTGAATGCGGCTAACGGATCCATTTTGCAAACCATGCAGGAAAACTTTTCCAAATTGGACTTACCGGACCCGATGACGGCTTCGGAAAGAATTGCAGAAATATTAAAAAAGTTATAAAAAATACCCCGACAAATAGTCGGGGTATTTTTTATGAATTTATTTCTTTTTTCGGTATTTGTTTTTCTTTAAAATATGTTCATTGTAGGTTCGGCTAAAATCATGCCGGCCCGTATTGTCAGCCACAAAGTAAATAGCTTCAAAGTTAGGTTCCGGGTTTAATACCGCCTTCACGGATTCATAACTGGGGTTAGCAATCGGCCCCGGTGGCAGACCGCCATGCCGGTAGGTGTTGTACGGGGAAGGATTGCGCAAATCCCGATAGGTAAGGCCTTTCTTCCAATAACGGTTTTCTCTGAAATTAAAACCTAAAGCATATTGTACGGTAGGATCTGCTTCTAACCGTTTACCGATTTTCAAACGGTTTAGATATACCGCTGCTATTTTGGGACGTTCATCGTGAAAAATTGCCTCCCGTTCCACAATGGAAGCCACCGTCAACACTTCTTTCTCCGTTAACTGAGTGGGATACTGCTTAAACAAGGGTTTTACTTTTCGGTTATACTGATTGACCATAGCATCTATAACAGCCCAAGCAGGGGTATTTTCGGAGAAATGATAAGTAGAGGGAAATAGGTATCCTTCCAGTTGGCGTTTGCGTACAATGTCTAAAAAAGCACGGGGATCGGTAATATTTTTTTCAGATAACATTTCAGCTATTTCTTCACTTCTCCAACCTTCCAAAGTGGTAAGCTTGGTCAGGTGTAGGCATTGGCCGCTTTTAATACAATTTAATACCGCTTCGGCCGGCATGTGGGTGCGTAAATCATATTTTCCGGCTTTCAAATCAGAAGCCGAGGCTGAAAGTCTGAAAATCAGCTTAAACCAAGTAGTGCTTTTGATAATTCCTTTTTCCTTGAGTTGGTAAGCTACTTGACCGACACTTTGACCGGATTTAATTTCAAAAACCACCGGGGTGCCTTTTTGGAAATAATGCAATTTAACAAACAGCGCACACGACGTAATGCCCACGAATACGATAAGTAAAAAAATCAATATGCGCTTGTTCATTGCTTTGCCTAATGTGAGAGTTTAAAAAATGCTCTTTTTCCTGCTTGCAAAACATCTCCGTCTTGGAAAGAGAGGGGGCCATCCTGCAAGATTTTTTCACCGTTGATACGCACGGCTCCCTGTTCTATAAGAGCACGGGCTTTATTCTTACTTTGGGCGGCTCCGGCTTCAAACAAAACAGCCGACAACATAGCCCCTTGTGCCGGTTTAAGCAGTGGCATATCGTCAGGGTTTTCTTTTTTAGAAAATACTTTTTCAAAGTTTTCACGTGCGGCCAAAGCGGCTGCTTTACCATGAAAACGCTCCGTTAAAAGACCGGCCAATTGTTTTTTGGCTTCCATGGGGTGCAGGGTCTTTACTGTAGCTAGATCTTGAGAGGTTAAAAGCTCATAATAGCTCAACATCAATTCATCGGATACGGACATCAGTTTGCCGAACATATCATTGGGGGCATCGTTTAAGCCTACATAGTTGCCGTAGGATTTAGACATTTTTTTCACGCCGTCCGTACCCACTAATAGCGGCACCGTGATGGCTACCTGCGGCTCTTGACCGTTTTGCTTTTGCAATTGGCGGCCTACGAGCAAATTGAAGATTTGGTCCGTTCCGCCCAATTCCACATCGGCCTTTAAAGCTACAGAGTCCTGCCCTTGAAATAAGCTGTACAATACTTCAAGCATACTAATGGGGCTTCCTGCTGCCATACGTTTTTTAAAATCGTCACGTTCCAATACCTGGGCTACGGTTACTTTTTGTAGGGTTTGCAGCAGTTCTTTTCCGCTGACAAAGGGATCTAACCATTCGCTGTTAAAGCGGATTTCCGTTTTATTCGGATCTAATACTTTAAAGGCTTGGTCCGTATAGGTTTTGGCGTTCTCTAAAATTTGCTCTCTTCCCAGTACCGGACGGGTGGAATCGCGGCCGGAGGGATCACCCACAGCAGCCGTAAAATCCCCGATGACCAAGACGGCTGTATGCCCTAAGTCCTGAAAACGGCGCAATAGGGAAAGGGCCACGCTATGGCCTAAATGTAAATCAGCACTGGTAGGGTCACAACCCAGTTTCACTTTAAGTTTTTTGCCGCTTTCCAGTTTCTTTTGCAAACCTTCTACGTTTACAATATCCACGCAACCGCGTGTTAAAAATGAAATTTGTTCTTGAATCGTCATAATAGTCCTCTAAAAAATATCTTTCTCTATTTTAGCATAATAAGAACGCGTAAGAAAAAAGAGATTATTTTCCAATATCACTAAGACAAATACTCAATCCATTTCGTAGAAATTTGTATTCCCGGCCAGGGAGCATTAAATTGTTCTCGCGGGGATATAGTTCGCTGTTGAGGATTTGCAATAGAGAAAGCAATGGGCTTAAATGAAGAATTAGGCTCAATAAATAACCAAAGAATGTAATCTTCAACCCCGGAAAATGATCTTGCGTAGTAAGGGTGTTTTTGTATTCCTATATCAAAAAAACGGATAGCATTCGTTTTGGTTTTAGCATAGATTTGTACCGGTTTCTTATTTTTTATCCGTCTAAATTCCAACCATGTTTTATTTTCATCAAACAGCACTGTTTCTACCAGTTCTCCTCTTTGCATTACCATTTGAGTCCATCCTTTTGCTTCCGGAATCCAAACAACATGTAATGTTTTTTGTCGGTCCATAGAGGGAACATATTTACACATGGAGCCACAAGAGTGTTTCTGCCTTAAATCCCACGTTGTGGTATCGGCCAAAGTAGTGGTATCTGGCAAATCCCACTTCCAGACGGAGCGTTTGACAGAGGGATGACTGTGTGGGTCCGAAACCCAAAACTCTCTACCAAAAGCCGGCTTCGTTTGGCCCTCATAACGGATCACATGGCCAGCAGAAGCGGGCGGAGCCGGAACATGCAAAGAAACAGCCATCGGATCTTCTTCTTTTTTTTCTTGATGTATAGATTCTCTTTGTTTCTCTTTTTTTTGCAATGTCTGTTGGATGCCGGGAAACACTGTCAATGTTTTAGGAGCATATTTTACTACTCCACTCAATAAAAATAATGCTAACAAAGGGGGCACGAATAGAAAAACAACTATCGATAAGTTCAGCTTAAAATAAGATTTGGGCAAAGGAAGTGGTGGTTGAGCATCTTTCTTAGCAGGGATTACACACAATAGAATCAGAAAAATAGCAGCAATAAAAAATCCTACAACCGGAATATACATTGTTAGTGGCAGAAAGGCTAACAGAGGAGACCAACCGATATGTCGCAATCTTCTGGCCGAAGAACAAATTAACATAGCCAACGTAAATAAAAACACAATACAAAAGACCAAATCATGCAAAGAAGGATGAGAAGTAGTGCCATATAAAAACTTAGAAAACATATCCCCAAACAGAAAAAAGATTCCGACGGCTGGAGATGCAAATACCCACAGTAAGCAAACACCGATCATTTCTTTTCGACCGGCAATTCCTTTCCAAGAAAAAAATTGCTTAATGTAATTTTTCATTTTTATTCTCCTTAAATTAATAAAAATCATAGGGGTCAGCTACAATTTTTACTTCTATTTTTTTGGTCACTTCCAACTGATCTAAGACTTTGACTAAATCAGGGTATTGATGAGAAGTGGTTTTAAACAAAAGATATTGTTTTTTAAGAATGTCTGTCTTTTTTCCGGTTAAAACAGGGCCCAATATTTCCATAGCAAAAGGGGCAGCCACGCTCATAATGCGTGAAGTTTCTGCTTGTAACAGGGTTTTATCTTTGCTTTTAAGCAGAAGCTTAATCAGTTTAATGAACGGAGGATACTGAAAACTTTCCCGAGCCAGCATTTCTTCTTCACTGCAGGCTTCATAATCTACCCTAAGAGATTCAAAAGGATAAATATCCGGCGAAGAACTTTGAATGAGCAGGCGGGAATTTTTCCGCTCGGCCAATAAATTTTTGAGTTTAAAAATAAGCTGTCCAAATTTTTCGGAAGCACGGAAATCGGGGCTGTCCAGCTCTAAATCCGCATCCATAACAGCGGCTAGGCTAACCCTGCCGGAGAACGCCGCATCTAAAGCAAGACGGGTGCCTACCACCACGTCTGCTTGTCCACGATCCAATGCCGCGCGGACCTGATGGCCTTGGCCATCTTTATTTTTTAGGGTATCGGAATCCAAACGCAAAACACGTATATGAGGAAAAAGTTTATTGAGCTCAGTGACAATTTTTTGGGTGCCGCCTCCGCGAGATTTAAAAATTTTGTTTTGGCACTGCGGACAAGTTTGCTCCAGCGGATATTTTTTTCCACATTTTTTACAAATTAAATAGTCTTCACCTTCAGCCGCTTTTTCCCTAGCTAAAATGGCCCCGCAACCTTGACACTTGGCATAAGTACCGCAATTTAAGCAGTAATAGGCATTGGAGTAGCCGCGGCGGTTTAAAATGAGTAAAGAAGCCTCTTTTTTTTCTAAATTTTCTTTTAACTGCTCTAATAATATGTCTGAAATTAAAGAAGATTTCTCTCCTTTTTTGGGGGTCACTTTCCACTGAAAAGCAGCAGAAGAGTGGGGGTACTCAAAAGGCATCTGTTCCGTTTGTTTTTGCTGCACGGAATAGAGCTGTTCTAAAGAGGGCGTATCTGAGCAGGCTACAAAAAGTGCCTCATGCTGAGCGGAGCGGAAAGCCAATAAATCCCTTACATGAAAATAAGGTTTATTTTCTTCTTGTTTATAATTATCATTTTCCTCTTCCAACATAGCAGCTAAACGAAGATTTTTGAAAGGGAGCAGACTGCCCGAACGGGCGGAAATAATCAGGCACGGCAAGCCGTTAGATACGCGGGAGAAGATTTTTTTCTTTTGGCTAATCAGCATGCGGCTATGCCAACAAAAAAGAATATCTTCGGTAAAGCGTTTTTTTAAAGAATGAGCAAAGTTTTGGGCGGATATAACATCCGGCAAGGTAATTAAGGCCTGTCCGAACCCCTGCAATACTTTTTGCGCCAAGGTTAAAATTATTTCTGTCTTTTCATTTCTATCAGGGCCGGAGAGTAAAACACGGTGATACCCGTTATTTAAATAAGAAGCAAGACGGGACAAATCTTTTTGCCGGTGTGCGGCAAGCGGGAGGGGGGGAGAGGAAAAACGCATCTCGCCCAGTGTTTCCGGCGGATTTACCTTAAAGAAGGCCTGCGGGGGAACGAGCGCAAATAAAATTTGACCAATGGGGCCTCCCCACGTTTCTTTCATGAAAGCAGCTAAAGAAAATAAATCAGAACCAAAGACAGGTTTTTCATCTAATACAGAGGCAATTTTTTTGATTAAAATATTTTCAGGCAGGTGAGTCGTATCGGAAACGGCGGTTACCAAACCTGTGGTAAGCATACGTCCAAAAGGGGCCGTAACACGGATTCCGGGCATTACCTTAGATTCCAACTCGGTTGGAATGGCATAGTCAAAATCCCGATCTAACGGAACATCAAAAACTACTTTGCAAAACATAATTAGCCTTGCGGACGTTTCAGACCCATTTCCGCCATCACCATTTGCAAATCGGCCCATGCATCTTTTTTCCAGTTCGGATTACGAAGTAAGGCTGCAGGGTGGAAAGTGGCAATGATTTTAATGGGATTTTTAAGCTCTACGCTATCTAAGTGTAAAGTATGGAACTTACCACGTAAGGCACCTAAAGAATTGGTGTCGCTAATCAAGGCTTTTGCCGCTACTCCGCCTAAAGCTACTACATATTTAGGAGAAATGGCTGCAATTTGCCGTTCAAGAAATTTACGGCAAACGGCTATTTCGCCGGCATTGGGAGCACGGTCATTGCCGTGAGCTTCCGGATTTTCCGGATTCACCATCGGATGGCATTTGGCTATATTGGCGATAAATACATCTTCTCTTTTCAGACCCATGGCGGCAATCATTTTATCCAACAATTGCCCTGCTCGGCCGATAAACGGACGGCCTTTGTGATCTTCATCAAAGCCGGGGCCTTCTCCGATGAACATTAGCGTAGCATTTGGGTTTCCTTCTCCGGGGACGGCATTTAAGCGGGTGGAGCCTAACGGACAGCGCCGGCACGCCTTTATTTCTTCAGCGATTTGGTTTAAAAGGGTTTGTTTTTCTGCATCAGACATAACCGGCTCCTTAAAAGAAAAAGATGAATCATGGATCAAAGCGGCTTCTGCAGAGGTGTTGGTATTTGCCTCGGATACGGGGGCCGCGGAAGAAACAATTTTGGCGGATTTTTTGGATTCTCTTACAAATTCTACAGTCAAATGGTCCTGTCTTTCAGGGGTGGCCGTTGTGCGTGGCGGCTCAGACATGTGCGCGGCGGCCCGAGAACAGGCCGCCGGCGTTAAATCGTCTTCTTGCCGAGTGGAGAGGAATTGTTTAAATTCCGCTGCCAAAGCACGCACACTATCTTTCATGATTATAATCTCATGGGTTCTTTAGCTTTGCGTTCAGCTTCTTTACGGGCTTCTTCTTGGGCTTTGAGTTCGGCTTCCAAGTTTTGGCGGCTGATTTCCAATACGGCATCTTTGCTCATTTTACCCGATAAAATATCGTCTAAAGCCACTTTGATGACCACGGCATGGGGTTGATTTTTGTACTCAGCTTGTTTTTTGAGTTCCTTTGCCCAAATGGAGGCCAATACTACTACGTCGTAGCGATCTCCATCAAAGTTCATGAGTTCGGACTCAAATTTCTTGTCAGTCTTATTGTTAGCCATTTTTTGCTCCCTCTAAATAACTTTGGATTGTTTTAAATCTTTCAAATTTCTATGTGTTTTCAACTGTTCCGCTCTTACAATAGCAGCAGTATCCAAAACTGCCTTTTTCAAATCATCGTTTAAAACCACATAGTCATAATGCCCAACTTCTTTAAGCTCTTTTTTAGCCGTCTTTAAACGCACTTCCACATTTTGGGTATTGTCTTTACGAGCGGCAATACGTGCTTTTAACACATCTAGACTGGGCGGCAAAATAAAAATCTTTACTGCTTGCGGATATTTGGCCGATACGGTTTTGGCCCCTTGAACATCTATTACCAATACGGGGCAAACCCCTTGTTTGATTAAGCCATCCACAGACTTTTTGGGAATGCCATAATAATTTACATGTACTTTGGCCCATTCCAACATTTGGCCTTTTTTTACAGCAGACAGAAATTGCTTTTCCGTCCAAAAATGATAATCTTTCCCATCTTTTTCTCCGGTTCTGGGGGCACGCGTGGTGGCCGTGACTACACGGCAAAGCGTTTTATCTTTTTTTAACAAACGCTCCACTACGGTTGTCTTTCCACCGCCAGAAGGGGAAGAAATAATAATAGGAAAAGGCTTCATTTATATATTTTAGTAAATATTTCGGGCAGGGTAAATACCCTGCCTTCTAAAAGGTTAAATATATCCGTCAGGTACTACCGAGCGCGATTCTGGGCCGGCCATTTCGTCTAATAAGAGCACAACATCCGGCAAAATTGCGGTACAATTAAAATTCTTCTCTGCATATCTTGCCAATACTTTTTGATAGAAAGATTCCATTTTTTTCAGTCTATCGGTTCGAGGAATAGCATAGGTACCTAAGGGCAAAATATTTTTTACAATTTTTGAGGGTAAATTACTCTGTGAAATCAAAGCCTGCAGTTCACCTTGGACCGTATAAAAATAAAGACTGTATTTTTTATCAGAAGAAGGCAACGTATTTTTTAGAGATTCCCAATTTTCCTTTTCTTTTTCGGATAAAGCATCTTCTCTATCTTGATAATACAAGGTAAAAAAGCGAAGGATATCTTGCGCCGTATAAAACCCTGCGTGAACAAGCTCTACGTTTTTTGCTTGTTCTTGATATTTCTCTTGAAGATCTGGAAATGCTTTTTGCAGAAGTAAAAAATCTTTCTGTGTAAATCTACAATCTTGGCAAGCAGGTCTTGGAAAAGCCGTTTTCAATACATCACAAAACAGTTCAACCTTGGAGTGGCCGCTCATAAGTGAAGCCCATTCCTTTACAAAAGGCAAAATAACACACTCATTATATTCTGCAGTAAGAGTTCTGTATTGCTCTCCCAAGCGCTCCTGAGAAACACGAAAATCACGCACTCCCAAAAAAGCTGAATCAGATTGTGGAGTTTTTTTAACAGGCAACCCCCAAGTGTTCTGAGCTGCACAAGCAACAAATTCCGGTATTTCGTACTGTTTGCGGGAATGCGCTCCCTCATGAATACCTATATTGATCATTTGCACCGGTATTTTATTTGTAGCATGAAAACCGATGGTAATTTTTCTTCCATCCGGTTTGCTACATACACTTTTATAACAAGTAAAAAAATAAACTTTAGATAAATCCGTTCCCCATTCGTCAGAAATATATTTTGCGCCCAAATAGCCCCAAAATAAAGCATTATATTCTTCATCTTGTAAATTACTAAACAGGTCTTTTAACAAAACACGTTTTTCATTCCATAAAATGGAGGTGTTATTTAAATCAGTTTGGTTTTTTTCTACCCATTTCAAAAAATCATCTACCCGATACCAGCCGGTAGATCGGGATGGGTCAGCAAAATCTGTTCTCTGGTAATAAGCAGTCATTTCCTGCCAAACAAACTGGTAAAGAGAAAGGTTTTTAAGCTGTTCCTCTTGAAAAGCCTTTTCTATGCGTGCCTCTACCTCTTGTGCATAGAGACAAGAGTAGCCAAGCAATACGGCAAGAAAAATCAGAAGTGTTTTTTTGAGAAACATTAAATATATCCGTCAGGTACTACCGAGCGCGACTGCGGGCCGGCCATTTCGTCTAAAAGTTTTACAGCTTCCGCCACCGTTTTTTCACAAGAAAAACCGGTTTTGTAAAAATGCCCGATAAGCCGCTTGTAAAATGGAATAGCCTCTACTGAATGGGCTAAAAGTTTATTCAGAGTCCAGTCAAAATGAGACTCAAAATTTTTCACTGGAAAAAAGGCAAACTCCATTTGGGGGCCGTTTTTATAGAGAAACGCTACATAGTGGTCCTGAGGATCTAAAATAGACAAATCATCATTTACTTTTTTATTATAGAGCTCTATATCATCACCCAATTCTTTCCAATAGTGTTTAAAATATTGTTCATAGATCGGCTGAACGTCTTGATAAGAATAGCGTTCTAATGCCACATATCCGTTTTCTTCAGCCTTTTGCTGGGCAATCTTCCATTTTTCCTCTCCGAAAAAATTCTTTAATAAGTTATCATGTACTATGGGATCTAACCAATACTTTTCTGATAAGTGATAGAAAGGAACGGGGGGCTTAAACTGGTTTAAAAAATCACAAAAAGTTAGGCTTTTCTGATATTGTTTTGCTTTAAAAATATCTTTTTTATATAAAGCCGTAGGTACCGTTTCGGCATATTCAGAGAGCAACTCCTTAGAAGATAATCCTCTTTGGTAAGAAACACGAAAATCCCTTACACCGGCAAAAAAACCATTTTTGATATGTACGGGAAGACCCCATAAATTTTGTGCTTTACCGGTAGCTGATTCCGGCAGAGAATCGGACGTTCCCTGTCTTTTGCTGTTTAACGGTAAAATATGGACCGCTTCATGCATGCCAATATTAAAAAATCCGACATAATCTGAGCGATGTGTAGCTCCCAAAGTAATGGAATTTTTAGAGGCAATGGCGTAGCATCTGTCTTCGGAACAAATAGAGAAGGGATAGTTTTCTAATAAATCTCCGTCTAATCCCATCTGTTCAAAAGCGTATCTAGCCCCCAGATATCCCCAAAAAATCTTTCGGTGCATGTCATCTTCCAAACTTAGATATAATTGATTTAAAGCAATTTTTTCATAGCCCAACAGTACACGGCTTTTCTTCAAAGCATCCTCATTTTGTTGTACCCACTTTAAAAAATTATCGACCCGATACCAACCGGAGGAATGATCCGGATCTTGAAAATACTGTCTATTATAATAAGACATAAGATCACGATTCACTCTATGATAGATACCAAAGAAATCAGCCGTTTGCTCTCTAAAAGACTGATCTATTCGAACATCAAACCCCTCCGCCTGTAATAGGGGGGAAAACATAAATATAAACATCAGCGTCCATAATATTTTTTTCATATTAAATATATCCTTCCGGTGTTACGTAACGAGATTGAGGACCGGCCAACTGATCCAACAGCTTCCCTGCTTCCGGTAATATTTCACTACAATTAAAACCATGCTCAGCATATTTGTTGAGTAAGACTTCGTAGAAATGTTCTATTTTTTCATTTTTTAACGTCGTTTGCAAAGAGCGCATAATTTTACGCAAAGGTAACTCACTGGAAGAAATAAGAGCCACCACTTCACCGTCAACCCTATCTAAATAAAGCTCATACTCATAAGCATATTGGGCGGCATCTTCGCCTAATTCTTCTTTCAATATCTTTAAATCCTGATTTACTTTTTCAGCCACTTCATCTGCAGACAAGACACTTTCCCAAATTTTATGTTCTTGCTGGTAGTAAAGAGTGAAAAAATCAATCACGTCTTTATAAGAATATGTGCCCCCATGCACAAAACGGCCTTCTTTCGCCTTGTCTACTGCTGCCAAAATTGACTTGCCGAAAAAATGGGAAAGAAGATCTAGCTCCGTGCCTGAAAACACACATGCTTCGCACGCAGTATCCGGAAAAGCATCTTCAATAATATTACAAAAAGTATGGCCAGATTTATAATTTACGGGAATATGAAAAGCTTGATTGGCATATAAAGGCGCGATGATACACTCATTATATTCATTATTTAAATACCATGCCATACCTCCCAGCCGTTGCAAAGAAAGCCTAAAATCACGCACACCCAAGAAAATAATTTGTTGATGAGCCGCCAGTTTGACAGGTAAAGCCCATTTATTCTGTGCCGTACAAGTGGCTATTTCAGACAATAGCCTGCCCTCTTCATACAAAAGCAAATGAGTGGCTTCATGGATACCGATATTAAAAAATCCGATATGATTGGTTTGATAAATATCCCCCAAGATAATGGAATTATCAGCTCCATTAGCATAACAATTATGATCGGAGCAAAGAGAAAAAGTAATATCCGGAAAGTCCTTTCCGAATTTATCAAAAAGATAACGCGCTCCCAAATAGCTCCACAATAAATTTTGGTCTTTTTTATCCGCGGAGGAAAGCAATTGGGAAACGGGGATAGAATTTTGTCCCAAATGAATAAGCGCATTTTGTAAAGAAGCTTGATTCTTTTCCAGAAATTTCAAAACATCAGCCACTCTATGCCACTCGGGAGAGGAGAAATCCGTTTTATTATAATATTCAAACAGAGAAGATTGTACCAGATTAAATAAAGGTTGGACTTGGACTTGCTGTTCCAAGACGGACCAATCCGCTGCCTTTGATTGCTTGGCAACCGCAGGCATACCCAGTAAAATAAAGGTCAATACTACCAACCATACTTTATTTTTCATAAATAAACTCTTGTATTGATAAATTTTTTAAAATCTACCCTATTATCTATATTATAAAAGCTAATGTCTAAAAAACAAGTAATATAAAAACCCCTTGCCGAAGCAAGGGGTTTTGTGTATCAAAACAACTTATTTTTTCTTAGCCAATACTTCTTTGGCAGCGGCTTGAGCAGCAGCCAAACGGGCTATAGGTACGCGGAAGGCAGAGCAAGAAACATAGCTGAAGCCTTCGCGGTGGCAGAATTCCACACTTTCGGGGTCACCGCCGTGTTCACCACAGATACCCACTTTAAGGTTGGGCTTCTGTTCGCGGCCTTCGGTGACGGCATGTTGAATGAGCATACCCACACCGCGCTGATCCAAGGTTTGGAACGGATCAGCTTCCAAGATGCCTTGTTTTAAGTATTCAGGCAAGAAGGATCCGATATCATCACGGGAGAAACCAAAGGTCATTTGGGTCAAGTCATTGGTACCGAAGGAGAAGAAGTCAGCTTCGCCGGCCACTTCATAGGCCAAAACGGCCGCACGCGGAATTTCAATCATGGTGCCTACGGAGTAGTTCAATTTTTTCACTTTCGTTTTGGCAACCACTTCTTCATAGACGCGGCGGATAATGGCTTTTTGTTTCACAATTTCATTGACATCGCAGGTCAACGGAATCATTACTTCCGGCACAGCTTTGACACCTTCTTTAATCAGTTCGGCAGCCGCTTCAAAGATAGCGCGGGATTGCATTTCGGTAATTTCCGGATAGGTAACACCCAAGCGGATACCGCGGTGGCCCATCATCGGGTTGACTTCATGCAAGCCGGCGGCACGTTCTTGGAACGTAGCCATAGAGATTTTTAAGGCTTTGGCCAATTCTTGTTGTTTGGCAGGCAAGGTCGGCACGAACTCATGCAAGGGGGGATCCATCAAACGAATGGTTACACTGTACGGAGCCATGGCTTTGATGGTGGCCTTGATGGATTTTTTCATGAACGGGAAAAGTTCCGCCACGGCGGCTTTACGTTCTTCTTCGCTTCCGGCCAAAATCATTTTGCGCAAAATGAACAAAGGTGCTTCGGAATTTTTGCCGTAGAACATGTGTTCAATACGGAATAAACCGATACCTTCTGCACCGAATTTACGGGCATTGGCAGCATCTTCGGCAGTGTCGGCATTGGCACGTACTTTCATGGTGCGGATAGAGTCAGCTAATTTGAGGAAAGCAGCCAAGTTTTTATTGCCTTCGCCGGCTTCCAACATTTTCAAAGCGCCGTCATATACCCAACCGCGGGTACCGTTTAAGGTAATGCTATCGCCTTGTTTATAGGTTTTGCCACCCATTTTAACGGTCTTTTTGACATTGTCCAGTTCCAATTCGCTGCAACCTACGATACAGCATTTACCCCAACCGCGGGCTACCAAGGCCGCGTGAGAGGTCATACCGCCGCGTTGGGTCAAAATACCGGCAGCAGCGCGCATACCTTCAATATCTTCGGGATTGGTTTCTTCACGGATTAAAATGGCATTTTTGCCGGCTTCTTGTAATTTAATAGCATCATCAGAGTTAAATACGATTACACCGCAAGCGCCACCCGGGCCGGCCGGCAAACCTTTAGCAATCGGTTTGGCATTGGCTTCGGCTTTGGGATCAATGGCAGGCAGCAAGAGTTCGCCCAACTGAGCCGGTGTCACACGCAAGACAGCCGTTTCTTTATTAATAAGGCGTTCTTTAAGCATGTCCAAAGCCATTTGTACGGCCGCGGTACCGTTGCGTTTACCTACGCGGCATTGCAACATCCACAATACACCGTTTTCAATGGTAAATTCAATATCCAACATGTCGCGGAAGTGTTTTTCCAAGCGTTTTTGGATAGCGTCCAATTCTTTGTAGGCTTTGGGCATGGTCTTGTCCAAGGTGGGCAAGTGAGCAGAATGGGCGTTAGAAGACCATTTGTTCATCGGAGAAGGAGTGCGGATACCTGCCACCACGTCTTCACCTTGAGCATTGATCAAGTATTCGCCATAAAAGTGGCTGTCACCGTTACCGGGGTTACGGGTAAAGGCCACACCGGTAGCGCTGTTTTCGCCCATGTTACCGAATACCATGGTTTGTACGTTAACAGCAGTACCCCAATCATGCGGAATGTTTTCAATATTACGATAGGCAATGGCGCGTTTACCGTTCCAAGAGGCAAATACGGCACCGATGGCACCCCAGAGTTGTTCACTCGGGTCATCGGGGAATTCTTTGCCCAATACCTTTTTAACGGTTTTCTTAAATTCTACACATAATTTTTTCAGTTCTTCGGCTGTAATAGCAGTATCATCAGTCACGCCAAGTTTCTTTTTCAAGTCGGCCAATTTTCCGTCTAAAATTTTGCGGATACCTTCGCCGTCTTTGGGTTCAATACCGGCGGCTTTTTCCATTACCACATCGGAGTACATCATAATCAAGCGGCGTTAAGCATCATATACAAAGCGTTCATAGCCGGTTTTGGCAATCATACCCGGAATGGTTTTTTCGGTCAAACCGATGTTCAAAATGGTTTCCATCATACCCGGCATGGAAGCACGAGCGCCGGAGCGGACGGATACCAAGAGGGGATTTTTTTCAGAACCGAATTCTTTTTTGGTGATTTTTTCAACTTTTTTAAGGTTAGCTTCTACATCTGCTTTTAAGGTTTTGGGGTAGGATTTTTTATTATTCCAATAATAGGTACAAACTTCGGTGGTAATGGTAAAACCCGGAGGAACGGGGAGCTTTAATTGTCCGGCCATTTCGGCTAAGTTAGCCCCTTTACCGCCTAACAGTTCTTTCATCTTACCGTTTCCGTCAGCTCTTCCGCCGCCGAAAGCATATACTAATTTGCTGGTTTTTACAGCTTTCTTTGCCGCCGGCTTTACTACTTTCTTGGCGGTCTTTTTTGCAGTTTTTTGTGCCATGTTTTTCTTTTTCTCCATAAATAAATAGCGTGCGGGACGACGATCATCACCCCGTAAAACAGGTTTTGCACTCTCATATTGTATTATATTTCCAAGGTTTTTTCTTCATTTTTTTTCATTTGGGTCCAAAGACCTATTTTGGCATTGGGTCTTGCCTAAGGGAAGGTGGGTCCGGGGGGATAAAAAGAGCTGGGTCCAAAAAATCCTACAAATTGGGTCCAATGACCCTGGTAGATGAAAAACAGAAAAGTTATCCTATGGTATAAGCTAAAAACGTCAAAAAACTCAAAAGGAGGTCCGCTTATGAACAAACAAGTAATGCCTACACGTAAAGTACAAGTAATGAAAAAACGCCGTTTAGAGCGGGAAATCTCTTGGGTAAAGCGCGAATTTCATGACTTTACCACTTTGAGCGATATTGACCTTTATAATACAGAGCGGTATGCCGCTTTGCATTTAGGGATTAGCTTTATCTGATTTTATCCATCATATCTCCTCCTACAAAACTTATGCCTGCCGTTCTATTCGGCAGGCATTTTTTCTTGAAAATTTCTTATTCTTTATGCTAGGATAAATTTTAGCAAGGAGGAGTCTTATGTGCCGAAAAGGTTTTACGATGATAGAAATGCTGGTGATAGTCCTCATTATAGGGATATTGGCAGCCGTAGCGTTGCCCATTTATAATAATGCGGTAGCGCAGAGCCGTTTTTCCGCTTTAATGCCGAACGCAAAAGCTCTTAAAGAAGCCCAAGAGCGTATGTTTTTAAGCAGCAGTAAATATACAGATTCTTTTGATAATCTGGACCTTTCCTTTTCCGGTACGGTGACGAATGGAAAACTGGTAAGCGGTGATGAGATTTTTTCTATTGAGAATACCTCCGAAGACAGTTCCGCCAAAAATACAATTGTGGCCAGCCACGCCAAAGTGCCTAATGTGAACTTGGTGATGTATTTGTCGCGTAGCCCCAATTTTGCCGAAGATGTGCATTGTGAAGCCAAATCTTCTGATGAAAAAGCCAATCACCTTTGCCAGTTGCAAAATGAAAATATGATTGGTACTCGTGACGGGTACAATGTCTATTTAATGTCCGGCAGCGGAGAGGGGAAATTAAACTCTTGGCCCAAGACCGGAGAGTGTCAAACAAATGCCCAATATGGCAACTGCCAACGTCACACCAACGAAGACGGAAGCTATAACGAAACTTTCATCAAAAACGGCCGTGAAATGGACTACCATTATGATAAAGATGGGAACCTTACTTATGCTACACAAAATGTCACGGAGCAGGGGATGTTTGTGGAGGCCTGGTTTGAAAACGGCAACCGTATAAAACAAACCCAAACGTATGAAGATGGTCGCGTAGCTACGTGGACCTATGATGAAAATGGAAACAAGATTGATATGAAAGGGTATGAAAACGGAAATTTAAAGCAACTCAATACGTACGATGAAAACGGGGCTCAAACCTCCACCGTTGTTTATTGGTCCGATAATCCCGGCAAAGTACAATTTTATAATACCTATGAAAACGGAGAATATGTGGCGCAAACCAAATATTGGCCGGACGGCAGTGTGCGCGGATATTACACGATAGTAAACGGAAAAGATGATGGGCAAATTGCTGTTGAGTACAACAAAGACGGGAGTGTAAATTATACGTCAGAATACAGTTCTCCCGGTGTAGTAGATAGAAAATACTACTATAATGCCGACGGAACGTGGGTTTCTAAGCCTAATTCAGACTCCGTCAATGACCAATCCACTTGGACTTACGGAACTTATACAACAGGAAATAATGGAGATATTACCCGTTCTGATGGTGTTACAATACCGGGTAGTGCCAATTATCCCAACCTTTGCACCTCCCATCCTGACCAAGGCCAATGTGCTGCTTAAGCCTTTTAGCTCCCTGCGGAAAATTCCCACAGGGAGCTTTTTATTTGGTATAATTACCGAGTAGTGTAGTAAAAATATTAAAAAAGGAGAAGGTTGGACTTCGGCTCGGTGTAACCTAAGGTGATGGTGCACTTGGTCGTATTAGTCTTCAGCCTAAGTGTAAAATAAGATGGTACTTTCTTTACAAGACAGAAAAGATATTATTGGTAAATTCCAGAGCAAACCGGGTGATACGGGTTCTGCCGCTGTACAAATTGCTTTGATTACCGAACGCATCAGCTATATCTCTAACCACCTCAAATCCAATCCGAAAGATTTCGCCGGTGAACGCGGCTTGAATAAATTGGTTGGACAACGCAAACGCTTGCTGGCCTACTTGAAAAAATCTGACTTTGAAAAATATCAGCAAGTGACCAAAGAACTCAAATTGAGGAAATAATTTAAATGGAAAATTTTAACCATAATTTTGACATCCACTCTGTAGACGTGGAAGTCGGCGGTCAGACAATTACCTTGCAAACCGGTTTAATTGCCAGACAATCTGACGGAGCCATTATGGCCACGATGGGCGATACCAAAGTATTAGCCACCGCCGTCAGTACTAAAGAGCAAAAACCGGGCTTGTCTGATTTTATGCCCTTGACCGTCAACTATAAAGAACGCACCTATGCGGCCGGTAAAATTCCGGGCGGCTTCTTTAAAAGAGAAGGTCGCGCCAGCAAAAAGGAAACGCTTTGCTCCCGCATTATTGACCGTACACTTCGTCCGATTTTTCCTGAAGGTTTTGCTTGCGAAACCAACGTTACGGCCATGGTGCTTTCTTACGAAGAAGAACGCGGTGCCGATATTTTAAGCGTACTCGCCTCTTCTGCCGCGTTGGTAGTCTCTTCCATTCCGTTTAACGAGCCTGTAGCCGCTGTGCGCATCGGCCGTGTGAACGGGGAATACATCGTCAACCCCACCAAAACCCAAGAAGAAGAAGGTGATATGGACTTAGTGATCGCCGGTTCCGCTCAAGGGCTTTTGATGGTAGAAGGCGGTGCTAAAGAAGTGGAAGAAGAAGCCATTATCAAAGCCATGGAAGTGGCCAAACCGGAAATTGACAAACTTTGTGCCGTACAGCTCAAATTACGTGAATTAGCCGGCAAGCCGAAATTTGCCTACACGGTAGAAAAATTACCGCAAGAAGTGGCAGATTTGGCCAATGGCAAATTCCGCGAAGAAGCCAAAAAGATTTTGCATACCTTTGCTGACAAACAAACTCGCGACTTACAGGTGGCCCAACTGAAAGCCTCTTTCACCGAAGAATTGACCGCCAATTATGGCGACAATGCTGCCACCTATGCCGCTTTTGCTTTGGAAAACATCATGTATGAAGAATCCCGCAATATGGTGCTGCATGAAAATGTGCGTGTGGACGGCCGCAAACCGGACGAAATCCGCCCGCTCAGCTCCATGGTGGGGCTCTTGCCGCGTGCCCATGGTTCTGCCTTGTTCACCCGCGGTCAAACCCAATCTTTAGCCGTTGCCACTTTGGGTACGCCCGATGACCAGCAAATGGTAGAAGGATTGGACGAAACCAGCTATGAACGCTTTATGTTGCATTACAACTTCCCGGGTTTTGCTACCGGTGAATGCAAACCGGACCGCAGCCCCGGCCGCCGCGAAATCGGCCATGGGGAATTGGCCCGCAGAGCTTTATTGCCTTTGATCCCGTCTGAAGCGGACTTCCCGTACACCATTCGCGTGGTATCTGATATTATGGAATCCAACGGTTCCTCTTCTATGGCCAGCGTATGTGGCGGTTCCTTGTCCTTGTTTAATGCCGGCGTGCCGATGAAAGCGGCCTGCTCCGGTATTGCTATGGGTGCCATTTCCGGTGACGGGAAATTTGTCGTATTGTCCGACATTATGGGCTTAGAAGACCACTTGGGTGATATGGACTTTAAATTAACCGGTTCCCGCCAAGGTATTACGGCCTTCCAAATGGACGTAAAACTTAAAACGGGTATCCCGTTGGATATTTTACGCCAAGCCATTGCCCAAGCGACCCGTGGCCGCTTGCACATCATGGATCATATGGAAAAAACCATTGCCGAGCCGAATAAAAACGTTTCCCGCTTTGCTCCGGTCATTTTCAAAATGAGAATTCCGGTAGATAAAATCGGTATGTTAATCGGCCCTGGCGGTAAAAACATCAAACGTATTACCGAATCCACAGATACCAAAATTGATATCCAAGAGGACGGTACGGTAACCATTGCTGCCGGAAACGGTGACAAATTGGACCAAGCCAAAGCGGAAATTGAAATGATTACTGCCGAAGCCGAAGTAGGCAAAATCTACAAAGGCAAAGTGGTATCCATTCAGCCGTTTGGTGCGTTTGTGGAAATTTTACCGGGAAAAGACGGTTTGTTGCATATTTCTCAAATTGAAAAACACCGCATTAACAAGGTGGAAGATGTCCTCCACATGGGTGATGAAGTGGAAGTCAAATGTATTGAAATTGACAACAACGGTAAAATCCGCTTATCCAGAAAAGACTTGTTGAAATAGTTTTTTCAACTGATTAGAACCCCCGGGCATAAGCTCGGGGGTTTTTGTTATAATAAGGTATTGAAATAAGTTCTAAAAAAGCTATACTTATAGTATGAAAAAATATATCAAATTCTTTATCCTTTTCCTCTTTTTCTTTTCTGCCCTCGGCATCTTTGCTGCGGAGTGGGCATTTATGCGAGGTTATGAAGAACACGAAGAAAGCAACCGTGAAATTGTTTGGGCTGTCGATAAATTCATATCCGGTCAAAAGATTTCTTACTATTTAGAGTATGATTTCACAGTCAATTTACAAATGGATATGAAATATACCCAAATAGTAATGGAAGCTTTCAAAATATGGCCTGATTTCACTCGTCAGCGGATCATTGATTCCGGCAGAGCCCAAGAATTTGCCGATATTATGCCCTTGCTGGAACGGGGTGTCCTTCTCCAAAAAGTTTCTACCGGAACCCCGTTTGATATAAAAATTCTTTTTAAAGCCAACTCCCCAATATCCGCCTCTTGCGGTGAAGGGGCGGAGGGGTGTTTCCATAAATATTATAAAAGAATTACAAATCCTGCCTTGCGTGCTAACTATGCCAATGAGCATGAGGTGATAGGTGTCCTTGTTCATGAATTAGGGCATTTTTACGGATTGGGTGACCAATATCGGGAGGGAGTTGAAAATGCTTCCCTCACCCACTCTACTTCTGACCGTATTGATGGAACAGATAGTATTATGTCTTCCGGATACGATCTGAGGTGTGATGATGTGGACGGTTTTATTAATCTCATAGATTTCGCTTTATTCAAGCGTCAGGGGACCTATAGTGCGCGTGCTAAACAGGGCTGGAAGAGCTTTTGCGATAACACGATGTACAAAAATGCCAAAGTACTTAATAAAAAAGACTATGTGCTAAAAAACACAACCTATAAGTATGATGCTGAAGGTAATATTGCAAAAATTGAAAGCTATAATCCTTTTCTCCTGCCAAATGGAAATTTTAATTATACCAGCGGGAAGCCCTTTTTGGATTATGAAAATAATTTCAAAGTTTTTTATACCCTCTTTAAAAATGCCTCTCCCAATCCGGTCTTTCAGGCTGTTGCTTTTCCTTTGCAAAAGGCAACCGGCCCGAAGTTTTCCGTATCGGCGGAGAGAGTTCCTGATGAGGAGGGTTTTTTCTGGCGGATACCTCATAACGAAGATAATATTCTGCTGAATTTTACCAAAGACCAACAATGTAAAGTGGTGGATAAACATACCAATGATTTTTTCTTTACACCGGATAACCGCTTGCAGCAAAAAACTTATTCTTATTTTCAATTTGGTAAGGCCGAAAATCCTCCTCTAAATACGTTGCTGACGCACTTGCCCATTGACTGTTTTATGACGGCAAGCAGAAATGCCGAAGACGGCTTTTCCAGCAACTGTAATTTTTATTTGGAAGGGATAGACCAGGCCATCGTGTTTGAACAAAACCGCTTGGTTTCTTCTAAAAATGAGGATTTGGAAAAACTGGCCGGACAGTATGGTGTTTCTGCGCAGGATATAATTAGCTCTGCCCAACAGATGTGCCTGCAGTCCTACCCCATTACGAAAGAAGATACCAGTGATTACAGCCGTTTGTGTAGTTTCTTCTCTCACGTAGAAAACACTTCATTTCGTTACTAACTTTTGAGGATATCCTCCGGCAATACCGGAGGATATTTTTTCTGCCATGAAAGACCTAAAGAGAAATAGGTCTTTTGGCCCTTGCGAAGTAAAAATGCAAATAATACAATAAATTAGAAATACCTGATTATTAGGAGAAAATAATGAAAAAATACGTTGTCTTATTTGGTTTACTGGCTGTTTTATCCTCTTCTTTGTTTGCGCAAGAAGATTACTCGGATAGAATGGTTTTTATAGACAGAGCCGCTACTAAAGCCTATTTGGAACAAGTGGAAAAATTGAAAAAATATGATTTGCAAGGTATAGATTCCGCTTTTTATCAAAGAATTATCAATACCATAGAATCTAACCACTCTTCTGTTGTAAGCGTTACTAATTTAGGGACTATCAATCATTTATACGCACAATCGGTTGAAACACCCTCCGAAACATTTTTGTCTTACTACTTATTGGTAGTGGCCAAGAACCGCCAATCCGCTTATGATTACTTCTTTTATCAGGTAGATGTGTACCATAGAAGCGGGTGGGGGGATAGCCTTTATGAACTTACTAACCCGCGCTTACTCAATAGCCAAACAGATATTCAAGAGCTGCCCGCTGATTTAGCTCAAACATTAAAACAAAAACTGGCCCGTTTGCAAAGCAGCGTTTCCCAGTTTCATTCTCCGTTAAATTTTGCCGAAAAGACCGTTGCTTTGCCGCTTTTGCAGCTCTATCCTTTGACAAGCATTAAAGGTATCAAATCCGTTGATACCCTCTCTATGGCTCCGGCTCAAGATGAATGTGATAGAGACATCTACCAAGTGGCCATCACCTTGGAAATGGAAAATGCTACTACGAAATCTCACGTTTTGCTCGTGGAAAAAGAAGGGCCCAGCAAAGGGCATCTCTGGCATTTTTCCGCTCCCAGAGTTTCTTTGCCTGCCGGCAAATAACAAACATCTTTTTTTATAAGGCACCTTCGAAGAGGTGCCTTTTTGTTTATTCTTTTCATATAATGTAAAATGAAATTATGAAGAATCTTTTCTCCCGTATTTTTGCTTTATTTTTATTACCTGTATTTATGTTGCAGGCGTGTACATATCAGGGGCTTTTCGCCGCGGCATTTATGAAAACCATGAAGATTTTAAAGATAAAATCAATGCCCGCGTCATGGTAGTAAGGGATAAATACTATAAAAATGAAATTTACTTGGATAACGACCATATTTATACCTTTACATTAAAGGACGGATTGGCGGTAGGTGTGGCAGATGCTTTGGCTACGCTATTTACGGAAGTGGAAGTAAATGATTACAAATTTCGTAAAAACTATGATTATATTGTAGAAATAGACTATGATGCCCGTGTAGATATGGGTTTAGCTCAGTACCGGCGAAAAGGGGTATTAACGGCGGACTATACCTTTAACCCCGTTCTCTCATCTTCTTTACAGCTGACCGTACGCAATCCGCACAGCGGATATGCCGTCTCCCGTTACGATACCTTTGCGCAATCGCTTCTCCCCGGTTACCGTTTTGATGCGGCACTGGCTCTGAGCAATTTTTTGGCTATGATTACGCTGGGAGTGTTGTCCCCCATAAGCATACAGGTATATGGGAAAAAAGTACTTAAAAGTATTGAAAAAAATGTAGAGCTTTCTTTGGCAGAGAAAATTATGCCGGAAATGAAAGAAGACCGCATGAATTTTACTAAACACTCGCAAGCGCAAGAGCCCCATATCCGCATGGACGGAAAATTTATTCCTTTTATGCAGGCTACCGTATTTATTCAGAACTCTACCGGTTCCGGCTCCGGCTTTTTGATTAGTCCGGACGGGTACATCATTACCAACCAGCATGTAGTGGATAAAGACAGAGATGTATCAGTCGTGCTATATGATGAGCGTGCGTTACTGGATAGCGATAGCCCGAAAAATCCCTCTCACCCGGGATTTAATCAAAACAAAGTACGTTTTGCCAAAGTCATCAAAACAAATAAAAGAAGAGATTTAGCATTAATAAAAATAGAGGGGGAAAACTTTCCTCATCTGGAATTGGAAACCAATAAAACCCGCTATACCACAGGTACAACGGTGGCCGCTATCGGAGCACCGCATAATTTGGAATGGAGTGTTTCGGAAGGGATTATCGGTGCTTTGCGCAATGATAACGGCCAGTACGTCGTGCAGACCGATGCCGCCATCAATCACGGAAACAGCGGCGGCCCTTTAATCAGCTTGGAAACCGGCCGAGTCATGGGCGTAAATACCTATGGTCCTTCTAAAGACAAGACTGACAATTTGGCCTTTGCTATTTCTGCCTTTGAAGTGCAACGTACCTTGGAGTTTAGCCAACCCGTAAAGGAAGAATTTTTTCCGATTTCGGAAGATTAATTTTAGCCAAATGTTTTCAAATTATGTAGAATATATGAGTTAGTGAAAGGCCCGAACGGGCTGGATTTCAAAAGAGGGTATTTCCTTTATGAAAAAAACTGTTAAGAAAGCCGCACCCAAAAAAGTAGCTGCCAAAAAAACAGCAGTGAACGAATCCCCGATTTTAAAAGATGTAAAACAATTGTATTCTTTTATGCAGGACAATAACATTGATACGATTGAATACGATCAAAATGGTTTGTACCTGCGCTTGGTCAAATCCAAGCCGGCCGTAATGCCCGTACCCGTAGCGGTAGGAGCTGCTGCCGGTGTAGCCGCAACGTCTGCTGTTGTCCCCGCCCAAGAACAATATAAAGAAACGATTAAAGCGCCTTTAATGGGTATTTTCTTCCGCGGTTCTTCTCCCAGTGCACCCCCGTTTGTAAAAGAAGGAGCACAAGTGAAAAAAGGGGAAGTAATTTGCTTGATTGAGGCCATGAAAGTTTTTAATGAAGTACGTGCAGACTTTAATTGCATCATTCAAAAAGTATTGGTAGAAAACGGCAAACCCATCAAACAAGGGGATGCTTTGTTTGCCATTGAAAGGATTTAATTATGACTCCTCTACAAGAAACCATACAGGCCACCTGCGGACGCATGTTGGAGTTTTTACAAGATAAAAAAGAAGCCTCTTCTTGGCAGTTGAAATTGGCTTTGCATTTATCCAGTTCTGTTTTGTATATGTCTTTGGGGGTTTTGTTGAATCAAGGCAAAATCCGCCTAGAGGCAGACGGAATTAACTACAAAGTTTCACTCCCGCAACCGGACATTGAGCAGCAGCCTCAATTCTAATTTAAAAGCCCCGTTTTAAAACGGGGCTTTTTGTTCTGCAAAATTGCTTTTATTTACGTGCTAAAAGTGCTAAAATATATGTATATGGCAAAGTACTATTACGCCCGTAAAAAATCCAAGAAAAAAACACAAAAACAATCTTCCGTCCGCTGGCTGGCGTCGGCTCTGTACATTTTGGGCTTTGCGCTGGATGCATGGTTGTTTGCCATGCTGTGGTTTGGCCGCACGAAAGGAATCGGAAGCGAAGTTATACACTCGTGGTTTTTTCAAGTTTTTGGGCAAGGTGCTCCACTCATTCCCCTGTTTTTAACTTATTGGCTGGTACGCAGTCTGGTAAAAAAGACAACAGCCTTTTTCTTCTTTTTATTCGGGGCTCTGATTACCCTTTCCTCATTCTCTTCCGTGCTGACTATGTTGAAACTGATTTTTACCCAGTCTCAGATCAATGGCGGAGCCGTGGGGGAAAAACTGTTCTATTGTTTCTCTGATTTTGCCGGTCCTGTAGGAGCTTCTTTATTTTCTTTAGCTCTTTTGCTGGTTGGATTGCACATGTTGGTGGCCATTCCGTGGAAAACCATGATCCAAAAATCTATTGAATTTTTACGTGATGATTTTCAAGGCTGGATGGAAGCACGGGCCGAGCTGAAAGAAAAAGTAAGAGAAGCCAAAGAAGAAATGAAAAAAGAGCTTCCTTCCAAAAAAGAAGCTCTCTCTGCTGACGAAGATTCTGATTCAGAAGAAGAGCCTTCCAAGCCCACTATTTACCGTCCTTCTACCCAAATTAAAGTGCCGGTAGCCGGAATGGTGAAAGAGTTGCCCCGTGCCTCCCATGCTAAAACTAAAGAAGACAAGAAAAAACAAACTACTCAAGAAGAACCCGAACAGACCGAACTGAAACCTTTTGATCCGGCCACTTTCCAACTGCCTTCTTTGGATTTACTCTCGGATCCGATCAACAACGGTGTTGTGGGTCCTACCGATGAGGAAATTGCAGAAGCTACCAAACGTCTGGAACAGACCTTAAAAGATTTTGAAGTGGGAGCCCACGTAACAGGCGTGTCCCCCGGCCCTGTGGTGACCCGTTATGAAATTAAGCCGGACTCCGGTGTATCCATTTCCGCCATTGCCTCATTGGCACGTGATATTCAGGCCAGTATGGAGGCCCGTTCTGTACGTGTAGAAGCACCCATTCCGGGAAAGAATGCCGTCGGCTTTGAAATTCCAAACGCACGGCCGGTTATGGTGACCATGAAAGAAATCTTGCAATCTCCCGTCTATGCTTCTTCAAAGGCTGTTTTGCCTATTGCCTTAGGCCGCTATGCAGACGGGAACCCTGCCGGCTCCGTAGCGGAAAAATGGCCCCATATTTTGATTGCCGGTGCCACCAATAGTGGTAAATCTATTTGTTTACATACAATTATTATGTCGCTTTTATTCAAGCACAAACCCGATGAAGTCAAATTTTTAATGATTGACCCTAAACGGGTGGAGCTGACGTTATATGAAGGAATTCCGCATTTGTATGACCCCAAAACCTCTTGCGATGATGTATCCGTGGTAACCAATGCCAACGAAGCCGCTAAATCTTTGCAAATGTTGGTAAAAGTCATGGAAAAACGCCTCAATATCATGCAGTTGGCAAAGGTCAAAAATATTGAAGGGTACAACCAATGGGCTAAGGAGCACAACGAAGAAAAGATGTTCTACATTTTCGTTATTATTGATGAAATGGCAGACCTTATGTTGCAGACGAAAGCCTCTATTGAAGACTCGGTCCAACGCTTGGCACAAATGGGCCGCGCTTTGGGGATTCACCTTATTTTATGTACCCAACGTCCTTCCGTTAAAGTTATTACCGGTAATATTAAGGCCAACTGTCCTTCCCGCATTGCTCTACAAGTAGCCTCCGGAATTGACTCTAAGGTCATTTTGGATGCCATGGGCGCAGAAAACCTGTTAGGTAAAGGGGACATGCTCTATCAAAGCACCTCTGATAAGGACCCCTTGCGCATCCAAGGCGCCTATGTAAGCGAAGCGGAAATTACCGCTGTGGCGGATTTCTTACGCAGCCAAGGCGCGCCGGATTATCCGGTCCAAATCTTGGCAGACCACAGTACCGCTATGCGACCGCAAGACGGGTTGGGCACTTCACCGGAAGAACTCCTGCAAGCCTTAACATTGATTACGGAACGCAGACGTGTCTCTCAAGATTTATTAAAAGCCCACTTTGGTTCTTCCGCCCGTGCGACCAATATTTTAAGCGTGCTGGAAATGAAAGGTTTTATTACCAAGCCGGAAGGATCCAACCGCTGGGAAATTCATTATGATTTAATAGAGGCACAAATCCAAGCGATCCAAAATAAAGATACCGATAAATATCAGGAGCCGGAATATGAAACGGTTTATAAATAGTTTGATTTTATGTACCTGTTGTGCGGTTTTTGTAGGTGCGGGGCAACAGGCGCCCGTTTCCGCTGGTCAAAAACCGTCCAAAGATTATGTAGCTTGCTTTGCCCAATGGGATCAAAAATTAAATACACTGCAAACTCATTTTGTGCAAACCACGCAATATGACGGTGTTTTGATTAGCCGGTCAGAGGGGCAGATATCCTACCAAAAGGCCGGAAGCAAATTAAGGTTGGATAATTTAGACGGTAAAAATATCAGCCAAAGTGCTTTTACCGATAAGAAAAAGATTTGGATTTTGGACGAAAAAGGCAAGGAAATCTCCACCTTATCGTGGCAAGAATGGAGTGCCGGGCAACCGAATAAAGCTTTGTTTGATTTCGGTAATTATGCTGCATTGATTGCCAAACATCATGCGGTTATTTTAGAATATAAGCAGGATACGGTATTGCTTCGCTTGACACCTAAACAAGAGGGGGAAAACTATACTCTTTATGTAACCGTGCAAGAGAAAAATTGCTTTCCGACGGACATCCGTATCGTTTCCGATTTAATGCAAACCTCCGCCGTACTGACAAATGTACAGATAAATGCGGCGTTAAAAGAAGATTTATTCAAGGGGATCAAATAAAATATGATGACACTAGCTAATAAAATCACGCTCACTCGGGCTGCTTTATCCATTGTAATGTTTATTTTTATTTTACTGCCTTTTGCGTGGGCCCGTCTAACGGCTACGCTTATTTTTATTCTGGCAGCCAGTACAGATTGGGTTGACGGAAAAATTGCCCGCCAAACCAATACCACCACCCCTTTCGGCGCGATTGTGGATCCGTTTGTAGATAAAATTTTAGTAGCGGCGGCTCTGTTTGCTTTCGTAGGTATCAAAGAATTAGACGTTCCTATTTGGGCGGTATTTTTTATCCTATTGCGTGAATTGATGATTTCCACCTTGCGTGTTATCGCTGCTTTAGAAGGTAAAGTGATGGCAGCCGAACGCTGGGGAAAGTTTAAAACGGTTATTCAAATGGTAGCCGTAGGCACTATCTTTTTTGTTTTAGATTTATACCATCTTTCCCATATTTTAAAAGGCAATGCGCAAAATGTTTGCCAAATTGCCTTTTATACCTTGCGTCAGATTCCTTATGCCATTACAGCTATTGCTGCTATCATTACATGGATCAGCGCTGTTTCTTATTTGAGAAATAATTGGGAATTGTTGAGAAAATCTTGGAGTTTGCCGTGCAAAAAGTAATAAATGCCTTGGCAACCGGTTTTTTTATCAGTTATTTGCCGGCATTGGTAATTCCCTTTAAAAAGAATACAGGGGCCGGATTTTTAGGAACGGCACTGGCCGTGCCTTTTGTCTGCTTTTTTCCGCATCATGTTGCCTTGTATTTAGTTGTTTTATCAGCTTTTGTATTGCTTTGTATTTGGATTTGCAAAAATGCAAAATTAGGCGGAAATTTTAAAGGGCATGACAACCCTAAAATTGTGATTGATGAGGCGGCAGGCTATTTTACGGCTCTGATGTTTTTGCCGCGGACATGGCCCTACCTGTTGGCGGCATTTGTACTGTTTCGCACTTTTGACACCTTAAAGCCGTGGCCTGTTAAGTATTTTGACCGTATGCCCAATGCCTTTGGCGTTGTATTTGATGATGTGGCCGCAGGCTTGTTGGCCAATATTGTTTTGCAGATTTTTGTAATACTTTCCCACGCAGGTATTTTTTAGTATATGCGTTTGCATTCTATCTGAATGCCGATTTATAATTAAGTAAAAAATAAGGAGATATGTATGGACTTTTCCAATATGACCAATTTGCGCGAATTATTCGCCGCCGGAGGACCGGTGCTGATTGCTTTATTACTGCTTTCAGTTTATTCATTATCGGTCATTTTAGAACGTTTCTTTACCTTTCGCAAGAGCATCGGCATTTCCCGTAAGTTGATGAATTACTGCCGGCATCCGCTTCATTCTGATAATTATGAAAAAGTAAAAGATGCCTGCACCAGAGAAGTGACGAAAAATTCACCGGCTGCACAGGTAATTATGGTTTTAATTAGTAAGCTGGACCGCCCGAAAAGCGAATTAAAAGAAATTGCTTCTTCCACCATTGATTGGGAAATTACTAAACTGCAGCGCAAACTGACCGTACTGGGTACTTTGGGCAGTATTACCCCGTTTATCGGCTTATTCGGCACGGTCATCGGGGTTATGCACGCATTTAAAGATTTAGCCGGAGCTACGGCCTCTGCGGGGGGAGCCTCCGTCGTAGCGGCCGGTATTGCCGAAGCTTTGATCAATACGGCCGCCGGTCTGTTTGTGGCCATTCCGGCCGTTATCGCCTACAACTACTTTTTATCCAAAACCGAATATTTTGGAAAAGAATTAGAAAATATGGCCGACGATATTATTTTCCAACACCGCGGATAAACTATGGCTCATAAAAGAAAAACCGTTATGTCTGAAATTAACATGGTGCCTTTTATTGACATCACGTTAATTTTGTTGATTATTTTTATGGTTATGAGTCCTATGCTTGTACAAATGCAGATGAACGTAGATTTGCCTAAATCTAATGCAGTGAATACCACCGCCGAAGATGATGTTATCCGCATTGAAGTACAGAAAAACGGATCCATTCGCATAGATAACCGCAGTTATACTTTAGCCAATCTTGAAAAGGAATTGGTATTGCGCATGGGAAAAGCGAACAAAAAAACCATTATGGTAGAGGCCGATAAAAATGTGCCTATACAAACGGTGGTGGACGTTTTTGATATCGCTAAAAAACTTGGCGCAGCCAAACTGGGGATAGGAGTCCTCTCTAAAAACTAATGAATCGTTATTTTGCGCTTTCTTGCGGATTACATTTATCACTTGCCCTGCTGGTTATGTTGCTTTTGGCGCCTTCAGCCAAAAAGGCTAAGACAACCTATACCATTGACTTCATTGGCAGCGGAAAAGTGATGTCTATGCAGGCTTCTTCCAAGCCGGCCTCTTCCGTTTCCGCCGAAAAAGCAAAAACCGAAACTAAGAAAACGGTGGCCCAAGCGGCCCCCGCCAAAAAAGCGGAAACCCCCAAAAAAGCCGATAAAAAGGCCTATCAGTCCAAAAGTGAAATCTCTACCAAAAAGCAAACTAAGAAAAAGGCTACCCCTGCGCCGGCTCCTTTGGCCGCACCCAGTATTTTAGATGAGGTGGACGATAATCCGAAAGTGGTGGATACCAATTCTTCCCAACCCGACGGAAACGGTGAAGGAGAATTTGAAGGGGGGAATATTCAAACGGATTTTGCCACCTTTCCTTATCCTTGGTATATTACCCAAGTGCGCAACAGTCTTTGGAGCCAGTGGGAAAAGCGCCGCCCCGTGGGGGTCACGCTTGGTACGTTGGTGTCTTTTGCCATTGCACGTGACGGAAAAATAAAAGATTTGAATATTGAAAAATCTTCGGGAGATGACAGTTTTGATTTTGCGGCTAAATCGGCCGTGATTAACGCGGGGCCCTTCCCGCCGCTTCCTATGTTGTATGAGAAAGATGAACTTACTGTAACGGTAGAATTTAAACAGGAGAAATAATATGAACGGTTGGGCGAAATTCTTTTTATTAATTGTGTGTTGTATTTTTACACTGATTTTGTGGCCGCAGTATGATAAGACCGGCTTACAATTTATGGGTATGCTGTGTTTGTTATGGACGTGTATCATTTTACTGGTATCTATTGTCGGAAATATTTTCGCCCTATACAAGTTTGAGTTTTTAAACCGCTTGGTCAGTTTGGCTTTTTTGGCGGCATTGTTGGCCTCCTTAATTTATTATTTTCCGTTGAAAAACGACCAAACCCCTTATCTGCGTATGAAAAATAATATTTGGCCCACAATTGCCGATGCAAAAGCAGGTATCCAACGCTTAACTTTTAATTTTGATTTTGTCCGTCGTAACGTTCATAGAGAGGACAATTACGTAAACCAACAATTAAACAAGGCGTCTGCCAGTAAGAAAAATATCCAAAAAGCTGTCCAAAAAACACAAGAGGTATTGGATATCATCGTTGAACCGGCCGATGAGGAGAACGCACAATGAAGAAGACGGTATTAGTAACGGGCGGAAACGGATTTATTGGTAAGAAACTAACAGATGCACTCTTACAGGAGGGGTTTAAAGTTAGAATTGTTTCCCGCCGCTTGCCTAAACAACAACCGCTCAATCCGGACGTCAGCATTGTACAAGCTGACTATCAGAATGTGGATTCTTTATGCAAAGCTATGAAAGGTTGCCACTATGTTTATCACTTGGCAGCTGCAATCTTTGGTTTTCAATTTAACGATTTTCATCGGGCTAATACCGTTGCCACCCAAAACATGGTCCAAGCCTCCAATCAAACGGAAGGTTTGGAACGTTTTATTTATGTATCCAGTTTAGCCGCCAGCGGTTTTGCCCCTACGGCCACCCAACCGCGCACGGAATCTGATACGCCAACTCCTTGCTCTGATTATGGTATTACCAAACTGGGGGGAGAAGAAGCCGTTAAAACTCTAAAAGAAGGTATTTCTTGGACCATTGTCCGCCCGCCCATTGTGTACGGAAAGAATGATTCCGGTGTTTCCAAAATTGCTTCTTGGGTTCGCAGAGGCCTGATGGTAAATACTTCCGGAAAAGGCCTTTTTAGCTTTGTCTATGTAGAAGACTTAGTGAAAGCTTTAGTCCTGATTACTCAGTTGCAAGGTACACATAAAGAAACTTTTTTTATAAGTGAGGAGGCCACTTATTTATGGCCGGTTTTTATTGAAAAAATGGCCGCTGCTATGGGAGTGCGTAAACCTTTTATGCCCAATGCTCCGTTATGGGTCCTTAAAATAGCTGCCAATATCTATTCCTTTTTTGCCCGTATATCCGGCAGTCAGCCCGCCCTTAACTATGATAAGGTGAAAGAGGCCGTCATTGCCGGTCACTGGATTTGCTCCAGTGCCAAATGGCGCGAGCTTAGCCGGCAGGAATTTACTTCTTTAGACGAAGGATTGAAAAAAAGTTTTTAACTTTTTTCATAAAAAATAACAAAATACTTTCATTATTTGTTATAATATTTAAGTCGTAATAATAAAATCTTTTTTGGAGAGGTGGCCGAGAGGCTGAAGGCAGCGGTTTGCTAAACCGCCATACAGGTTAATTCCTGTATCGAGGGTTCAAATCCCTCCCTCTCCGTATGAATTTAAAAAAGCACCCGAAAGGGTGCTTTTTTAATTTATAATGAATGGCAGCGGCATAAACTGCTTTATGCCGCGTAGGGATTTGAAAACCGCAGCGATGTTTTTGTTTGAGCCGATTTAAAAGTTCCACTCGGCGAAAGGCAAAAACCGCGAGGCCGGACTGCAGGCGTTTTGAGTCAACAAAACGACCGGAAGGCAAATCCCTCCCTCTCCGTTTTACTATACAAATGATTTCCCCGCCGAAAGCGGGGATTTTTTATGCCTTTATCGTCGTAAAACATATAAAGATGTGTAAAGGTATGAAAAGGCAAATCAAGAAAAAATGAGAAAAAAGTGGGGGACGAAATGGGGGACGCATGATTTTTGAAAAGTGGGGGACAACACTTCCCTTTTTTTACAAGATTCTTTTATTACTTCTCCCGTATTAGACAATATAAAATATGCTAAAATTAGTCTATATATAGTATTAAATAACGGATTTGTCCTTTTGGAGTTTTTATGATTAAAAAAATGATTTCTAAAAATCAATTAGTCATCAATGCCAAGCGAATGTGGCCTTACATTAAGCCTTTTTGGTTTCGGGCATCGTTAGGGGTCTTCTTGACTATTCCCGTTGGGGGATTAGATGCAGCGGTAGCCATGTTCATGAAACCTTTTATGGACAAAGTGATGGTGGATAAACAGCCCAACTTCTCTGCCATGATTCCTTTTTTGATCGTCGGATTTACTGTTTTGCAAGGGGTATTGCAATATGCCTCTAACTATCTAAATACATGGGTAGCCAACAAAATTACCATCGGTGTTAAACGCAAGCTTTATGCAAAACTACTCTGCATGGACAGCAGCTATTTTGATAACAACAATTCCGGCACCATTCTCTACCGATATTCCAACGACGCAGAAACCGCCTCCAACGGTTTGGTGGAAAATACTAAAAAGTTTCTTTCCAAAACTTTTTCTTCCATTGCCTTAGCCATTGTCATGTTGTACAACTCGTGGCACTTGGCATTGATTGCCATTGCCGTATTGGGATTGTTCTTCTATCCTATCGTTTTTGTAAGAAAGAAAATGAAAGAAATTGTAAAGAAATCCGTAGTCAACCTTTCTTCTGTTATGACTATTTACAACGAAACTTTCTCCGGCAACAAAACCATTCGTTCTTTTACTTTGGAGCCGGAATTTAGTAAACGCTTTCACCAAGCGACCGATACTACCTTTGCTTTAGCTATGAAAATGGTCAAAACAACCAACTGGCTTTCCCCGTTAATGCATATTATTATGTCTGTAGGGATTGGGTTGGTAATCGGCTGTGGAAGTTATTTAATCGTCAGCGGACGCATTACCAGTGGTAACTTTGTGGCCTTTATCGCCGCGTTGATGATGCTTTACACTCCGTTAAAAGGGGTAGGAAATAACTTTGTGGCCATTCAAAATTCCTTCTTAGCTATTGACCGTATTTTTGAAATTTTGGATTTGCAACCTGCCCTTAAAGATGCCAAAGATGCCAAAGAATTAGCAGAAATCAAAAAAGGTATTTTCTTTAAAAATGTACATTTTGAATATGTGGCAGGACGGGAAATATTACATGATATTAATTTGGAAATTCCGGTAGGAAGCACTGTAGCCTTGGTGGGGAATTCCGGAGGGGGAAAGAGTACCGTCTCTGCCTTAATTCCGCGCTTATATGACGTCACCAAAGGAAGCGTAACTATTGATGATATGCCGGTAACAAAGCTGACCCAAAAGTCTTTGCGCCAGCAGATTGCCATGGTTTTCCAAGATAATTTTTTATTCTCCGGCACCATTAAAGAAAATATTTTACTGGGCAATCCTCATGCGACGGAAAAAGAGATGTGGGCCGCCCTTAAAAATGCTTGTTTGGAAGAGTTTGTCAAAGAGCTTCCCAATGGATTAGATACCGAAATCGGAGAGAGAGGCCTATTACTTTCCGGCGGTCAAAAGCAACGTTTGGCCATTGCCCGGGCCTTCATCAAAGATGCGCCGATTGTTATCTTGGACGAAGCCACCAGTGCGTTGGATAACAAATCCGAGCGCGTAGTACAGGAAGCCTTGGATAACTTGATGAAAAACAGAACGGTTGTTGTAATAGCCCACCGCTTGTCAACAATTCAAAATGCTACCAAAATTGCTGTCATTAACGACGGAAAAATAGTAGAAGAAGGCACCCATAAAGCCCTTTTGGCCAAAGGCGGTGCTTACTCTGCCCTATATGCTATGCAATTTAAAGAAAAAGAGAATAAGAAAGAAGATTAAACATTCTCTTTTTAGCTTTTACCCCGGCATTTCTTAAATGCTGGGGTTTTTGATGCGTTTTAAAAAGCAAAATACACCTTATTTTCTGCTTTTTCCTGTTTTCAATAATTACCCCTTGCAGTTGTAACAAAAACCTCTTAAAAACAAAATATACAGTCTTAAACAAATATGTTTTTAACCATAAAAATACCCCCGACTTCAAAATCGGGGGTAAGGAAAGCAGAAAAAGTTTTTCTTATTTTTCTGTTTGAATTTCTTGGGTTTTCTTTTGTTTCCGTTCTTCCCATTTATCTACCATGGTTTGTACTAAGATGTAGAATAAGGGAATTAAGAACAAGCCCGCAATAGTACCCAAAAGCATGCCGTAGAATACAGGTGTACCCAAAGAACGGCGGCTGGCGGCACCGGCGCCGGAGGCGATAATCATCGGAATCATACCCAAAATGAATGTGAATGCCGTCATGAGCACGGGGCGGAAACGTTGTGTTAATCCGTCCATAGCTGCATTATATACCGTAGCACCTTTTTCCCGTTCGTCTTTGGCAAATTCCACAATCAAGATGGCGTTTTTAGCCGCCAATCCGACTAGTAGCACCAACCCTAACTGGGCATAAATACTCAACGGCATATTGGTCAGCCACATTCCCAGTAATCCGCCACCTACGGCGGCCGTTACAGACATTAGTACCGGCACAGGAATGGACCAACTCTCGTACTGGGCCACCAAGAATAAGTACGCAAACAAGACCGCTAATATAATCAAAATAAGCATTTGGCCTTGGTTTTGCTTTTCCTGATAACTCATACCCGTCCATTCATAGGAATAACCTTTGGGCAGATTTTTCATCAGTTCTTCCGTTACTTGCATGGCTTCACCTGTGCTTTGGGTGGGCGTAGCCATAATAGTGGCGGCAGGATACTGATTATAGCGCATAATTTGGCGGGGGGATAAGATATAGCGCAAATTCACCAAAGAACGCAAGGGGACCATTTCTCCTTTCGTATTCATAACATACATTTTGTTAATATCTTCCGGTGTAAGGCGATATTTCCAATCCGATTGAATAATTACCTTATTAACCTGCGTCCCGAAGTTTACGTCGCCTACATAGGAAGAACCTAAATAGTTTTCCAACACGGCAAACACACTGGCCACGGGCACATGCATGGCTTCTGCTTTGGTACGGTCAACATCCAAATAAATATTGGGCGTATTGGCCTTAAAGGTAGAGAAAGCAATCTGCATTGAAGGATCCATCATCATCTTATAAGCGGCTCCTTCCGTATTGCTTTGTAGTTTGTTATAGTCAAAGTCATTTAAAGACTGTATGCGCAAATCCAACCCGCTGGAAGTACCTAATCCGGGGATGGCTGGCATTTCCAGCAAACGGATATTAGCCTCGGCAATCCCTGCCAGTTTGGCATTTAACTGATTAAGCAAGGCAGACTGCTTAACAGAGGCATCTTTACGTTTACTCCAGTGCTCCAGAGAAATAAATCCCATGGCCACATTCTCCCCCGAACCACTGGTCAAACTGTGTCCGATAACAGAGGTCAAATGTTTCACACCCGGCATTTGGCGCACGATGGGGGTAACCTTTTTAATCACTTCCTGCGTACGAACAAAGGAGGCGCCTTCCGGCAGTTGAATATCCATAATGATAATCCCCTGATCTTCCAACGGAATAAAGGAGGTATCGGCAAACTTCAAAAAGGCACCATTTAGCAAGCACAAACCGCCAAACAGCAAGCCGATAATCAACATTTTACGAGCCACTTTACGTACAGCGGAGCGATAGGTGCGTGCCCCACGGTTGACCACCATATTAAACCAACGCAACGGGAAGAATTTTGTTTCCGCAATCGGTTTTAACATCGTAGCACAAATGGCAGGAGACAAAGACAACGCATTAAGCGTAGAGAAACAAACAGCCAAAGAAATGGTAACGGCAAACTGTTTGTAAATTTCGCCGGTAATACCGCCCAAGAAACAGATCGGCACGAAAATGGCTAAAAGCACCAAGGTCGTGGCGATTAATGCACCGGACAATTCGTCCATCGCCTGCAAAGATGCCTCTCGGGGGGATTTATGTTCCCTGTTCATCAGGTAAATGACACGCTCCACCACACAGATAGCATCGTCTACTACCACGCCGATGGCAAGCACCAATCCAAACAAGGTAAAGGTGTTAATGGAGTAACCCATCGCCAACATAATGGCAAAGGTTCCCAGTAAGGACACGGGAATAGTGGCCGCCGGTACCAAGGTAGCACGCCAGTCCTGCAAGAACACATAACATACCAAGATAACAAGCAGGAAGGTCATCAACAGGGTTTCTACTACTTCTTTAATAGAGGCATTAATAAAGTCCGTCGTGTCTACAGAGAACTCATAATCCATATCGTCAGGAAAGAACTGGGATAAACGCTCCAGTTCGGCCCGAATGAGTTTCATGGTTTCTACGGCATTGGCCCCGGAAGCCAAGTTAATCATCATCGGCACAGAGGCTCCGGCATCAAATTCGGCCAAATGACTATAACTTTCTTGCCCTTCGTCTACCTTGGCAATTTGTTTAAGTCTGACCAAACCGCCTTGGGCATCAGTACGAACAATGATGTTTTCAAAGTCTTTAGCATTGTTTAAACGGCCATCAGTCTGCAAAGCAAATACGGTCATTACTTTGCCGTCGCTGGGGCGAGCACCGATTTTACCTAAAGAAGGCTGATAGTTTTGGCTGGCAATAGCCGCCGTTACATCGGGTACGGAGATATTAAGTGCGGCCATTTTGTCTGCGTCTAACCATACACGCATACTTTTAGACGAGCCAAACACCATTGCATCCCCTACGCCGGTAATACGGCTGATATTCTTTTGAACGTTATTATTTAAGTAGTCGCTTAACTCCAATTCCGAAACTGTCTTGTTGGGCGATACGAACGAAATAAAACCCAAAATGTTGGAGGATTTGCGAAATACGCTAATCCCCTGACGAGTAACATCTCCGGGGAGCAAGGCCTGGGCTTGAGCCACACGGTTTTGCACTTTTACCTGAGCTAAGTCCGGATCGGTACCGGTTTTAAAGGTAATCGTCAGACTGTAAGAACCGTCGGAAGAAGAGGAACTCATATACAACATATCCTCTACCCCGTTTACTTTACTTTCCAGCGGAATACCGACCGTTTTAGCAATTACCTCTGCACTGGCACCCGGATAACGGGCAATCACCACCACTTCAGGGGGAGTAACCTCCGGATACAGGGCAATCGGTAAGGAGAAAATAGAAATCAAACCCGCTAAACACAAAATAAGCGAAATAACGATAGCAAAACGCGGGCGGTTAATAAAAAATTTAGAAAACATTTTTTACTAAGCCTCCAGTTTGTTTTCTTTTTCGTCAACGGCAGGCACTTGGTCCGGCGTTACTTTGGCCATCGTATTTACGGGCACGTTTTTTTCGCTGACATTCACTTTTTGGCCATTCTGCAATTTCTGATGGCCCACGGGCACCACTTTATCACCGTCTTCTAAACCGGATAAAACCACATATTTGTTTTCTACGCTATCGCCGGTGGTAATATATTTTTGAACGACCACATTTTCTGCGTTTACGGTCATCACATACTGGCCGATGGCATCTTGCGCCACAGCCGTTTGCGGCACTAAAATGGCAGGGCGGAATTTATCCGTGCTAACCGTTACGTTCACATAGTTTCCGGGGACTAACTTGCTCTGAGCATTATTTGTCTGTGCATAGACAGCCATGGTGGCCGTATCTGCATTGATTTCATTGTCAGAAAATACAGAGGCGGAAGGAATTTCTATGGTTTCGCCGTTCGGCAAAGCAATTTGAATATCCGGCTGTTGCGTAGTAAGTTGGTCCATACCGCTCAAGCGTTCTTTATCCGTGATAGAAAATACTACACGGATCGGGTCCATTTGAATGACACGGGCCAAACGGCTGGCGGCAGCATTGGTATAGTTTCCTTTGGTCATCAGAGCTTTCCCCACATAACCGCTAATGGGGGAGCGAACCTCCGTATATTCCAAATCTAATTTTGCTAAATCCAAGCTGGCTTGCGCGGCCTTTACATTGGCTTGCGCGCTGGCTAAGTTGCTTTCAGCCAGTTCCAAATCCGCCTTGGAAAGCATTTTTTCCTTGTATAAGGAAAGCTGGCGTTTGTAGTCGCTTTCAATTTGTTTCAAGCTGGCTTTGGCTTTATCCAAAGAAGCCTCGGCAGACGAAACCGCCGCTTTGTAACGGCTTTGGTCAATCACAAACAAGACATCTCCTTCTTTAACAAAAGAGCCGTCTTTGAAAAGCACCTTATCAATATAGCCCGATACCTGCGGAGTCACATCAGAAGCGTTAATGGCCTCTACTTTGGCAATAAACGTCTTACCCAAGGCCACAGGCCGCTTGTAAAGAGTTTCCGTCAACACTGTCATTTGGCCGCCACCGCCAAATTGCATTTGGCCGGCGCCGGAAAGTTTGCCTTTAATGACAAACCCTAAAAACCCGCCTATTAACAGGACGAGCGTATATTTAGTCCAGCGGACTACGGTTCTTTTCTTCATAATTCATTCTTCCCGATACTTTTATATAGATTGGCTTTGCTTAAGAGTAAGCTATAGAAAGCCGTGATTTTGTTCTGACGGGCATCGGCCAGTTGGGCCACCGCCGTCAACAAATTGATAATATCGCCTTTACCTACTTCATAATAACGGAAGGCCACTCTTTCGTTTTCTTCAGCACTTTCCAGCACGGTTTGGCTGATTTCATAAGAGCGGAAAGCCGTTTTGTAATTTTGGTAGGCACTCCAAACTTCATTTTCAATTTGGCGTTTCAAATTTTCGGTTTGACTTTGGCTTTGCTTGTACTGATAAGAAGCCTGTGCCGTTTGATACATATTGGAAAAACCGGAAAACAACGGCCAAGATACCATCAGCCCCGCTGAGTTGTCCACCCCATACGGATAGCTATGTTTCCAGTTATCCCCGTAGCTAGCGGAGGCATTGGCAACAATGCTGGGTAACATACGCGTTTTGGCAGAAGTTAAATTGGCTTTTTGCGCTTGGGCAGTGCTTTCTTGGGCTTGGATTTCGGGCCGTTTTGCCAAAGCGGTCTTCATCATTTCTTCCACATCATCACTTTCAATTTGAATAAACTTTTCATCAAACTCCGGTTTGGCCAATTTGATTTGAGTGGAGGGGGTAAGGTTAAGGAGTACGGCCAAATTACCACTGTATTGTTTTACTTGGTTTTCATGTTGCACCACCGTCAATAAGGCTTGCTCATAACGGGTTTTGGCTTGCAATTTATCACTCAAAGACACCATACCCAATTTATAGCGCTTTTGTGCTTCATCATAAGACTGCTTATAAGTATCTAAACTGGCCTTAGAACTTACCAACGATTCTTCCGCCGCCAACAGGCTCAAATAGGCGGTCTGTACGGATAAGACTAAATTTTGCAAAGAAGCATTGTAACCAAAGTTAGCCGCGTCCAGATAGGCCCGCGTACGGCTGATACGTGCGCCACGCCCGCCAAAATCAAACAATAGCCAAGAGGCTTCCGCTTTGCCGGAATAAGGCTCGTTTTGGGTATAAGAGCCTCCTTCAGGCCGTTCTCCGGTAATATTGCCGCTCCCCTTCAGGGTAATGCTGGGTAAATATTCCCCGCGGGAGGAACCCAACCCTGCTTCCGAAGCCTTAACCCCCATATAATCAGCAGCTAACGACGGGTTAGTGCAAAGGCTGACCTGAATTAAATCCTCCAGCCCCATTTCTTCAGCGGTTACGTCTTTCTCTACGCAACCTTCGGGCGGACGGACTTTATAGACTCCCAACGGGTCCAAGGCCGCCGCCGGCAGTGCTGCGCAAATGACCGCCAGTAGCAATAGATATTTTTTCATCTCTTTTTACTTCCTTTTTCGTATGATTTTAAAATAGCGTATGTGTTATGCCATACAATATCTTTAATTTGTTGTTTGATCTGAGGTGTATAATCTTTTAATTTTAAAGAATGCAAAATAGCAAAACGGTTAAAGTCCGAAATATGCACCTGCCGAAAGACGGCATTTGCCAATAAAATTAACTCACTGGAGCCTAACTTTAACCCCGTCAAATGATTTAAATGTCTAAAGAAAGGCCCGTCAAAATTAGCCACGTATTCCAACAACATTTTAACCATTTGACCGGAGTTTTCCATCTGGGCATGCTCAAAGATACGCTCTAACAAAATATTTTTACGGTCAAAACTCATATCCAGCATCTTATTTAAAACTTTATGAAATAACGCTAATGATTCTTCGCGGGTAAGAGCGTCTATCTGTTGGGACATATCCAACCCGTCCGGACCGCTGGCCAAAGATTTCTTGGTTTGCTCTACTAAATGGGCTACCGTAGCCAAATAAAGGCCTCTCTTATCGCCAAAATGATAATGCACGGCGGCCACATTGGTTTTGGCAGCGGTGCTGATTTGGCGCACGGAAGTGCCGGAAAAACCGTTTTTGGCAAACAATCGGGCGGCAGTTTGTATGAGTTTGATACGGGTATCTTTCATAAAAAAATCCAAAAAACCACTGTATATATTTTATCAAAACAAAAATAACTTTTCAAACAAATGTTTGAATTTTTTATAGTCGAAAGAAAGTTGAGAATAGAAAAAAGGACAAAAAAATCCCCCGTTTCTAAACGGGGGAATAAAAGAAGTTTATTTGGCTTGAGGCTTATTGGCTCCGGCATAAATTTCTTTATAGCTCTTTGCCACTTCTTTCGCAATTTCTTGCGTCAAGGCTTTATTTTCCGCACCTACAGCCGCACGGGCCTTACGGGCCGCTTCAGCAGCGGCAAGAGCCGCGGCATCGGCATTTTGTTTAGCGACCAAGGCAGATTGCGCAGTAGTTTTGGCTTTTATAGCTGCATCATCTGCCGCTTGTTTGGCAGTATCGGCAGCCACTTTGGCGGCGGCGGCAGAAGCAGCAGCCGTTTTGGCCTTGATTTCAGCCGCGGCAGCAGCGGCGGCAGTAGTATCGGCCTCTTTCTTAGCAGCAGCGGCAGAAAGGGCGGAAGCGTCTGCTTTCTTTTGGGCTTCTAAAGCTGTTTGCGCAGCGGCATTGGCGGCGGCAACAGCCTTAGCAGCTGTATTTTGGGCTAAGGCAGTGGCTGATTTGGAGGTAGCTTCTACCTGTTTTACAACACCGGGCCACCAATCACAAGAATCACTGATACGGTGGTTGGGGCAGCCGGTTTTTACTATTTTCAAAGCTTTATCCGCATCGGCTTTTACCTTATTGGCATCAGCCAAGGCTTGTGCGGCGGCTGTTTTGGAAGCATCTGCATCGGCTTTAGCTTTGGCAGCGGCCGCTTTGGAAGCGTCAGCATCAGCTTTAGCTTTGGCAGCAGCCAACGCGGCTACTTTGGCCTTGGCGGCCGTATCAGCCGCAGCAACAGCGGAAATATCCGCATCGGTTTTAGCTTTGGCTGCGGCTTGGGCAGAAAGCTTGGCTTTGTTGGCCGTATCGGCCGCGGCAGCAGCGGAAATATCCGCATCGGCCTTGGCTTTGGCTGCAGCTTGGGCAGCCGTTTGGGCCTTGAGTTCTGCGGCGGCGGCCGCGGAAGAAGCTGCCTCTATCGCTCTTTTGGCTGAAGTACTGGCTCTAAACTGCAATTTGACTTGGGCTTGTGCTTTTTCAAGGATTTGTTGTTCTGTTTCCTCAGCGAAAACAGGTAAAACTACCAAAGAAAGAAGCAAGGGAATAACAATTTTTCTCATAAAACCTCCGTTTGATGATCACATCTTTTTTTATTGTAGGTATTTTTCTTTCTTTTTACAAGAGATTTTGTAAAATAACTATAAGTATGAAAAAAACTTTTATTGCGTTAATATTATTTTTTTCTTGGGCTTGTAATACCTCTGTTTCTGTGGAGGGGGAATGGACCAAGCCCGTTCCTTTAAAAAAAGGAGAGTTTCACGGTATGGTATTTGAGAAGGGGGGCCAAGCTCACAGCATTAATATGCCAAATCTACAATATCAGACATGGACGCAAAAGGGCAACAACCCGACCTTAACGGGCAAAACCGTATATGGAGGGGAAAGCTTTGTTTTTACGGAAAGCTATACTGTCAAACAAGTCACGCCTGCCATGCTGGTTTTGATTAGCAATGACGGGGAAGAAATCGTCTATGCACGGAAAATGTAAAGAACTTTCTACAAAGTAAAACCGCGCCTTTTTCAGCGCGGTTTTTTGATTTTTAACTACTCTCAGAAATAGCAATAATTATTTGCAATATAAGAGCTGTCATTGCACAGCATTTTACATATTCTTTCCCCTAATTTTTCTCTTGCTGCATCTTCACTTCCAGCAAAACAATAATAGCTGCCATCAACCTTGTGACCTATTAAATAACCACCCTCTCTGCTGGTAGCCACAAAATAAGGTGGAGCTGGGGCATATATGTATATATATGTAAAATATTTATCATCTTCAATAGGACCAATATCCAACACATCAAGCGTAGATAAAGAGGAGGCCATTGCTGCTTGAGGATATTCTCCTGTTTCCATGTGATAACGTTTGAGCGATTCTATTCCAGCCTTGAGTTTTACAAAAGCTTGGCTTGTTTTACTACGCTCAACCGATATTTGATATTTTGGCAAGGCCACTGCAGACAAAATACCAATGATTAGCACCACTACCAATAGTTCTATCAACGTAAAACCTTTTTTCATTTTTCTCTCCTTTTACACAGCTTTAAGGCCCAACAAACAACTCTTAAGACTTAGGCCTGATTACAACGCTGAAATTGTAGCAAAAAAAAAAAACGTGTCAAGTATGAGGACACTTTTCCTTCAGAAAACAGCCAGCAAAAAGAAACAGGGTAAAACGTAAAGTTTTACCCTGTGTAACAAATTCAAACAATTAAAATTATTATTCTACTTCTTGGGCTTTGATAAAGGTATGACTAAAGCCAAAAGAAATACCGATTTGTAAGTTTTGCCCGCGTTTTCCAAAAGCTCTGGCTTGGGCGGTGTAGTATTGGATAAAAGGGGCAATGGAAATTTCTTTCATAACAGCCACGTCCAAGCGGGCGTCCACACCGGCTTCGTAGTCTATATCCGTGGCTTCCTTACGGCTACGGTAGAGATAATTGCGAAACATACCGCTATACACGCCTTTGACACCTTCACGAATGGGCTGTTCTACACGAAGTAAGGCTTCCCAACCGTAATTCTCCGAAGAAGGGTCATACGTAAAATCATCTTCAGCAAATGCCGCTAACTGAAAGTTTTTAATATAAGTACCTTCAAATACTTTTACACCGGCCGCCGCACGAAGCACTTTTTTAAGAGGGGACTCCCCTTGGGAATTGAACTCCGTTTGATAAGATAAAGAGGCAAATGGACCCGCTTCAAAACCGCCCAAGGCATTTTCGGCTTTCCACAAACGGTGCGTATAAGAAGATGTAAATAAAATGCTGTCAGAAGTTTCGTTAGTAGTTCTTTCTCCGTCAACGGGTTTCAGGGTAGTTTTGCCATAATCCAAGAGTAATTCGTTACCCCATACAAAGTTACGCGCAAAATAATTTCCGCTTAAGTGCAAATGTCCCTTGACCAAAGTTTCCGAGTCTGAGGTCAATTTGGCATTTGGGAAGTCTTGATATTCTTTGGCATTTTTAACTTCGGTAGAGGACAGATCCAGCGAGGCTTTTTTCAAGTCCAGCTCCCATCCCCGTTTGGTGTTTTGGGCTTGCAAGTCAGCCGCTAAAACAGCCAACAGACCAGCACATAAGAGTATTGCTTTTATTTTATTCATATTTATTTCCTTTTGTTTCTAATTTAAATCGGATGCGAAGTCGCCCGTTTTCAAAAGCCCAAGAAGAAATGACAAACTGCCCCGTCTGAGACGTATTTTCCACATGTGCTCCGATACACGGGCAAGCATCATAATCACCCACAAACACGATGCGTAGCTCATTGCCGGCATCGGCAGGCAATTTGGAAAAATCCAACCCCGCCACCCGAGATGCTTCCTCTCGGGAAAGGATTTTTTGCGTAACGGGCAAATGTTGAGCTAAAACCTCATTTACTTTTTCTTGCAATTCCTGTATTTGTTCTGAAGTGGGAGCCTGAGAAAGAAAAAAATCACATTTGGATTTATTCTTTTCTATGTGGGCATTTTTGCTACGCGCACACCCAAACATACGCACCATGGTTTGGTTCAGTACATGCTCGGTGGTGTGCATAGGGGCAAAATAATCTTTTTTGGGGGTAAAAACAGGTTCCATATATATTATTTTATCCCATTTGCCCCCTGCTTGTAAAACCAAGACAAAGAAGTGTATAAAATAATAAAATATGTAAGAATATTGAGAGAAAAAGAGGATAAGAATATGTTAGTTCATGAAACTTTCTGTAAAATTATTGCCACGGTTGGCCCGTCCAGCGAAAGTGCGCAAATGTTGGAAAACCTGATACACAGCGGTGTATCCGTTTTCCGCTTGAACTTTAGCCACGGAACCGAAGAAGAAATGACGCGCCGCGTGCAAACAATCCGCGATTTGGAGAAAAAATACGGCATTTCTCTGGGAATTTTAGCTGACTTACAAGGCCCGAAACTGCGTGTAGGAAACTTTAAAAACGGATCCGTCCAATTGCAAGACGGCCAAAAATTTACGTTGGACATGTCTGAAGAATTAGGAGACGAAACCCGCGTTTGTCTGCCCCACCCCGAAATTTTCCAAGCGATGAAGTCCGGCTTGGAGTTATTGTTAAATGACGGCTTGATCCGCTTACGGGTAGATACCCATTCGGAAACGTCCGCCCAAACCACCGTACTGGTGGGGGGAATTTTATCTAATCACAAAGGAGTCAACGTCCCCGGAGTGCAGTTGCCTATCAGTGCGCTCACCGTTAAAGACCGTAAAGATTTACAAACCGCTGAAAAGCTGGGGGTGGATTTTATAGGTCTGTCTTTTGTGCAAAGACCGGAAGATTTAAAGGAATTACGCAGTTTGATGACTTCCAAGGCACAAATCATTGCTAAAATAGAAAAACCGTCTGCCGTGGAACATCTGGTAGAAATTGTAGAGTTGGCCGATGCCGTCATGGTAGCACGCGGAGATTTGGGAGTGGAAGTCAGCACTGAGATGGTGCCCGTATTACAACGGCGCATTGTAGACGTGTGCAGACAATCCGGCAAACCCGTCATTATTGCTACGCAAATGTTAGAATCCATGATTACAAACGTCACACCGACCCGCGCTGAAGCTTCCGATGTGGCTAACGCCGTATACAACGGGGTAGATGCGGTCATGCTCTCCGGCGAAACAGCCGCAGGTAAATATCCGCAACAAGCTGTCAGCACCATGCATAATATTATTAAAAGTGTGGAAAAAGACCCCAGTTATCTTAAAAACTTAATCCGCCGAGACCCTATCAACACCAGCACGGTGGAAACCGCTATTACAGCCGCCGCATGGGTGGCGGCCCGTGCTGTACAAACAGCCGACATTATTGTCAATTTTACCGACTCCGGCAAAACAACCCTCAAAACGGCCAAATACCGTCCTGCTTTGCCCATCTTGTCTTTAACACCCAAACTGACAACTGCCAGACACATGGCCTTAGTATGGGGGGTAACCTCTATTCTGGTGAAAGACTTGGAAAATTTTGATGATATATCCACCGAGGCCAAACGTGCCGCCTTGGCCAGCGGACTGGTAAAACCAGGACAAAAAATTGTAGTAACAGCAGGGATCCCCTTCGGCCATTCAGGAGAAACTAACCTGCTATATATCATCAATGCCTAAGTTTCAAAGCCGCCTCCATAGGGCGGCTTTTTTACAAACTACAGCCAATTATGGCACAATAAAGCAAAAGGACTTTTTAAGGAGGACGAACATGAAATTAATCTTCAGATGTTTTACACTGGCCGCACTTTTTTGGGCCTTCTGTTCCCCGTCGGCTCTTGCTAAGGAAATTGCCCTCTATCACACCAGTGATATTCATGGGTACTTCTTTACCCGTGCCGATAAAAACGGCCAAAATTACGGCGGTTTTGCCGCACTGGAATCGGTGCTTCAAGCAGAAGAGCGCCCTTTTATTTTGCTGGACTCGGGCGACTTTAGCAGCGGCAACAAAGAGGCCAATGCTTCTGATGGTAAATTATCCATTGATTTAATGAACAGAGCGGGCAAAAGTGCACAAAATTTCAAAGGGCAAGGTTACGCAGCCTTAACTATCGGCAATCATGATAGTGACTTTGGCGATGAACGCTTGGGCAATACTTTAAGCCATTTTAACGGTGATATTTTGTCCATAAATATCAAAGATTTCCAAATCCCCAACAAAACCTTAAAGCCCTATGCTTTTTATGAAGTGGGGGGGAAGAAATTGGCCGTTATCGGTTTTTCTTTAGACGGATCCGGTATGCGTGGTATGAGTTTGGTCAAAATTACGGGAGCAGATCTGGAAAAAACCATACAAGAGGTTCGGACGCATAAGCCCGATGCTGTGATATTTTTAATGCATGATTCTATCGGAGATGCCCGCAAACCTTCCTCCTTCCTGCCTATTTTAGAAGGCGTAAAAACAGCACGGGAAAACATTGATGTGATTTTAGGTGGTCATGCCCATGTACTTCAAAACACCCGTAAATTGGGCGAAAAAGGCCCTTTATTTGTGGAAAGCGGAGCCATGCTGGAGGGCACCAGCCGTGTCATTTTTGATTTTGATGATCAAAGTGGAGCATTAAAAAGTATAAAGGCCGAGTATGTTCGCTTAGACAGAGAGCAAGAGCCGGAAACGGCTGCCCTGTTAGAAACGTTAGAGGACAAGTCTTTGCGCGAAGTTTTTGCTACTGTACCCGTCTTACTCCCCAAATATCCCGCCAAAGGGGATGCTGCCCCTGCCGTGGCCCGCTTGGTGGCGGAAGAGATGTATCAATGGGTTAGCGATCGGGAAAAAATTGATATGGCCATGTTTCAACTGCCGGGGATTCGGCGTGATTTACTGGCAGGCCAACTGACCGGCCGCGATATGACGGAGTTGCTGCCTTATACGGAATATGTATCGACCTTTGATATATCGGGAAAACAGCTTAAAGATGCGATTGCCAAAAGTATCAAGCACGATAAAAATGGGGATTATTCTTTGTTTTCTTATTCTGAAAATGTAAAAATTTCCTATAAATATAATGCACAGAATAAGCAAAATCCCGTCAAAATTACTTCCTTCAAAATTAACGGGAAAAAAGTAAAGAATAAACGCATTTATCGGGTGGCAGCCATTGCCCACATTCCGCAAGGATACTATGAAGGGGCTCCCTTTAAAGTAAGTAACGAAAAACAAAAGATTTATGACCCCAAAACCAGCGGAGACTTGCTGTTTGATATCGTTGGAAAATTAAAAGGAAACACTCCTCAAGAAAAGCAATTACTCGCTCCGGAAGGGGTGCAAATTAGGAAGAAAAATTAGTATTTAAAATACAAAAACCCCGCCAATTAGCGGGGTTTTTTATAGGTCTAATTTTTATCGTATTTTAGGAGAACCAACTGTCATAAGATTTTCAGTATAATCTTTGGTAAATCCCACTTTTGCACAGTCAGTTCCGTCACAATAAACAGTGGGTTTAGAACCGGGGCCTGCGTCCTTATATAATCTATAAGTATCCCCTGTTCTTCTTGCCTCTAATGTTATATTTGTATCATCTCCGCCGACAGTGGTATAGGTAAAATTTTTAGATTCCGGAATAGAAATACTCCAATTATCCGTATCACCACAATTTGTACCGCCACCTGCTAATAAACATTCCTCAGCCGCTACACGCAAGCTAGCTAATACGGATTCTGCTTCGGCACATCTGCTTTTTTCCACCGCTTTGGTATATTGCGGCAAAGCCACAGATGACAAAATACCAATGATTAAAACCACTACTAAAAGTTCTATCAACGTAAAACCTTTTTTCATTTTTCTCTCCTTATATGCGTCTTTAAGGCTAAACAAATACCCTTTAAGACTTGGCTCTGTATGCAACGGAAAAATTGTATCAAAAAAAAAAAATGAGTCAAGTTTTTTCTATTTTTCCGTCGGAAAACAACAAATGAAAAACAAGTTCCCTTTGTTGTCATTGCGCAAGGTTTCTGTGCGCAATATAAAAGTGGTTACTAAAAGAAAACGGCATTATATCCCGCACAAAGACACTGCGGGATGACGGTGGGGGGGTGTGCGGGATGACGGTGGGGGTGTGCGCGGAATGACGGAGGTGAGTGGAGTGGGATGACAGGGGTAAAGACAAAAGCCGTTGCCGTTCGCAACAAATGAAAAACTATTGCCAGTAGCATGATTTTTCAGATTTATGATTTATTGTCTCCGCTAGTTGCCAAGGCAAGTACTGTCAGGTACGGCGCAGGCAAGGCGGAGGCAAGAAACTTAAATATGGAAAATTGTTTGCCCAACTTCAAACCCGCAAATGAAAATGCCGTTATATATAAAAAAAAGCCCCGCTTTCGCGGGGCCTCATCACTAGAAAAAACTAGGCGATTTTTTTGATTTTGGTAATCAAGAACACCAAGTACACTACTGCCACCGTCATAACGGCTACAGAGCCTACTTGAGAGCCTATCGCATCAGAGGCAAAACCCATTAACAACGGGAATACCGTACCGCCTACTAAGCCCATAATCATCAAACCGGAGACTTCATTTTTCTTTTCCGGTAATTGGAGCAAGGCTTGGGAGAAGATGATCGGGAAAATGTTGGAGTTACCCAAACCGATCAAAGCGATACATACATAAAGCGGCCAGTGGCTTTGGAATACAAACAAACCGCCCATAGCAGCTAACATGAAAAATACGCTGACACCAAACACCACTTTCGCCGGCAATTTAGCCAACAAGAAAGAACCGGAGAAACAACCGATGGTGCGGAACATAAAGTAAATGCTGGTGGCATAGATGGCTTTTTCCAAGGGCCAGCCTAAGCGGTCCATCAAGATTTGCGGAGCAGCGGTATTGGTACCTACGTCAATACCTACGTGGCACATAATACCTACAAAGCACAACAAAATGGTGCCGTTACCCAACAAAGCCAAACATTCCGTAAAGGTAGAGGGTTTGCCGGTGATTTCTTCTTCTTTGATGTCTTCTTTAGCCAAGAGGATAAAGGCAATCACACCTTCCACGGCAAATAAACCGTACATCAAGGCCCAGTTTTGATATTTGGCAGCAAACCAAGCGGCCAAAATCGGGGCGATGAAAGAAGCGATGGCTTTGACGAATTGACCAAAGGTCATGAAGCTGGCCAATTTGGCACCGCTTACAATGTTAGACACTAAGGGGTTCAAAGAAACCTGCATCAACGCATTACCGATACCCAACAAGGCAAAGGCAATCATCATGGTCGCAAAATTGTAAGAGAGCAAGGGAAGCACCAAAGCGGCAATGGTTACACCCAAGCTGATAAGTACCGTTTTGCGGCGGCCGATTTTGTTCATCAGCATGCCCGTAGGAACGGAACACACCAAGAACCAGAAAAACACCATAGAGGGGCAGAGGTTGGCTACGGTGTTAGACAAACCGAAGCTTTCCTTTACGTAGTTAGTAGCGGTGCCGACGGAATCCACGAAACCCATGGCAAAGAACGCTAGCATTACCGGTACTAATTTTGCAACTAATGAAGATTCTTTCTTCTCAGTCATATATTCTCCTTATTAATTATAAGCAGGCCATGCGCCGGTTTTGGTACACACGAAAGCAGCCGTTTTGACAGCTTGTTCGTGGGATTCGCGCAGGGATTTGCCCGCTAAAATGCCGGCTACAAAAGCACCGGAGAAAGCATCACCCGCTCCGACGGTATCGGCCACTTGCACTTTGGGGGTGTCAATGCGAGATACTTCGGTGGGGGAGTAAATGACGCTGTATTTATCGCCAGCCGTCAATACGACATAGCGCAAATTATATTTTTCCAAGAACCACTTGCAAATGTCATCTTCAGAGCCTTCTAAGTTAAACATTTCTGTAATGACTTTGATTTCATCATCATTGATTTTGAAAACATTGGCTTTAGAAAGGAGTTCTTCAATCAGTTCTTTGCTGTAGTAATGTTGGCGCAAGTTAATATCAAAGAAGCGCAAGGCACTTGCGGGGGCATAACCCACCAAGGTTTCCACCGTTTCTTTGGAGTCGTTATTGCGCAAAGCCAAGGTACCAAAGCACACAGCATCGGCTTTTTTCACCAGTTCAATGGCTTTTTGGGAAAGGGGAATATGGTCCCAAGCTACGTCTTCAATAATGGTATAGCTGGGCTGACCGTTTTTCAGTTCTACTTTTACGCTACCGGTGGGGTAAGAAATAGTTTCGCAGAGATAGGCAATGTTATTTTTTTCTAACTCTTGGATAATTTCCGTACCGAACAAGTCATTACCTACCGCACTGATAGCATGACCTTCAGAACCCAATTGCGTAGCATGATATACAAAGTTGATCGGCGCACCGCCGGCCACTTTGCCGGTGGGGAAAACGTCCCACAGTAGTTCACCGATACCGACTACTACGGGCTTTTTGGTTGTATTTCCGTCCATAATGGTCCTCTTTTAAAATAAAATAAAACATCTAATCCATTCTATCAGATTTTACACAAAAGTACCACCTTTTTTTAAATATTTTTTCTTCGCGCGCGCGTACGATAATTTCTGCAAGAGAGGGGGAAAAACAAATCCCCCGCTTTTGGCGGGGGATTTGTGAATTTAAAACAGCTTAGTTGTTGGGGAGGGGATTGGTTAAGTCTATTTCTGGGATAGGATTGCCTTCATCTAAGTGGCTTTCAAATCCGCCATCAGCATCATTTCCAAACACATCACCCCAAGAAGCTTCACCTGAATACAATGCATCTAACGTGGCATCATCGGGTAAGAATGGCAAGGCATTATC